>NZ_JBITER010000033.1:0-70251 GCF_044455345.1 Streptomyces sp. NPDC051286 | reverse complement strand
CCCACCCCACCACCGAACAACGCGGCGGCACCCCCGTTGCCAGGCAGCGCCTCCCAAGCCCGTCCGGCGCTTGAGGACGGAACCGGTCACCCCGGACCCGGGGTGGGGCGGACGCGGGCCCGCCCCGTTGCCAGGCAGCGCATCCCGAGCCTGTCCGGCGCTTGAGGACGGAACCACCCGCCCCGGACCCGGGGTGGGGTGGACGCGGGCCCGCCCCGGACCAGGGCACCAATCAAGCCCGTCCGGCGCTTGAGGACGGAACCCCGCACCCCGGACCCGGGTGCGAAACCGCGCCGCCCGCCGGGGCGAAACCGCGCCGCCCGCCGGGGCGAAACCGCGCCGCCCGCCGGGGCGAAACCGCGCCCCGGTCACCCGCTGATCAGCAGCGCGTCCAGCAGGTCGCGGTCGCGGGGCTGGGTCAGGTGGGTGCGGGCCGCTTCCGGGGGGAGCCAGACGATGCGGTCCACCTCGTCGTTGGGGACGAACATGCCGTCCGTCGCCTCGGCCGCCCAGTACAGGACTTCTTTGGGGCGGCCGTTCGCGAGATACCGGACCGTGGGCAGCGGGGGCCCCGGTGTGCAGTGGTGGCCGGTTTCCTCCAGAACCTCGCGCACGGCGGCGTCGATCGCCGGCTCGCCGCGCTTGAGCTTGCCTTTCGGATGGGACCAGTCGTCGTAACGGGGCCGGTGGACCAGGCAGATCTCGAGCTCCCCGGAGTGCTCCGACCGGCGCCACAGCACACACCCAGCGGCCTGTACGATCCCGCCGCTCATGGCGTGGTCACAGCCGCCGTCGTGTACGGCCAGGTCTCCCGGAACGCCCCGCGGGCCGCCTCTACCTCGTGCCGCTGGTCGGCGTGCAGCACCCCCAGGGCGTAGGCGGTGGCCGGCGCGATCCTCGGTGTACGGGCCGCCGATGCCGCCGCCGCGGCTGCCTCCGCCGCGTCCCGGTGCAGGTCGAGCGCGTGTCCGGGGGCGGCCAGGACCGGGTCGGGGGCGCCGCGTACCACCTCGTGGGCGTACCGGTGCAGTCGCAGCAGAAGGCGGGTCTGGTGCCAGGGTGCGTCGTGCGCCTCGTTGTACGGCTCGACCGTCTCGTCGGACGGGAGTGTGGCCACCGCACCGAGCAGCCGCTGCTCGGCCCGGTCCGCGGGCCCGTGCAGCATCTCGGCGGCCGGGGCCGTGGCCGCGGCGGAGAGCGGGACCTCGGAGGCGAGCAGGGCGACCGCGTCGGCGACCGCGTGGAACCGGGACGAGCCGAGCGCCTGGAGGGCCGCCGAGTGGGCGCGGGTCCTGGCGAGGGTGAGCTGTCGTTCCAGAAGTGCTCCGGCCCTGGCCGCACCGACGCCGAGTGCGGCGCGTTCCTTGGCCTGCGCGGCGTCGTGCTGGGTGACATCGAGATCGGTGCCGGAGGCGGCCCACTGGGTGTGGGGCGGCGGCGAGGTGCCGGACAGAACGTGCAGCGCTTCGACGAGCCGGGTCAGCCGGGTCGCGTACGCGTGCTCGCGGGCCAGCGTGCCGGAGAGCCAGGCCAGTTCCGTACGGAGCTGCTCGGCCCAGCCGGGTTCGAGTGCCGACCGGAAGGTGTGCAGGGTGCCGCTGATGCGGCGGGCCGAGCGGCGCAGTGCACCGGCGGCCTGCTCGGCGGCGAGTGTCCCGGCGTCCGTGGGGGCGCTGTTCTCGTGGTGCAGGCGCAGGCTGCGAAGGAAGTTCGCGGCCTGTTCCTGCAGGTAGGGGGCGAGGACCGCGCCTGCGGACACGTCCGTCCGGGTCGTCGTCTGGTGGTCAGGGCGTTGCACGCCGGCGCCTCCGGGCGTCAATGAGCATTTCCTGTACGTGCCGCAGCGGCTGGCCGTCCCCGTCCGTGGCGTGCCGGTTCCAGTTCCCGTCGGGACCGAGGTGCCAGGAGGAGGTGGTGTCGGCCATACCGGTCTCCAGGAGTCGGCTGAGCGCGGCACGGTGGGCGGGGTCGGTGACCCGGACCAGTGCTTCGATCCGGCGGTCGAGGTTGCGGTGCATCATGTCGGCGCTGCCGAACCATACTTCGGGTTCGCCGCCGTTGCCGAACGAGAAGATCCGGGAGTGTTCGAGGAAGCGGCCCAGTATCGAGCGGACCCGGATGTTCTCGGAGAGGCCGGTGACACCGGGGCGGATCGCGCAGATGCCGCGTACCCAGATGTCCACCGGAACGCCCGCCTGGGCGGCCCGGTAGCAGGCGTCGATGATCGCTTCGTCGACCATCGAGTTGACCTTGAACCGTACGTAGGCGGGGCGACCGGCCCGATGGTGCGCGATCTCTTTGTTTATCCGGGAGATCAGCCCGTCGCGCAGGGACCTGGGGGCGACGAGGAGGCGGCGGTACGTCTCGCGGCGGGAGTAGCCGGAGAGCCGGTTGAAGAGGTCGGAGAGGTCCGCCCCGACCTGCGGGTCGGCGGTCAGCAGGCCGATGTCCTCGTACAGCCGCGCGGTCTTGGGGTGGTAGTTGCCGGTGCCGACGTGCGAGTAGCGGCGCAGCGTGTCGCCCTCCTGCCGGACGACGAGGGAGAGCTTGCAGTGCGTCTTCAGCCCGACGAGGCCGTAGACCACGTGGCAGCCCGCCTCCTCCAGCTTGCGTGCCCACTTGATGTTGGCCTGCTCGTCGAAGCGGGCCTTGATCTCGACGAGTACGAGGACCTGCTTGCCGGACTCGGCGGCGTCGATCAGGGCGTCGACTATCGGCGAGTCGCCCGAGGTCCGGTACAGCGTCTGCTTGATCGCGAGCACGTCCGGGTCGCTCGCCGCCTGCTCCAGGAACGCCTGGACGGAGGTGGAGAACGAGTCGTACGGGTGGTGCAGCAGCACATCGCGTTCGCGCAGCGCGGCGAAGACGTCGGGCGCCGAGGAGGACTCGACCTCGGAGAGATCGCGGTGGGTGCCCGCGATGAACCTGGGGTACTTCAGCTCCGGGCGGTCCAGTGACGCTATGCCGAAAAGCCCGGTGAGGTCGAGCGGTCCGGGCAGCGGGTAGACCTCGGCGTCGGACACCTTCAGCTCGCGGACCAGCAGGTCGAGCACGTACGGGTCGATGGACTCCTCGACCTCCAGGCGCACCGGCGGGCCGAAGCGACGCCGCATGAGCTCCTTCTCCAGGGCCTTCAGCAGGTTCTCGGCGTCGTCCTCCTCGACTTCGAGGTCCTCGTTTCTGGTGACCCGGAACATGTGGTGGTCGAGGACCTCCATGCCGGGGAAGAGCTCTTCCAGATGCGCCGCGATGACGTCCTCGATGGGCACGTAGCGCTGTGGCGATGCCTCCAGGAACCGGGTCAGCAGCGGCGGTACCTTGACGCGGGCGAAGTGGCGGTGGCCGCTGACCGGGTTGCGTACGACGACCGCGAGGTTGAGCGAGAGGCCCGAGATGTACGGGAAGGGGTGCGCCGGGTCGACGGCCAGCGGTGTCAGTACGGGGAAGACCCGTTGCCGGAAGAAGGTGAACAGGCGGGCCTGTTCCTTCTCGGTCAGCTCCGGCCAGCGGATCAGCTGGATGCCTTCGTCGGACAGTGCGGGCGCGATGTCCTGCTGGTAGCAGGCGGCGTGCCGGGCCATGAGTTCGCGGGACCGTGTCCAGATCAGGTCGAGGACCTCGCGGGGCTGCAGACCGGACGCGGAGCGGGTGGCGACGCCGGTGGCGATACGGCGCTTGAGGCCGGCCACCCGGACCATGAAGAACTCGTCCAGGTTAGAGGCGAAGATCGCGAGGAAATTTGCTCGTTCGAGGAGGGGTGTCGCCGGGTCCTCGGCGAGTTCCAGTACCCGTTCGTTGAATGCGAGCCAACTGCGCTCCCGGTCCAGGAAGCGGCCCTGCGGCAGCTCGCTGCCGTCGACGTCGGGTTCGTACACGTCCACGTCGGCGTCGAGGTCGGGATCGAGGTCGGCGGCCATGGTGAGACCGGCTCCCGCGTATTCCGTGCGTGCGACGGCGTGGGGCCGGTGCGCGGCGAGAGAGCCGACCGACGGCTGTGCGGCGGGCTGGACCGGGACCTCGGAGCTGGGCAACTGGCTCATGGCCCTATTGTTCCGCGCGGAAGGCTTTTGGGGCGCGCCGGAAGGGGCGGAGATCGCGGAAAACCCGGGGTCTCTGCTGGATTTTCTCCCGTTGCGGGGGGTCGGCACAGCTGGCTGCATCCTGAGAGGGTCGCAAGCGCGTCTGAATGGGCGGTAACGGCGACATGACGTGCAGGAAGCGGTGTGCGGTGCGGGTTGCGGTGTCGCGCTGCGTGTGCGGGGTCAGGGCCGCCCCTCAGTGGCCCGGACCCCGACGATCGGGGCGGATCGGCGGGCGTGGCGCCCAGGATCCGTACCGTTCCCTCGGCCGGCCGCAGGAACCCGGAGAGAGGGAGAGCAGGGTGGACTTGCCGGCGCCGTTGGGCCCGACGAGCGCGCACACACGCCCCGCGGGCAGCCGGAACGAGCAGTCGCGCAGCGCCCAGCCACCGCTTTTGCGCCCGTACTTCATGCCGAGGCCGGTCGCCTCGATCGCGGCGCCCGTCATGTGCGGTCGTCCCCCTTGTACGTGCTGTCCAGTACGGCGGTGAAGAGCGCGGCCATGTCGTCGCGCTCCAGCCCCGCCGTGCGGGCCCGGCGGGCCCAGTCGGGGTGTCGGGAAGAAGGGGCGGCGTCAAGCGACGCCGCCCCGGGGGACGTTGTGCGGGCTCAGGACTCCGCGCGGTACATCAGATCCACCTCATGGGTGGCGAAGCCCATCCGCTCGTACACGGCCAGGGCCGCCGTGTTGTCCGCGTCGACGTAGAGCATCGCGGTCGGCAGCCCCTCGGCGGCGAGATGGCGCAGCCCGATCGCGGTGAGCGCCTTGCCCAGACCGCCGCCCTGCGCATCGGGCCGGATGCCGACGACGTACACCTCGCCGAGTTGCTCCTCGGCGTGCACCTTCGTCCAGTGGAAGCCGACCAGCTCGGTTCCGCCCTCGGTCTTGCGCTCGGCCAGGAAGAACCCCTTCGGGTCGAACCAGGGCTCGCCCTTGCGGTCGTCCAGGTCGCGCTGGGTGAGCGATCCCTGCTCGGGGTGGTGGGCGAACGCGGCACTGTTCACCGCGAGCCAGGCGGCGTCGTCCTGCCCGGGCACGAAGGTACGGACGGTGACGCCCGGCGGCAGTACGGGCTCAGGGATGTCCAGCGGGCTCAGCGGGCGGCGCAACTGGCGCAGCTCGCGGAAGAGGGAGAGGCCCAGGACCTGGGCGAGATGGCGGGCGGCGGACTTCCCGCCGTGCGCCCATACGCGCAGCCGCTTCCCGGTCGCGGCGAGCAGCGCGGCGCCCAGCGCACGGCCGTGCCCCTGCCCGCGGTGCGCGGGATGCACGACGAGCTCGGCGGCGGGTGCCTCGACCAGGTCGGTGTCCTCGAGCTGTGCGTACCCGACCAGGGTTCCCGTGCTGGTGAGCAGAAGGTGCCGTACGCCCTCCCGGCGCCCGCCCTGCAGTTGCAGTCGCCCCTGCTCGGAGACCGCGGGCCTGCCGTCGGCGCGGGCCGCCTCGCCGAGCAGGTCGAGGACGGCTTCGGCCTGGTCGGGAGAGAGCACCTCGAGCGTCTGGATCTCGCGTCCCGGAGCGGGGAGGGGTACATCAGTCGTCATGCGTACGAGCGTACGGCGGGGAGGGGCGCCGACGGGGCGGAGCGGGGCGTTGCGGCCTCGATCGGCGGTGTGCGGTGCGGGTCGGACCGCCTTCGCGGGGTGGGCGCGGCCGTCGGCCGGTCCCGGCCCGTCGGCCCTGGCGTACCGGCCTGCGGTGGCCTGCAGGGCGTGACGTTCCTGCCCGCATATGGGTGCCGTAGGGGTGAAGTGCGCTGATAGACGCCCTTACTGACCACAAGGCAACCAGTTCGTCACTCGAAAAACCTGTCGCGCTACGCGCGTTGACTCTAGGCTGCGGCCGAACCCTCCCGCTGAATTCACTAGGGGACCGATGTCAGCGACACCGCACAAGAACCGCGCGTCGAGACGGTGCTCGCCGCCGCGGCCGGGCTGGCCACCGTCGGCGCGCTCGTCGCCGCAATGCCGGCCGATGCCCAGAGCCGCGATCAAGGCCAAGGGCACCACGAGTCGGCCCGCACCGTCGACGTCCAGCTGCTCTCCTTCAACGACCTGCACGGCAACCTGGAGCCGCCGGCCGGGTCGGCCGGCATGGTCACCGAGAAGCAGGCCGACGGTACGACGAAGGCGATTCCGGCCGGCGGTGTCGAATACCTCGCGTCCTCGCTTCGCACCGCGCGCCAGGGTCACCCCTACTCCATCACCGCGGCCGGTGGTGACATGGTGGGCGCGAGCCCGCTGCTGTCCGGGCTCTTCCATGACGAGCCGACCATCGAGGCGCTCAACAAGATCGACCTCGACGTGACGGTCGGCAACCACGAGTTCGACGAGGGCGCCACCGAGCTGGCCCGTCTGCAGAACGGCGGCTGCCACCCGGTCGAGGGGTGCTACGAGAAGGACAAGAAGTTCGAGGGCGCCGACTTCCCGTATCTCGCCGCCAACGTGACGGACGAGAAGACCGGAAAGCCGATCCTCAAGCCGTACACGGTGTGGAAGAAGAACGGCGTCAAGATCGGCTTCATCGGGGTGACCCTGGAGGGCACGCCGAACATCGTCACCGCCAACGGCGTCAAGGGCCTGAAGTTCCACGACGAGATCGAGACGGTCAACAAGTACGCCAAGGAGCTCGACCGCCAGGGCGTGAAGTCCATCGTCGCGCTCATTCACGAGGGCGGGGCCCCCGCCTCCTCCTCGTACACCTACGACTGCGACAGCCCCGGCGCAGGCGACGGCATCTCCGGGCCGATCGTGGACATAGCCAAGGGCATCAGCCCGAAGGTCGACGCGCTGGTCACGGGCCACACGCACCAGGCGTACGTGTGCACCGTGCCGGACCCGGCGGGCAACCCGCGCCTGGTCACCTCGGCCTCGTCGTTCGGCAAGCTGTACACCGAAACGACCCTCACGTACGACCGCAGCACCCAGGACATCGTGCGTACGTCGGTGAAGTCGTCGAGCTCCTCGAACCCGACCTCGGTGAACCACATCGTCACCCGGGACCAGCCCAAGGCCACCGACATGACGGCCCTGATCGCCCGCTGGAACACCCTCGCCGCGCCCATCGCGAACAGGCCGCAGGGCTACATCTCCGCCGACATCGACGGCCGCGGTTCCACGGCCTTCGAGAAGCCGCTCGGCGACGTGATCGCCGACGCGCAGCTGGAGGGTATGGCTCCGGCGGACAAGGGCGGGGCGGTCGTCGCCCTCATGAACCCGGGCGGCATCCGCGCGGATCTGGTGTGGGCGTCGGCCGACGGCAAGTCCGACGGGGTGGTGACGTACGGGGAGGCGTTCACCGTGCAGCCCTTCACCAACATGATGAACGTCGTCGACCTGACCGGCGCGCAGCTGATCACCGCACTCCAGCAGCAGGTCAGCGGCTCCAACGAGGCCAGCCCGAAGATCCTCCAGGTGTCCAAGGGGCTCACCTACACGCTGGACATGACGAAGACCGGCGCGGCTCGCGTCGTCGTCGACACGATCAAGCTGAACGGTGCGGTGATCGACCCGGCCAAGACGTACCGCGTCGCGATGAACGAGTTCCTCGCGGGCGGCGGCGATGGCTTCGCGGCACTCGGTCAGGGCACCAACAAGCTGGTCGGTGCCTCCGACCTGGACCTGTTCAACGCGTACCTGTCGGCCCACTCGTCGGCGGCGGCGCCGCTGGCCCCGCCGGTCACGGACCGGATCACGGTCGTTCAGTAGGTTCTGCGGGACACACAGTGCCCGTACGCGGGTGAGTGAGCGGGGCGGTGGGCCGGATGGGCCCACCGCCCTGGTGTCATCAGGGGATCCGAAAAAGTCTCGCCTATCGTCGCAAGAATGACTGAAGATGCAGACAAGGGCCTGGTCACCGTGGCCAGCAACAGGCCTGTCCGCGAGACGATCGACCGGCTGCAGGACGCGATCACCGCAGCGGGCTTCCATGTGTTCGCGCGGGTCGACCATGCGGACCACGCCGCCCGTGCCGGGCTGGAACTCCGTCCGACCGAACTGCTCATCTTCGGCAAGCCCGAGGGCGGCACGCACCTGATGCAGGACAAGCAGACCGCGGGCATCGACCTTCCGGCGAAGGCGCTGGCCTGGCAGGACGCCACCGGGGTCACCTGGGTGACCTGCAACGACGCCTCATGGCTCGCCGCACGCCACGGGCTGGGGCCGCAGAGCCAAGCCGGTGTCGCGGCACTGGAGGCGAGCACGGTGGCCGCCGTACGCCAGGCCACGTCACCGGCCCTCGACAACTCCGGGGCCTGACCGGACGCCGGGAGCGGCTCAGAGCCTGTCGGGCGACCGCTGATCGGGCGGCCACGGATCGAAGGTCACCCGACAGGCTCTCAGGATTTCTCCGGCGGCGGCTGCGGTGCGCCCGGCAGGCGGATCGAGGCCGTCGTGCCGCCGTCCGGCGACGGGTGCAGCGCGACCTCGCCGCCCGCCTGCCGGACCGTGCGCGCCACGATCGACAGGCCCAGCCCCGAGCCCGGCAGCTGGCGGGCGGAGGGGGAGCGCCAGAAGCGTTCGAAGACGTGCGGGAGCTCCTCGGCCGGGATGCCGGGACCCTGGTCCACCACGGTCAGCTCGCCGTCGCGCAGGGCCACGGCGACCGTGCCGTGCTGCGGGCTGAACTTCACCGCGTTGTCGAGGACATTGACGACCGCCCGCTCCAGCGCTGCCGGCTCGGCCCTGACGTACCACGGTTCGAGGTCCGCGGTGATGGTCAGCTCGGGGCCACGGAGCCGTGCCCGCTCCAGCGCGGCGGAGGCGATGTCGTGCAGGCCGACGACCTGAAGCGGGCCGGGCTGGGCCGCGTCCGGGCGGGCCAGTTCCTGGAGGTCGCCGATGAGCGACGCCAGCTCCGTCATCTGCGCGGTCACCGACTTCATCAGCGCCCTGCGGTCGTCCGGCGGGATGGGCCGGCCCGTCTCGTCGCTGCGGGCGAGCAGTTCCACGTTCGTACGCAGGGAGGTCAGTGGGGTCCGCAGCTCGTGCCCGGCGTCCGCGATCAGCTGGGCCTGGCGGTCGCGGGAGCTGGCGAGGGAAGCGGTCATCGAGTTGAAGGAGCTGGACAGCCGGGCGATCTCGTCCTCGCCCTCGACCGGGATGCGGACGGTGAGGTCCTCGGTGCGGGCGACGTGCTCGACCGCCTCGGTGAGCTCGTCGACGGGGCGCAGACCGGTACGGGCGACCCAGAGACCCGCGGCGCCCGCACCGATGACGCCGATGCCGGAGACGACCAGGAGGACCCAGGCGAGGGTGGCGAGCGGCTCGGTGATCTCGCTCAGCGGGCGGGCGACGGAGACCGCGAAGCTGTTGGGCAGCAGGCCCGGCACCGGGGTGGTCTCGTACGTGTAGGTGTAGACGCGCATCTTCTTGCCGTTCTCGGCCCTGGCCGTGTGCAGGGCGTTGTCCCGCAGACCGGCGGCCACGGCGATGTCGTCGGTGGTCACACCGATCGGTGACGCCTTGGGGGCGGTGCAGGTGTTCCCGGACACGGTGACGAGCTGCACGACGTATGCCCCGCCGAGCTGCGGTGCGGCCGCCTGGCCGGGGCGCGTACAGGCGGCGACCAGGGCCTGCACGTAGTTGTTGTCGACCTTGACGTTGCGCAGCGAGTTGTCCATCTGCTGGTCCAGCTGCGCCTTCGTCACGAACCAGCAGGCCGCCGCGACCGCCGCCACGGCGACCGCCACCGCCGTTGCCACCAGCAGTGCGAGCCGGGAGCGCAGCGGCAGGGCGCGGAGCCGGTGCAGGGCCCCGGTCACCCCTCACCCCCGCCGGCCCGCAGCGCGTACCCCACGCCCCGCACCGTGTGCACCAGCCGCGGTTCGCCGCCCGCTTCCGTCTTGCGGCGCAGGTACATCACGTACACGTCCAGGGAGTTGGAGCTCGGCTCGAAGTCGAAGCCCCAGACCGCCTTCAGGATCTGCTCGCGGGTCAGTACCTGGCGCGGGTGGGCCAGGAACATCTCCAGGAGCGTGAATTCGGTCCGGGTCAGCTCGACGCGGCGCGAGCCGCGGGTGACCTCGCGGGTGGTGAGGTCCATCCGCAGATCGGCGAAGGACAGCACATTGTCGTCGGGGACGCCGCCGCCCGCCGCGGCCGCGTACGAGCTGCGGCGCAGCAGGGCCCGGATGCGGGCGAAGAGCTCGTCCAGTTCGAAGGGCTTGACCAGATAGTCGTCGGCCCCGGCGTCGAGTCCGGTGACGCGGTCGCCGACGGTGTCGCGGGCGGTGAGCATCAGGATGGGCGTGGTGGTGCCGGTGGCACGGAGGCGGCGGGCGGCGGTCAGACCGTCCATCCGCGGCATCTGGATGTCGAGGACGATGAGGTCGGGGGCGTACGACTCGGCCCTGGCGAGGGCATCGAGACCGTCGACGGCGACCTCGGTGTCGTACCCCTCGAACGCGAGACTGCGCTGCAGAGCCTCGCGCACGGCGGGCTCGTCGTCGACGATCAGGATGCGTTGCGGATCGTCTTCGGCGGGGCTCATTGCTCGTCGTCCTTTTCTCTCTGCTGTCGTGGTGCTGTCTTCTCAGCCTCGCACGACCGTCGCACCGCGGCGGGCCGCGCGGCGTTTCCGGCCGGTGGTGCGGGTGGTCGCACGGACCTCCGGCGAGCGCCGCGCCACGGTGGCGAACTCCGTCGCGAGCATCAGTGGCAGCGCGAGGGCGGCCGGTCCGGTGGGGGTGTCGGAAGGGTGGTTCATGGCTGATCTCCTCAGGAGCTGTTGCCGGACCGCAGGGTGTCCAGGTCGGCCTTGAGCGTGTTCACCGGGATGGCGAAGCCGAGGCCGACGCTGCCCGCGCCGGAGCTGTTCGACCCGTCGGACGAACTCGCGGAGTACATCGCGGAGTTGATGCCGATGATCTCGCCGTTCATATTGATGAGCGCACCGCCGGAGTTGCCGGGGTTGAGCGAGGCGTCGGTCTGGATGGCCTTGTAGGTGGTGGTGGAGTCGCCGGTGTCGCCGTTGAACTGCTGCCCGCCGAACTCGAACGGCCAGAGGCTGCGGCCCCCGCCCTGCTGCCCCTGACCGCTGTTGCTGTCCTTGGCGACGGTGACATCGCGATCCAGTGCGGAGACGATGCCGCTGGTGACGGTGCCGGTGAGGCCCTCGGGCGAGCCGATCGCGACGACCTGGTCACCGACCTTGAGCGAGGAGGAGTCGCCGAGCGTGGCCGTCTTCAGCCCGCGCGCCCCCTCCAGCTTGATGAGCGCGAGGTCCTTGTCGGCGTCCGTGCCGACCACCCTCGCGGTGTACGTCCTGCCGGTGCTGAGCGTCACCTTGATCGTCGAGGCGCCCGCGACGACATGGTTGTTGGTGACGATCTCGCCGTCGGAGGTGATGATCACGCCGGACCCGGTGGACTGGCCCGCGTTCGAGGTCGCGCTGATTTCGACGATCGTCGGCGACACCGCCTGTGCCACTCCGGCGACGGTGCCTGCGCTGCTCTGCGAGACAGTCGTGCCGCTGACCGCACTGCTGCCGCCACCGCCGCTGGAACCGGAGTCGGTGAACTGACCGATGACGGTGGCGGTGGCACCACCGACGACCGCTGCCGCGACGGCCACGGCCGTCAGGAGAGCGACCGGCCGTCCGACCCGGCGCCTGCCGCGCGCGGGCGGCTGGGGGGCGGGCTGGCCCAGCCCGTGGAAGTCGCCGTAGCCGCCGTCACCGCCGTCACTGTGCCCGTCGGCGTCAGCGCCGCTGCCGGACCACACGGTCGTCCCGGGATCCGCGGCGATCGGTTGCGCCGGCCGGTACGAGGGCGGCGGCGGGCAGGCCGCGTCGCCGTTGCCGTACGAGGGATGCGTCGGGTACTCGCCGCTCGGGCGCTGGCTCTCAGTCATGTCTACGACTGTGTCCAGCGAACATGAGAGAACCCTGAGTATGCCCTGAGAAGCCCGACAGAACCGTGTATGTCCCATATAAAAGCCACCGGGAACGTCGTTCGGGTAGGCGGAAGGCGAGCGCCCCGGGCCGGGGAAGTGCCCCGTCTACCGACCCTGGGCCGTCGGCTCCCCGCACCCGCACGAGCGCCGCACCACCAGCGCCGACGGGAACTGCTTCAGCCGCTCCCGTCGCGAGCCCGAGACCCGCAGGGAGTCGTCGAGCACCAGATCCACCGCGGCCCGGGCCATGGCCGGGCGGTCCGAGAAGACGGTCGTCAGCGGCGGATCGGTCAGCCCCGCTTCCTTCACGTCGTCGAAGCCCGCCACCGCGAGCTCCCCGGGCACATCGATCCGCAGTTCGCGCGCGGCCCGGAGCACCCCGATGGCCTGGTCGTCCGTCGAGCAGAAGATCGCCGGGGGCCGGTCCGGACCGGCGAGCAGTCCGAGCGCCACCCGGTAGGCGTCGTAGCGGTTGTACGGGGCCTGGAAGAGGCGCCCCTCCGTGGAGCGCCCCGACTCGTGCATCGCCCGTCGCCAGCCCTCGACGTGGTCCGCGACCGGGTCGCCGACCGCCGGGGTGGACTCCATGCCGCCGAGGCACGCCACGTACGCGTTGCCGTGTTCGAGGAGGTGCCGGGTGGCGAGCTGAGCGCCGCCGATGTCGTCGGTGACGACCGCGACGTCGTCGATCGCCTCGGGCCGTTCGTGCAGCAGCACGACCCGGGCGTCCCATGCCTCGACCTCGGCCGCGGCCCGCTCGCTGGGGCCCTGGCTGACCAGGATCAGGCCGGAGACGCGCATACCGAGGAAGGCGCGGAGATAGTGGACCTCGCGCTCGTCGCGGTAGTCGGAGTTGCCGACGAGAACCATTTTTCCGCGCTCGGCGGCAGCCTGTTCGACCGCGTGCGCCATTTCCGCGAAGAAGGGCTGACGGGCATCCGGAACGATCATCCCTATGAGGTCGGTCCGCCGCGACGCCATCGCCTGGGCGACGCGGTCGGGCCGGTAGCCCAGGTTCTTGATCGCGGCGAGTACCCGCTCGCGCGTGGCCGGGGCAACCGGCCGGGGTCCGTTGTTGATGACGTAGCTGACGACCGCGGTCGACGTCCCCGCCAGTCTCGCCACATCGTCCCGCGTCACCTTGGCCACGCGCGGCAGTCTACGCGGATGGACCTACCTGCCGGCAGGCCGGACCGGGGCATCTTCCACGACCTCGGCCGCGGAGGGCTGCTCCGAACGGGTGGGTGGTTCGGCGGCCGCCTTCGCCGCCCGGGACTTCGGCCCCTCGGCGGCGCGCTCCACCTTCTCCGGTGCGACGAAGCGGTAGCCGACGTTGCGGACCGTGCCGATCAGCGACTCGTGCTCGGGGCCGAGCTTGGCGCGCAGCCGCCGGACATGGACATCGACCGTCCGGGTACCGCCGAAGTAGTCGTAGCCCCAGACCTCCTGCAGCAGCTGGGCGCGGGTGAAGACGCGGCCCGGGTGCTGGGCGAGGTACTTGAGCAGTTCGAATTCCTTGAAGGTCAGGTCGAGGACCCGGCCCTTCAGTTTTGCGCTGTAGGTCGCCTCGTCGACCGAGAGATCACCGCTGCGGATCTCCATCGGGGAGTCGGCGGAGGTGAGCTGCTGCCGGCCGGTGGCCAGCCGCAGCCGGGCCTCGACCTCGGCCGGTCCCGCAGTGTCCAGCAGCACGTCGTCGATGCCCCAGTCGGCGGTGACGGCTGCGAGACCGCCCTCCGTCACGACGAGTATCAGCGGACAGCCAGGTCCGGTGGACCGCAGCAGCTGGCACAGCGAGCGCACCTGCGGCAGGTCGCGGCGGCCGTCGACCAGGATGACGTCGGCACCCGGCGTGTCGACGAGAGCGGGCCCCTCGGCGGGGGCCACGCGCACGCTGTGCAGCAGGAGACCGAGGGCGGGAAGCACCTCCGTCGACGGCTGAAGAGCGTTGGTCAGAAGCAACAGTGAACTCATCGCCGCCCACCTGCCCGGGTCGTCGGTCGGTGATCGTGCACGATGTGCTTGCCTTGCTCGCCCATTACGTCGGTCCTCCTCGTTCCCTGCGAGAGGGGCACTCCCGGGTGGGGCCCGGGGGAGATCTGCGGCACTTCTTCGTACGTTTGTCGTGCTGCTGCCGTACGACGATTGTCATACGTGTGCTTTAACGGTGCGGCCCCGCGCCCTGGGACCGCTGAGCTTGTCGAAACGTCGTCGTAACAACGCGTGTAAAGCACAAAAGGACCCGGGGGCTGCATTGCCCGGATCCTCTTCCCAGCAGAATAGCCCACATGAGTTCTGTGTCCGAGAGTTCGTTTCGCAGTTCTTCTGTTTGCTTGATCACGCCGGGAGCCCGGCGCACCACATTGCGGACGGATGACGGGCTGCCGATCGAGGCGGTGTACGAACCGTGTACGACGGGTGCCGCCCCCGGCGCCGATGCCGGGGACGCGGGCCCGGCGATCGTGGTCGCGCACGGATTCACCGGTTCGCTGGACCGGCCCGCCGTGCGGCGCGCGGCGGGGGTGTTCGCCCAGCGTGCTGCCGTGATCACGTTCTCCTTCCGGGGGCACGGAGGTTCCGGTGGCCGGTCGACGGTCGGTGACCGTGAGGTGCTGGATCTGGCGGCCGCGGTGGCGTGGGCGCGCTCGCTCGGACACCGGCGGGTGGTGACGGTCGGGTTCTCGATGGGCGGGTCCGTGGTGCTCCGGCACGGGGCGCTGTACACGGCTCCCGGGACCTCTCCGGACACCGCACGGCTCGCGCCTCCGGTTCCCGCGCGCGGGGGGCGGATCGAAGCGCACGCGGACGCGGTGGTGGCTGTGAGTGCTCCCGCCCGTTGGTACTACCGGGGTACGGCCCCGATGCGGCGCCTGCACTGGGTGGTGACCCGGCCCACCGGCCGGCTGGTCGGCCGGTACGTCTTCGGCACCCGGATCGACCGCAAGGAATGGGACCCCGTGCCGCTCTCCCCGGTCGAGGCGGTCCCGCTGATCGCCCCGGCGCCGCTGCTCATCGTGCACGGCGACCAGGATCCCTACTTCCCGCTCGACCACCCTCGCATGCTGGCCGACGCGGCCCAGGGCGGTGCGGAGCTGTGGCTGCGGAGCGGCATGGGGCACGCCGAGAACGCGGCGGACGAGAGCTTGCTCACCCGGATCGCGGACTGGGCGGTGGCGGAGTGATTCATCATGGACAGCTGACGCGAGACGAAGGGAGCGTCGCCATGCCAGCGGGAACCATCCGCTACTGGGCCGCCGCCAAGGCCGCCGCCGGGACCGCGGAGGAGCCGTACGCAGCCGCGACGCTCGCCGAGGCGCTCGACGCGGTGCGCGAGCGGCACCCCGGTGAGCTCACCCGAGTGCTGAAACGGTGCTCGTTCCTGATCGACGGTGACCCCGTGGGTACCCGCAGCCATGAGACCGTACGCCTTGCCGAGGGCGGCACGGTCGAGGTGCTCCCGCCGTTCGCAGGAGGGTGAACCGCAGCACATGAGCAACAGAGATCAGCAGCATCCGTACGGACAGGGGCCCGGGACCGGGACCGGTCACGGATACGGAAACGGATACGGAAACGGCCAGGAACCGCAGTCGTACGGGCAGCAGGTCCCGTATGACCCGAACCAGGCGTTCCAGGACCCCGGGCTCGCACAGACCTGGGAGGGCCAGACCTGGGACACCCAGTACCAGCCGGCCGTCCCGTCGACGCCGCAGCCGCAGCAGCCCCAGTACGAACAGTCGCAGCAGTATGCGCAGCAGCAGTACGGGCAGCCCTACGCCCAGCAGTACGAGCAGCCCCAGTACGAGCTGCAGCAGTACGAGCAGCCCCAGCAGCCCCAGCAGCCCCAGCAGCCCCAGCAGCCGCAGTACGAGCAGCCGCAGTACGAGCAGGCGCAGTATGGGCAGCCCCAGCAGCCGCGGTACGAGCAGCCGCAGTACGAGCAGCCCCAGCAGCCGCAGCCCCAGCAGCCGCGGCACGAGCAGGCGCAGTACGAGCAGCCCCAGCAGCCGCAGCACGAGCAGGCGCAGTACGAGCAGCCCCAGCAGCCCCAGCACGAGCAGCCGTACCCGGCGCAGGCGCCGCAGCAGCCCGTCGCGGCCACCACCGGCCCCGCCGGATATCCGGTCCCGCACGGCGCCTCCGGCTCGTACCCGCTGCCCCCCGAGGTCCCGGCCGCCGCCCCGGCCGCACCGGCCCCGGACGCGGCGGCCGCGCGCGACGCCTCCGGCTACAGCGCGCCCACCACCCTGGGCAACAGCCGCATCACCGACGCCCAGCGCGCCCGCGCCGAGGGCCGTTCGCCGATCATCGCGCCGGGGATGCAGCCGGCGGCGATCACCGCGGGGCTCGGGCTACTGCTCGCCCTCGGTGCCGTGATCGGGCAGTACGCACTCTTCGTACCGCTGGTGCTCCTCCAGGCCGTGACCGCCGCCGGCTGGTTCCGGCTCAACGGTATGTGGCCCGCCCGGCAGGGCATCGCGCTCGCCTTCGCCGGCGGGTTCGTCGCCGATGTCGTGCTGCTCGTCGCGGGCCGGGAGAACGCCCCGGCGGCGATCCTCGGCACCCTCGGCATCTGGGTGCTGCTCACCGTCGTCCTGCAGCTGCGCAGCCACGCGGGCGCCGACGAGCGGATGTACGGGCTGATGGCCACCGTCGCCTCGGCTGCCCTGGCGATCCTCGCCGCCGGGCATCTCGCGGCGGCGCCGGACGCCGTGACGGCCGGCTGTGTGGCTGTCGCGGTCGCCGTGCTCGTCCGGGCGCTGCCGCTGCCCGGACCCGCCTCGGTCGTGGTGGCGCTGCTCGCCGCCGCGGGTGCCGGTGTCACGGTCGGTGGGCTCACCGACCTCGGCGCGAAGGGTGCCTTCCTCGGGCTCGCGGCCGGTGGCTGCGCACTGATCGGGCTGCGGGTGGCGAGCTACGACTACCCGTCACGTTTTGTGCACATGACGGCCGGGGTGGCGCTGCCGCTCACCGCCGCGGCCCCCGCCGTGTATCTGATCGGCCACGCGGTCTCCTGACCCGCGAGGCCCGCCGCGGACCGGGAACCGCGGAGGGGCCCCGGCTCGTCGATCACCCCGGGCGTGCCGTGCAGCCGCAGCAGGCTCACGGGCGCCGGGGGGTCCGGGCGGACGCAGGGTGGGGGGAAGAACGGGCATGCGTGCACTGAGAGTACTGCTGGTCATCGTGGTGGTCCTGGGGGGCATCTTCATCGTCGTCGACCGGGTCGCGGTGTACGTGGCCGAGTCCGAGGCGGCGGGCCGGGTCGAGGTCACCGGGGGCACGGTCGACTCCACGGACGTCTCCATCAAGGGTTTCCCCTTTCTGACCCAGGTCGCGGGATCGGCGCTCGACCAGGTCGACATCAAGCTCACCGGTATCGAGACCGCCGCCGACGGGCGCAGGATCCGGATCAGCGAGATGAACGCCGAACTCCACGACGTCACGCTGGCCGACGGCTTCTCCAGCGCCACCGCCGCCCGGGCCACGGGCACGGCGACCGTCTCGTACGAGGATCTGACGCACGCGGCCGGCGACGGCGTCGTCGTCGAGTACGGCGGCAACGGCAAGGTGAAGGTGACCGGCGCCATCGACATCCTCGGCCGAACCCTCACGCGCAGCGTGACCTCCACCGTCACCCTCGTCGACGGCCGCACCGTACGGGTGCACGCGGACAGGGTCCCGGGCGAGGGCATCCCCGGACTCGAAGGCCTGGTGCGCAGGAAGACCGACTTCGAGCGTGAGATCGGCGCCCTGCCGAGCGGGCTGAAGCTGCAGCGGATCGAGCCGACGAAGGACGGTCTGGAGATCTCGGTGACGGGTTCGGACATCCGGCTCGCGGGATAGCTGAACCGCGTGCAGGCTGGGTAGGGCATTCCACAGCCGCTGCGCCACATAGTGAGACAGACCCGTCCGATCCGCAGATGACCGAACGGCGCGCTCTTCCCGGTGCCGGTCCGGGCGGCGCCGCGATCGCTCCACCATCCCGCATTGCGGACGATCGCGTCTCATGATGCGACACACCGGTGACATGTCCGCCCGTACGTCCCTACGATCGGTGCCATGCAGTGCTCTATCAGCGGCCTCCGTCAGCGGGGCCACGCGGATCTCACGAAGCGGCGGGCAGTAGACCTGTGCCGCGTCGCCGCCATGCTCTGTCGCACTGTCTGAGCGGGATCGTCGCATCCCGCATTCCCCCGGCCCTTCGACCGCTGCCAGGGCCCATTTCCGTGCACGTGTGTACGCGCAGAAATGCGCCCCGTACATCCGCACCCCGCACCATCTCGCCGCAGACTGCCCCGGAGGAGAAAAGAATGAGCCGCAGTGACGTCCTCGTAGACGCCGACTGGGTCGAGGCCCACATCGACGACCCGAAGGTTGCTCTGGTCGAGGTCGACGAGGACACCTCGGCATACGAGAAGAACCACATCAAGAACGCGATCCGGATCGACTGGACCAAGGACCTCCAGGACCCGGTCCGCCGTGACTTCATCGACCAGGCCGGCTTCGAGAAGCTCCTGTCCGGGAAGGGCATCGGCAACGACACCACGGTCGTGCTCTACGGCGGCAACAACAACTGGTTCGCGTCCTACGCGTTCTGGTACTTCAAGCTCTACGGTCACCAGGACGTCCGTCTGCTCGACGGCGGCCGCAAGAAGTGGGAGCTCGACTCCCGCGACCTGGTCGACGGCGACCAGATCCCGTCCCGTCCGGCCACCCAGTACAAGGCCCAGGCACAGGACCAGTCGATCCGCGCCTACCGCGACGACGTCGTGGCGGCGATCGGCAACCAGAACCTGGTCGACGTGCGTTCGCCCGACGAGTTCAGCGGCAAGCTGCTCGCCCCGGCGCACCTCCCGCAGGAGCAGTCGCAGCGTCCGGGCCACATCCCGACCGCGCGCAACATCCCGTGGTCGAAGAACGCCAACGACGACGGCACCTTCAAGTCGGACGACGAGCTCAAGGCCCTCTACGAGAACGAGCAGGTCGACCTGTCGAAGGACACCATCGCGTACTGCCGCATCGGTGAGCGCTCCGCCCTGACCTGGTTCGTGCTGCACCAGCTGCTCGGCCAGGAGAACGTCAGGAACTACGACGGTTCGTGGACCGAGTACGGCTCCCTCGTCGGTGTGCCGATCGAGCTCGGCGCCAACAAGTAACTCCGCACGACCTGGACCAGCCCGACCCCGACCAGAAGGACAGAACACCATGTGTGGAGCAAAGGCCGGCGGCCCCGACGCCTCGACCATCAAGCCCGGTGAGACCACGATCCAGGGCAGCGTGACCCGCGACGGCGAGCCGGTGACCGGTTACGTCCGTCTGCTGGACTCGACCGGCGAGTTCACCGCGGAGGTCCCGACCTCGGCGACCGGACAGTTCCGCTTCTACGCGGCCGAGGGCACCTGGACGGTGCGCGCCCTCGTCCCGGGCGGCAGCGCCGACCGCACGGTCGTCGCGCAGACCGGTGGCCTCTCCGAGGTGGCCATCGCCGTCTGATCCGCGGCACAGATCGGCCGGAGGGCCGTACCCCAGGGGGTTGGACGCCTTCTGAACCGGGGTACGGCCCTTCGCGCCGTCCACCAGGTGTGCGCGGGCCCGTTCGTGCCGGGCGCACAGGCCGGCATCGGGCCTACGCTTGAGCTATGTACGCCCGGCGTCGTCGCCGCTATTTCCTGATGATGGGCGGATGCATCGTCCTTTTCGTCTCCGCCTGGGCCTTCGTGCGGCTCTGGTCGATGCCCGTCGCCGTCGGAATGTGCGTGGTCGCCATGGTCATCCCGCCCGTCGCGGCGATGGTCGCCAACCGGCGGGGGCCGGAGGACCGCTGGTGGGACGATCCGTCCGGTGACCCGCAGTCGGACGAGTGGTGGGACGAGCTCGACGGCAAGAAGCGCCGCCAGTAGCAGAACTGTCTGCCGTCGGCAGGAAGAACCGTCAGTAGACGAGGGCCTGGACGCCGTCCGCCATGACCTCGCTGACGAAGACCTGGGCACCCGCGATCCGTACGCCTTTCAGTACGTCGTTCTCGGTGATGTCGCGCCGAGCCGCGCACTGGGTGCAGAGGGTGATCAGGCCGCCCGCCTGAATCGACTCGATCAGGTCCGGCAGCGGTGCGGCGTGCGGAAGGTCGAACTCGGCGGCGCGGCCCGGCAGGGCGAACCAGCTGGATTCGCCGGTCAGCCAGAGCGAGACCTCGACACCGCTGGCGACGGCGACCGCCGCCACCGTGAACGCCTGCGAGCAGCGCTCGGCGGAATCGGCACCTGCGGTCACCTTGATCACGAGCTTCTTCGGCATATGCCGAACTGTAATCGTCGGCCGCACAACCCCACCCCACCGCCATGGGTCAGTTGGGTGCGCAGGTAATGGAATCTGCGCCTCAGGTCTCGTGGGGGGACCCATTTTGGAACCGAAAGACACCATTCCTGACGGGCCGGCCGAGCCTCCCGTGCAGGTCGAGGTGGCGGTCCAGGCCATAGAGCCGCCCGCAGCACCACCCGCAGTCGTTCCGGCTCCTGTTGCCGGGCCCGTGCCCGGTCCCGTTTCGGCGCCCGTCAAGCCGCGACCCCGTGGCCGTACGGCCCTGCTGATCGCCGCCGCCGCGGTGCTCGGGATCGCCGGCGGCACCGCCGTCGGTTACGGCGTGCAGGCGGACCGCGCACCGACACCGCTGCCCGCCCTGTCGCAGCGCGACCTCGCCTACCCGGCGAAGGCGCTGCCCGCGGACAAGGTCCCGGACCCGCTGCCCGTGTCGCAGGACCGGCAGCTGAAGACGGACGGCGATCTGCGTGAGCTGCTCATCGACAGGCCGTCGGGCTGGAACGACCAGAAGCAGCCGCGCCTGAACGACGGCTGGATGGGCGTGGACACGTACGCCCGCGACTTCGAGCACCCGGACAAGGCGTTCGAGTACCTCATCGGATCCGACATCCGCCGTGTCGCCGCCGCTTCCTGGACGAAAGGCCGGTACCGCACGGCCAATGTCCGGCTTGTCCAGTTCCGCTCAGGTATGCGAACAGGGGCCGCCGACCACGCCGAGGATCAGCTGCTGTACATGACCGGCGACGGTGACGTTGTGGACAGCGACCCGCTCAAGGGCAGCGGCAACGGCCGCTGCTCCGTGTACAAGGCCCGTCTGAAGCCGGGCTATCTGCCGCTCTACCGGGCCAGGGCTGTCGTGCAGCGCGGCGACATCATGGCCGAGATCAACATGTTCGATACCCGGCCGATCAGCAAGAAGGACATCCGGATGCTGGCTGAGCGACAGTTGGAGCGCCTGTGAGCGACGAGACCACCTCCGACCGGAATGGCCCGGAGACCGCCGACGCCGGCACCCCCGACGCGCCTCTCCTTCCGGCGGCGCCGGACCGGCCCGGCAGGACCCGCCGGATGATTCCCGCAGTCCTTGCGGCCGTGCTGGTGATCGGCGCCGTCAGCGGCGCCGCCACGTACACGAAGATCACGGTCGACCATGCTGACCGCGGCGTGAAGACCACACTCTGGGCGGAGTCCTCGCACAAGGCGTCCAAGGACCCGGCCGGCGAGATCGGCCGCGGCAGGGCCACCACCGAGCTCAGCAAGCTCCTGCTGCCTGTGCCCAGCGGATACCGGCTCGGTCCGGACATCGGGGAGAACGGCAACGACAGCGAGCTCAGCGGCAGGAAGGCCACCGCCGCGCTGAAGGAGAGCAACCGCGGACTCGCGGGCAGGGAGCGCCGTGCGCTCGACCGGAGGGTCGACCAGCTCCACATCCAGGGAGTCGCCCTCCGTTCGTACACGTCGGACATCATCGACCACACGTCGGACAACAACAACAACCTCCTGGTGGACGTCCAGATCACACGGATGAAGGACAAGAAGGCCGTTCGGGACCTCTACACCTTCCGGACCGGTGTCTTCGACTCCTTCGGCAGTTTCCGCGAGGGTCCGACGATCGACGGCCACAGAAGGAACGCCACGTGCTTCCTGTCGCCCAGGGACAGCGAGGACCGCATCGAGAACATCTGGTGCCAGGCGTACGACGGGGAGCTGAGCATCGCCGTCTCCGCGTCCGGCACCAAGCCCATCGACAGGACGGCCGTCGCGGAATTGCTGAAGGACCAGCTCAACCACATCACATCGCCGGGGGAGTACGTATGACCGAGCAGACGGCGGCACCGACCCCCGCGCCGGCCCCGGCCGAGGAGCGGTCGGCCCCGGAGCAGGAGCTCCCGGCGGCAGCGGCGGAGCCCGTACCGGCCGCGGAGCCCGTGCCGCTCACGGGGCAGCCCGGACCGGCCGCGGAGCCCCTCCCGGCCCCGGAGCCGCCCCGTCGCGTTCTGCGGGCTGTTGCCCGCTGGACCGCTGCCATGCTGGTGCTCGGCGGTCTGGGCACCGGTACGGCGCTCGGTATCACCTCGATGGAGCGCACCGACGTACCGGGTCTGGCCACGGAGACGGACGGCCGCTGGGACTACCCGGAGCTGAGCCTGCCCGCCCTCCCGGCCGGTTCGCCGCGCCCGTTCAACGACGGCAATGTCGCCGAGGTCCACCACGCAGACCTGCGGAAGCTCCTGCTGCCGGCCCCGGCCGGAGCAACGGCGGACAAGAAACTCACCGGTGGGTGGGTGAGCACGGCGCAGTACCTCTCCGTATACGAGAGGGGCAAGCGTGCCGAGCTGGGGCAGGTGCTGAAGGACTCCGCGCTGCGTCACATCGCGGCGCGCGGCTGGACCATGCCGGACGGCACCTCGTCCCGGATCTATCTGCTCCAGTTCAACTCGACAGCGTTCGCCGAGGCGTTCCGGGACGAGACCTCCGAGAACTCGTCCATCGGTGCTCAGCTCAGCGGGTCGCCCCGTACGGACTTCGACGAGACGTGGTCGGGCAGCGGGCAGGTGGAAAACACCGCGGCCTCTGTGTACGCCGAGCACAAGCCGTACGGTTCCGAGCAGGTCCGCCACGCATATGTGCTCTCCGGCGACACGCTCGCCCTCGTCATCCAGTCCCGCAAGGGGAAGGCCGGCACGGAACGCGTCCCGTTCCACCAGACGCTGATCCTGCAGAACCAGCTGCTGGGCTGACCCGCACGCCGGGGAGCCCTCGGCACGCCCCGAACCGTCGCGCCGGGCCCCTACCCATTAGGCTGGGGCTCGGCCCCGTATTGCCGCCATACCGCTCGTTATCGCTCGTCCGAGGAGCTCCCGTGCTTGAGGCATTCTTCACCACCCTGCTGGTTCTGGTCTGCGTCGGCGTTCTTGCCTTCGCGGCCCTGACCGTGAAGAAGCTGTACCAGGGCCAGCGCTGACCCGAGTCCGCACCACTCACCACTCCCTCACAGATCGTCTGAGCCGCTCATGATCGAGATCCCGTCCGACCTCCACCCGGACCTCGTCCCGCTTGCCTTCCTGCTCGGCAACTGGGCGGGCGCGGGTGTCTCCGACTTCCCCGGCGCCGAGAAGTGCAACTTCGGCCAGGAAGTCTCCTTCAGCCACGACGGCCGGGACTTCCTGGAGTACGTCTCGCATTCCTGGGTGCTCGACGCCGAGGGCAACAAGGTCAAGCCGCTGGAGACCGAGTCCGGCTACTGGCGCATCGACAAGGACCGCAAGGTCGAGGTCGTCATGGTCCGCGACCAGGGGGTCATCGAGATCTGGTACGGCGAGCTCGCCCACCAGAAGCCGCAGATCGACCTGGTCACCGACGCGGTGGCCCGCACCGCGGCCTCCGGCCCGTACAACGGCGGCAAGCGCCTCTACGGCTATGTGAACAGTGACCTGATGTGGGTCGGGGAGAAGGCCACCCCCGACGTGGAGCTGCGCCCGTACATGTCGGCGCACCTGAAGAAGGTCGTCACCCCGGAAGAGGTCGAGGCGATGGCGAAGAGCCTCGGCGACCTGCCGGACGACGGCATCGCGTTCTTCAAGTAGCCGCACGGCTCCCAGGCACGCGCACGACCAGCGGTCAGGGGCTCACCCGGTCCTACACTGGGCCTGTGGTGAGCACCGACTGGAAGACCGATCTTCGACAGCGCGGCTATCGGCTGACGCCGCAGCGGCAGCTTGTCCTGGAAGCCGTCGACACACTGGAACACGCGACGCCCGACGACATCCTCGCCGAGGTGCGCCGGACGGCGTCCGGTGTGAACATCTCGACCGTCTACCGCACCCTGGAGCTCCTGGAGGAGCTTCAGCTGGTCAGCCATGCCCATCTGGGGCACGGGGCACCGACGTACCACCTGGCCGACCGCCACCACCACATCCATCTGGTCTGCCGGGACTGCGAGGACATCATCGAGGCCGATGTCGACGTCGTCGCCGAATTCACCACGAAGCTGCGGGACAGTTTCGGCTTCGAGACCGACATGAAGCACTTCGCGATCTTCGGCCGCTGCGCCGACTGCATGGCGAAGGCGGCGGCCGGTGAGCCGGGCGATCGGGCGGCCGATCGGCCCTGGCCGCCCGCGTCCGCGCGGTAACGGCCTCCCCCGCGGTAGGGAGTGGGCTCCCGACGCCCTGCGACTCCTCCCCCAAGCTCTCGGCTTCGCTCAAGCAGGGAGGGACCCCCTTCCGCGTTGTCGTCGGTCACCGACGCTCCGCGTCGACTCCGTCCTCCGCCTTGCCATCGAAGCCGCACGCCGCTCGCTGATCCACTCCCTACCGCAGGGGAGGCCGTAAACCGAGTCGTACGCTGGTCGCATGAAGAGCCCCCTGCTGTCCCTGCCCGGCGCCGTCCCCGCCGAGGGCCGCGACGAAGGTGTCGCCGCGCACTACGGAGACTTGTTCCGCGAGCAGCGAGCCCTCGCCGACGGCACCGGCCTCGTCGACCTCTCGCACCGCGGCGTCGTCACCGTTACCGGTAGCGACCGGCTGGCCTGGCTGCACCTGCTGATCACCCAGCACGTCAGCGAACTCGCTCCGGGGGAGGCCACCGAGGCGCTGATCCTCACCTCGCACGGGCACATCGAGCACGCCCTCTATCTCGTCGACGACGGCGAGACGGTGTGGATGCACGTCGAACCGGGCACCCAAGGCGACCTGATCGCCTATCTGGATTCGATGAAGTTCTTCTACCGGGTGGAGGTCGCCGACCGCACCGAGGACTTCGCCGTCGTGCACCTGCCGGCCGGCTCCATCGCGGAGGTCCCCGAGGGCGTCACCGTACGGGAGGCACCGCACGGCCGTGACCTGTTCCTGCCCCGCGCCGACCTGGAGACCTACGCCGCCGAGAACGGCCCGGTGGCCGGCATCCTGGCCTACGAGGCGCTGCGCGTCGAGGCTCACCGCCCCCGGCTCGGCTTCGAGACCGACCACCGCACCATCCCGCACGAGCTGGGCTGGATCGGCACCGCCGTCCACCTCCAGAAGGGCTGCTACCGCGGTCAGGAGACCGTGGCCCGAGTGCAGAACCTGGGGAAGCCGCCGCGCCGGCTGGTCTTCCTGCATCTGGACGGCAGCGACGTGATCCTGCCCGGACACGGCACCCCGGTGCGGCTCGCGGCGGACGGGGCGGAGGGGCGTCAGCTCGGCTTCATCACGACGTCCGCTCGCCACCACGAGCTGGGCCCGATCGCGCTGGCGCTGGTCAAGCGGAACGTGGCGGTGGACGCGGAACTACTCGCGGGGGACACCGCGGCCGCCCAGGAGACGGTCGTCGAGCCGTAGATCCGCTACGCGCGGCCGTCTACGGACGCGCACGGCCGAACCCGGCTCAGACCTCGATCAGTACGGTGAACGGGCCATGGTTCGTGAGCGAGACGCGCATGTCCGCTCCGAACCGGCCCGTCTCCACCTGCGCGCCCAGCGCCCGCAGCTGCGCCACCACCTCGTCGACCAGCGGTTCGGCGATCTCGCCGGGCGCCGCGGCGTTCCAGGTGGGCCTGCGACCCTTCCGGGCGTCCCCGTAGAGAGTGAACTGTGAAATCACCAAAAGCGGTGCATTCACATCGGAGCACGACTTCTCACCCTCCAGGATGCGCACCGACCAGAGCTTGCGGGCGAGCTGCGCCGCCTTCTCCGCGGTGTCCCCGTGGGTGACTCCGACCAGCACACACAGCCCTTCGCCGACGATTTCGCCGACCACCTCGGGCCCGTTTCCGTCGCTCGCGCCGTCAGCCACCGTGACGCTCGCGCCGTCCACTCTCTGTATCACCGCACGCATACAGACCAACCTATCTTGGGCTGAACGGGTACAGAGCATCTGCATAGGCACGGTGTGGGGTGGCACCATGCACGGGAGGTGGTGTGCCGACGCACCGGTCGAGGGGATGGACAGAGCATGAGTACATATGGAACCGGGCAGTCCCCCGGTGTCGTATCGGTCACGCGTGCCGCCGCCGGTACCAGTACGAGTACCAGCACCATGCGTCCGCCCGTGCAGCGGACCGGTCCCGGCCCGGGCGACGGCCTGCCCGGGCCCTCGCAGCCGGAGCTGGGCGCCCTGCGACTGCCGGAACTGCGCGCGCTGCGCCGCGACGCGCAGCGCGATGAGGCAGACCTCAGTTACGTACGCCGTCTGGTCCAGGGGCGGATCGACATCCTGCGGGCCGAGCTGGCCCGCCGCCGGGACCCCGAGACACCGGTCGTGGACCGGCTCTCCGAAATCCTCGCCGACACCCCGTCGCGGCACCGCTCGTCCGCCCGGCACGTGACGCTGACCACGCCGCGGAGCGACGAGTTCCGCCGACTGGCCGCCGAGACACTCGCCGAGGTCGAACTCTCCGACCTCGACGCCCGTACGGACGCGGAGCTGCACACCGCGATGGGACGGCTCGTCCGCTACGAACAACAGGTCTCCCGCCGCCGTCACCAGCTGCAGTGCACCACGGACGATTGCAGTGCGGAGATCGCCCGCAGGTACCGTGAGGGGGAAGCACAAGTAGACGACCTGCTCACCTGAAGCGATCCTTCCGGGGCGGGTCCCGCACAGCCCCGGAAGGCCGCCGCGATGAGCTCCACCCCCTTCATATCCCCGGCGGCCCCCGCGCTGCCCGTGCTGGCCGAGGTCGTACGGTCCGGCTTCGTCGAAGGCCACCACCGGGGCTCGCTGGTCGTGCTGGCCGCCGACGGCAGTGTGGAGCAGGCGCTGGGAGACCCGGCCGCGGCGGTCTTCCCGCGCTCCTCGAACAAGCCGATGCAGGCCGCCGCCGTGCTGCGGGCCGGGCTCGACCTCTCCGGGGAACGGCTGGCGCTGGCCGCTGCGAGCCACTCCGGCGAGGGGTTCCACCTCGATCTCGTACGCAAGATGCTCGCCGAGCACGGACTGACGCCGGACGATCTGCAGACCCCGCCCGATCTGCCGCTGGACCCGGCGGAGGCGGAGACCTATCTCGCTGCGGGCGCCGTCCGCGAGCGGATCACCATGAACTGCTCCGGCAAGCACGCGGCGATGCTCGCGGTGTGCGCACGCAACGGCTGGGACCCGGCGACCTATCTGGACCCCGCCCACCCGCTTCAGCAACTGGTCCACCAGGCGGTCGAGGACGCGGCGGGCGAGCCGGTCACGGCCGTGGGTACGGATGGCTGCGGGGCCCCGCTGATGGCGATCAGCCTGGTCGGTCTGGCGCGGGCGTTCCGCTCGTTCGTGCTGGCCGAGGCGGGCACCGCGGAGCGCCGGGTGGCGGATGCGATGCGCGCCCACCCGGAGTACGTCGCGGGCACCCGGCGCCCCGACACGTGGCTGATGCGCGAAGTGCCGGGCACGCTCTCCAAGATGGGCGCGGAGGCGGTCCAGGCGGTGGCGCTGGCGGACGGCCGGGCACTGGCATTCAAGATCGACGACGGTGGCGGGCGGGCGCTCGGCCCGGTGCTGGCCAGGGCGCTGGAGCTGCTCGGCATCGACGCCCCGGTGGTGGACCGGATCGGCCGGGCGCCGCTGCTGGGCGGCGGCGCGGAAGTGGGCGTGATCCGGGCGGCGTTCTGACCGTTCGGGTCCCTCGGGGATGCCGGGAAAACCTGGCGACATGGCCCGTCCCGTACGCCTAGCTTGGGGCGCATGAGCCTTGAGTTCCGTACCGTCACCGAATCCGAGTACCCCAGCTGGCTGCGTGCCGTGAAGACCGGCTTTCTGAGCCCGCCGACGGTGACGGAGGAGGAGGTCGCGAGCCGCCTCCCGCACACGGATCTGGCCCGTACCCAAGGGGTGTTCGACGACGAGCGGTGCGTGGCGTCGTTCCGGTCGTTCGCGCAGGAGCTGACGGTCGTCGGCGGCGCCACGGTGCCGTCCGACGCGGTCAGCAACGTCACGGTGTCGCCCACACACCGCCGGCGCGGGCTGCTCAGCCGGATGATGGCCACGGACCTGGCGGCGGCGAAGGAGCGCGGCGACGTGGTCGCGACGCTGATCGCCGCCGAGTACCCGATCTACGGGCGGTACGGGTTCGGCCCTGCCACCTGGACCACCGAGTGGGAGATCGACGTCCCCCGGGCCGGCCTGGACCCGCGCTGGTCGGGCCCGTCCGCGGCGGACGGCGGCCGGATCGACCTGGTGGACGGGGCGGACGTACGCAAGATCGGCCCCGCCCTGCACGACCGGCTGCGCGCCCGGCAGCACGGCGTGGTCAGCCGCGGAGACCGCTGGTGGCAGCTGAAGACCGGCGAGGACGTGCCCGCGCCGGGTTCATGGACGGAACCGTTCCACGCGGTGTACCGCAACGCGGACGGCGAGGTCGACGGCCTGCTCGGTTACCGCGCCGACGACAAGTGGGGCGACGCGAAGCAGCCGCTGAACCGGGCGTCCGTCCTCGGTCTGATCGCCGAGACCCCGGCGGCGGAACGGGCGCTGTGGCACTTCGTCTGCTCGATCGACTGGGTCACCACGGTCCGCTCCGGCTACCGCGCCCCCGACGACCTGCTTCCCCTCCTTCTCCCGGACCCGCGCGCGGCCCGCATCGTCACGCAGGCGGACTGGATGTGGGTGCGCGTCCTGGATGTCGTACGAGCCCTGGAGGCGCGCACCTACGCCGTGCCGGCCTCCCTGACCCTGGACGTCCACGACCCGGCCGGCCTGAGCGGCGGCCGCTTCCGCCTGGACGCCGCCGCGGACGGCGCGTCCTGCACGCCGACCACGGAGCGCGCCGATCTGGCCCTGGACATACGGGAGCTGGGGACGCTCTACCTGGGCGACGAATCGGTGCTCCGGCTCACGGCACTGGGCCGGATCGACGAACTCACGCCGGGCGCGGCGGCGGTGGCGGACGGGGTGTTCCGGGCGGGACGGCGCGCCTGGTGCCCGGATGAGTTCTGACCGCGTGCCACGCACCCCCTCCTAGGATGGATCCAAGGGCGGAGCTCCGCCCCGGGTGGGGGACGTCGCAGGCCCGGGGGCCGCGGTCCGGGGGCGGCGCGGAAGGTGGTTCAGGTGACTGGAACATACGGTTCATCGGGCGGTACGGGCCTGCCGGCCAGCATCGAAGCCGCCTGGGGGCTGCGGGAGCGTCCGGTCAAGGGACCGAAGCCCGGCCTGAGCCTGGCCCGCATCGTGGGGGCCGCGGTGGCGGTGGCCGAGTCCGAGGGGCTCGGAGCGGTCTCGATGGGGCGGGTCGCGAAGGATCTCGGCGCCTCGACGATGTCGCTCTACCGCTATGTATCGGCCAAGGGTGAGCTCTACGTCCTGATGCAGGAGGCGGCCCTGGGCCCGCCGCCCCCGCTGCCGGCGCTGGCGAGCGGCGCGGGCTGGCGGGAGGCGCTCCGGCAGTGGGCGTGGGCGCGGCGCGAGGTGTTCCACCGCAATCTGTGGATGCTCCGCATCCCGGTCGCGGGTCCGCCCGCCAGCCCCAACAGCCTCGCCTGGTGGGAGCAGGGCCTCCAGGCGCTCGACGGCACCGGTCTGAGCGAGAGGGAGGGGGTCTCGGTGATCCTTCTCGTTGCCGGTTTCGTACGGAACGAGGCGCTGCTGAGGGCGGACCTCGCCGCCGCCGTCGAGGCGCGGGGCGTCTCGCCGCAGGAAGTGATGAACGGGTACGCGCGGACACTGGACCGGCTGGTCGACCCCGTGAGGCACCCGGCGCTCTCGCGGCTGCTGGCGTCCGGGGCGCTGGGCACGCCGGACGATCCGGACGATGAGTTCGCGTTCGGACTGGAGCGGGTGCTGGACGGGGTGGAGGTCCTGCTGCGGGGCCCGACCGGACGGGCGGAGCCCGGACCGGGCAGGGGTCCGGGCATGGAGGCGGAGGTTCCGGATCCCCGGCCCGTCACGCCTTTCGCGTGCTGAGCAGTACCTCGCCGACCAGGCCGCGCCCCTCGATCGCCGCAGGCGCCTGCGCCGCCTGCTCCAGTGGGTGGACCTGCCCGGTCACCGGGTGCAGCCGCCCGGTACGCACGGCGGGAGGACCGGGAGTGGTCCCGGAACGCGCCCGACCGGATCCGGGTCGCCACGAAGAGCGTGTCAACGTCACTCACCTCGATCACCACCTCGCCGGGCCCCGCCACCGGGCCGGGCCGCTCGGCCGGAACCAGTACCTCCGGACCGCCCAGCTCCCTGACCAGCGCCACACGCATGCGGACCACACCCCTTCGCCTTCGGCCGGCCGGCCGCTCCGGTGCCCGTGTTCCCGCCCTCGGACGCCAAGTCCGGTTGCGGTCAACGGCGTACGCTTCATGGTCATGAACGGAGAGAAGGCCCGACCCGGGACCGCGGCTCAGCCGCTGATCAGCCTGCGGGAGCGGAAGAAGCAGCTGACGTACCAGGCAGTTTCCGATGCCGCGATCGCCATGTTCCTGGAGCGGGGCTTCGACAAGGTCTCGGTGGCGGAGGTGGCGGCCGCCGCCGACATCTCCAAGCCCACGCTGTTCCGGTACTTCCCAACCAAGGAGGACCTGGCGCTGCACCGGTTCGCCGACCACGAGGACGAGGCGGCGAGGATGGTCGCGGCCCGCCCGGAGGGCGAATCGCCGCTGGACGCCCTGCGCCGCCACTTCCTCGACGGCCTGGAGCGGCGCGACCCGGTGACGGGGCTCTGCGATGCGCCGGAGGTGCTGGCGTTCCACCGGATGCTGTATGGGACGCCGTCGCTGGTGGCCCGCCTGTACGGGTACCAGAGCCGCTCGGAGGCGGCGCTCGCGCGTGCGCTGGGCGACGGAGTGCGGGACCGGCTGGCGGCAGGGCAGATCATTGCCGTGCAACGAATCCTGGCGATGGAGAGCTGGCGGCGGATCGACGCCGGGGAGAGCGCGGACGAGGTGTACGGGGACGCGGTGCGAGCGGCCGAACTCGCCTTCGTGCAACTGAGGTCGGGGATCGAGGGGGACCGGTAGGGCGGGCGGCCCCGCCCGGCCCGACAGGCTCTCAGACATGGGGGCCGTCCCCGGGGTGCAGTACCGCTTCCGCGGTCTTTCGTCCCTGTTCACCCAGCCGGGGCTGGTCAACGGCGCGGTGGGTCTCATCCTGGCTCCGCTCGGCCGCCTGGCGCTGGTACTCGGCTTCACGGTCACGGCGGACGGGATCACCGAGATCGACGTGATCGCGAACCGGGGCCTCCTCAGCCAGGTCGATATCGCCGTGCTCGACGCCTGAGAGCCTGATGTCCACGCCCGGCGCCGTACCGAGTCGCCCGCGCGAGACGCGGGAACGGCAACGGCGCCGGCGTTAGGCTGGCCCGGTGACGCTTGAGGATCTCGTACGGCTGCGCCGGGCCCGGGACGTGATGGACCGCGACTACGCCCAGCCCCTCGATGTCCCGGCACTGGCGCGCGTCGCGCTCATGTCGCCCGGGCACTTCTCCCGCAGCTTCCGGGCCGCCTACGGGGAGACCCCGTACAGCTACCTGATGACCCGCCGTGTCGAGCGGGCCAAGGCGCTGCTGCGGCGGGGAGACCTGAGTGTGACGGAGGTCTGTTTCGCGGTCGGCTGTACGTCGCTGGGGTCGTTCAGCTCGCGGTTCACCGAGCTGGTCGGCGAGAGCCCGAGCGCGTACCGGGCCCGCAGCCACGATCCGGGCGCGGCCATTCCGGCGTGCGTCGCCAAGATCCTCACGCGACCGGTCAGGAACGGACCGGTCACGATCGGGGAAGCGGAAACCGCTGACCGCCCGTAGCGTCGAAGGCATGAACATCAAGCTGTCCCAGTGCTTCATCGCTGTCGACGACCATGACAAGGCGCTCGTCTTCTACCGCGACGTTCTCGGCCTGGAGGTACGCAACGACGTGGCGTTCGAGGGGATGCGCTGGGTGACCGTCGGCTCACCCGCGCAGCCGGACGTGGAGATCGTCCTCGAACCGCCGGCCGCGAACCCGAACGCCTCGCCGGCCGACAAGCAGGCGATGGCCGAGCTGCTGGCCAAGGGCATGCTGCGCGGCGTGATCTTCTCCACCGACGACTGCGACGCCACCTTCGAGCGCCTCCGGGCCGCGGGCGGCGAGGTGCTCCAGGAGCCGGTCGACCAGCCGTACGGCGTCCGCGACTGCGCCTTCCGCGACCCGGCCGGCAACATGCTGCGCTTCACCCAGCCGCTCGGCCGGTGACGTCCGCTCGCTGTGGAGCGCGCGTCAGCTCCTGCCGTCTCCGGCGTCCTGTCCCGACGGCCGCAAGGGACGTGCGCGACCTCCGTTCGCCCCCGACGCCTCGGTGAACTCGCGGTCTCCGCCCGGGCGCGCATCCGCGCCCGCTCGCGCTGTCCGCGCAGTCCGTCCACCGGGCGGCCTTCCGCGGCCTCCGGAGGTGATCGAGCGCTCGGCCGGGCGGGGCCGCGAGGCGCGCGCCGTCGAGCAGGAATCGAGAAGCCCCGGTCGCCGACCCGTAACTAACGTGACGGCCATGGACATCACCATTCGCACGGCCTCCCTCCCGCATGACGACCCGGACGCCGCCCTGGCCTTCTACCGCGACACTCTCGGCTTCGAGGTCCGCAGCGACGTCGGACACGGCAAGATGCGCTGGATCACGGTCGGTCCCGTCGATCAGCCCGGCATTTCCATCCTCCTGGCGCCGCCGGCCGCCGACCCCGGGGTCACCGAGGACGAGCGCCGCACCATCGTCGAGATGATGGCCAAGGGCACCTACGGCTGGATCCTGCTGGCCACCCGGGACCTCGACGGCACCTTCGAGAAGGTGCAGGCCGGCGGCGCCGAGGTCGTCCAGGAGCCGACCGAACAGCCCTACGGCGTCCGCGACTGTGCCTTCCGCGATCCCGCGGGCAACCTGATCCGCATCCAAGAGCTTCGCTGAGCCGTTCGGTCATCGATCTGCCCGCGGTGGCCGGTGTCGCGACCGCCGCGAAGTACGCGGCGGCCGGCGCTTCCGTGCTCCTGCGTCCCGGGCGGGCCGGCCACCGGCCCCCACCTGGCCGCCGCCCGCCCCACCCTCAGCATGTATCCAGGTCCTCGCACACATGGATGAAAGGGGCTCTCTCATGTGTCACCCCGCGTGGATGCGCGCACTTACCGCTGCGCAGCGCCTGAGCGACCTCGCGCGACTGCGCCGCGTCCGCGACCGGATCGACCGGGAGCACGCGCAGCCGCTGAACGTCGAGGCGCTCGCCCGCGGCGCGAACATGTCGGCCGGGCACCTCAGCCGGCAGTTCCGCCTCGCCTACGGCGAGTCGCCGTACGCCTATCTGATGACGCGCCGCATCGAGCGCGCGACGGCGCTGCTGCGGCGCGGCGACCTCAGCGTCACCGAGGTCTGCTTCGCGGTCGGCTGCTCATCGCTGGGCACCTTCAGCACCCGCTTCACCGAGCTGGTCGGCATGCCGCCCAGCGCCTACCGGCGCCGCGCTGCGGGCGCTGCGGAGGGGATGCCGTCGTGCGTGACGAAACAGGTGACCAGACCGGTCAGGAATCGAGAAGCACCGGCGGCCGAGCCGCAACTAGCGTGACGGACATGACCTCCATCGAATCCATCACCCTCGAGGTGGCCGACCCCACGGCCGCCAACCGCTTCTACACCACTGCCTTCGGTTTGGGCACTCAGCTGCGCCTGCGGGCCTCCGAGGCGCCGACGACCGGCTTCCGCGGGTTCACGCTGTCGCTCACGGTGTCCCAGCCGTCCACCGTCAACAGCCTCGTCGACGCCGCCCTCGACGCCGGTGCCACGCCGCTGAAGCCGGCCTCGAAGTCGCTCTGGGGCTACGGCGGTGTCGTACAGGCCCCGGACGGGACGATCTGGAAGGTCGCGACCTCGGCGAAGAAGGACACCGGCCCGGCCACCCGGGAGATCGACGAGATGGTGCTCCTGCTGGGAGTCGCCGACGTGACCGCGAGCAAGCGGTTCTACGTCGACCGCGGCCTCGCCGTGGCGAAAAGCTTCGGCAGCAAGTACGTCGAGTTCGCCGCTGGGCCGGGTCCCGTCAAGCTGGCGCTGTACAAGCGCCGTGCCCTTGCCAAGGACGCCGGCGTCCCTGCCGACGGCACCGGATCGCACCGGCTCGTGCTCGGCGGCGACGCCGGGGCTTTCACCGACCCGGACGGGTTCGCCTGGGAGGCCGCATCGCTGACAGGCACGCACTGATCCGTCACCGCTGGGATTCAGGCGCTGTCGCCGCCGAACGGATGCGTACGTCGCGTGTCCACCGGGCCCACAGGACGGGCGGTGTGCGCGAGGCCATCAGGGCGCTGGAGGCCACGCCGTCAGCGAAGCCCGAGGCCTCGATGGACCGACCGACGACCGACGGAGCCCCTCCCCTGGAGGAAGGGCTTTCCACGATGTGACTGGAGGAAGCATGACAGGCACGCCGCCGCGTGGGCTCGAGGAGAGGCTGCGGGACACGCGCGCGAAACTGGAGAGCGACGTTGATTCCTGGGTCGCGACGCCGGGCTCCCCGGGCGTCCACCTCATCCCGCTCTCGTACCGCTGGGACGGGACCGCGTTCCTCATTTCGACGCCGCGTGCCTCGGTCACCGGCCGCAACCTGCGGGCGGACGGCCGGGTGCGTCTCGGCCTCGGGCCGACGCGCGACGTCGTCGTCGTCGACGGCACCGCCGAGCCGGTGGACATCGCCGACCTCGCGCCGGGGACGGGCGACGCATTCGCGGCCAAGACCGGTTTCGACCCGCGTGAACTCGACGAGCCCTACCAGTACTTCCTGATCCGGCCGCGGCGCATCCAGGCCTGGCGGGAGGCGAACGAGCTGCAGGGACGAGACCTCATGCGCGACGGCCGCTGGCTCGGCTGACCGCCGCGCGGGAACGCGGACTCCGTACCTCCGGCCTGACGACGGAATCACGGACGAGGAACGAGGCGCGATGAAGGAGCGCGCCCAGGAGCTGAGGACGGTCGCGCGCCGCAGCCCGCGGGCGGCCAAGGCGGACGCGGAGAGCGACGTACTCGCTGAGTCCTGCCGGCCTGGCCGGGCGGTGCGCCTGATGCCCAAATGGCTGTTCCGGCACCGGTGTTCATCGCAGCGTGAGTGAGGTCTCGGATGCGACGCGGTTCAGCTTCTCCGGGTTGCGGACATAGTAGAGGCCGGTGATGCGGGCGTCCTCGACGTGGATCGCCATGATGCCGTCGAACTCGCCGTCCAGGCGTACGAGGAGTGCCGGGTTGCCGTTGACCACGGTGGGGTCACAGGTGATCGTGCCTCCGGTCTTGCCGGAGGTGCCAAGGTAGAAGCGGACCACCTTCTCGGCGCCGATGACCGGCCGCAGCGCAGCCCGCTTGACGCCGCCGCCATCGCTCACAAGGACGACCTCCGGGGCGAGTATGTCGAGGAGGCCCTGTGGATCTCCGGTTTCGAGCGCGCGCTGGAACGACTCCAGAACCGCCCGGGTCTCGCTCGGGGAGACCACCCTGCGAGGGCGGCGGGCATCGACGTGCCGGCGGGCGCGGTGCGCGATCTGGCGGACGGCCGCGGGGCTCTTGCCGACGGCCTCGGCGATGTCGTCGTAGCTGACCTCGAACACCTCGCGCAGCACGAACACCGCTCGCTCGGTCGGCGAGAGCCGCTCGAGCACGAGCATCATCGCCATCGACAGACTCTCGGCGAGCTCGACATCCTCGGCCACGTCCGGCGTGGTGAGCAGCGGCTCGGGCAGCCACGGGCCGACATACGCCTCCCTGCGGCGCTTCATGGTGCGCAGCCGGTTGAGTGACTGCCGGGTCGTGATCCGGACCAGGTAGGCGCGCTGGTCGCGCACCTGCGCCAAGTCGACCTCGACCCATCGCAGCCAGGTCTCCTGGAGGACGTCTTCGGCGTCGGCCGCCGATCCGAGCACCTCGTATGCGACGGTGAAGAGCAGGTTGCGATGCGCGACGAAAGCCTCGGTCGCCGGGTCAGTGGCGTGGTCGCTCATGTCTCGACCCCTCTCCTTCGCGGCCGGCCCTGGTTACCGACGGCCTTCAAGCGTGCCTCCACGGCAAGGTCCTTTCGTTGGCAGCCGTTCGATCCGACCCACCTGTTCCCTTCCACCGGGAGTGTGGCACCACCCGGCGTACGGCTGTGACAGGCCAAGTTGACTGCGATTCGCTGCTCGAAGGGCCGCTGATGAAGGCATGTCGTGCGGCGGCGCCCCGCGATAGGGCGTCGCCGCACGCCATGTGCTCCGGATCCGTTGTGGCCGGACCGGACCGACCACGAGTGCCCGGTTAGGCTGCCCGTTCAGCGGTGGCTGGCGCCTCGCCGCGCTCGGCCTGCAGCAGCTGCTGGCGCTTGGCACCTCCTGAGACGCGGTGCAGGCTGTACGAACCGGGCTTGCCCGCCTCATCGGCCAGATGCTTGACGATGCCCTTGCACACGAACTCCTTGAGCTTCGCGCCAGGGCGACCGTCGATGTGGAACCACAGCGCGACGTCGTACCTGTGGGCGAACTGGAAGATGCCGGCCCGTCGGCCCAGGCTGATGCACTGGCCGGCGAACACCTGGTTGAGGGTCGAGGGCTGCTCACCAGCGATCCGGCTGAGCACCGTGTCGGCGGCCCGCGCGCCCAGAGGCATCGCGGCCTGGCAGCTCATCCGCAGCGGTAGGTCCGACGGTGCCGCCGAGTCGCCGGCCGCGACGATGCGTACGTCGTCCACGCTGGTCAACGTCTCGTCCGTGAGCAGGCGGCCCAGGGCGTCGGTGCTCAGCCCGCTGCGCACGGCCAGGTCCGGCACGCCGAATCCGGCGGTCCAGATGGTTACCTTGCTCGGCAGCTCGCGGCCGTCGCGGAGCTGCACGGCATCGCGGGTCACAGCCTTCACCAACGCGCCGGGGCCGTCGAGCACGGTCACACCGAGTTTGGCCAGCCGCTTGGCGACCGAGCGTCGGCCCCGAGGGTGCAGATACGGGCCGAGCCCCCCTCCGCAGACCAGGGTCACGGCGCGGCCCGACTCCGCCAGCTCGGAGGCGGTCTCGATGCCGGTCGGACCGGCTCCGACAACCGTCACCGCCGCCGTCGCGGGCACGGCGTCGAGGACCGGCCGCAGCCGTCCCGCCTCCTCGAAGGTGGCAAGCGGGTGGGCGAACTCCGCCGCCCCGGGCACACTCGGGTCGGCGCTGCCACTTCCCGCCGCGTAGACCAGGTAGTCGTAGCCGACCGTGCCGCCCGACGCCAGCGTCACGCTGCGCTCGGCCGCGTCAATCCGTGACACGGTGTCGACCACCAGACCGACGCCCTCGGCCAGGACCTCTCGGTAGTCGACGACCGCGTCGTCGGACCCGCCCACCAGTTGGTGCAGGCGGATCCGCTCGACGAAGGCCGGGCGCGGGTTGATCAGCGTCACGGTCACGTCGTCGCGCTGCGTCAGGCGATTGGCCGCCATGACGCCTGCGTATCCGCCGCCGATCACGACCACATCGGTGTTCTCAGCCATGGTGTCTCCTCCGTGTCCAGGGGGTTCGACCTCAAGACACCGCGTGACCGATCACTGTGACAGCCTGTGAGGCGGATCACTCTGCAGGTGTGGGCTCGGTGCTGTCCGTTCCAGGTAGAACTGCGGATCGCCGCGAAGGCCGCCGAGTTGCGGGCCCTGGGCTGGACGGTGAGCGCACGGACGGTCGAGCGGATGCGGGCCCGCTAGCGGGATCACGGGGGCTGGGGGCTGGTCGATCCTCCAAGGTGTGCACGGCCGGGTCGTACTCCGGCCGTGGCCCGGCTCCGACACCGCTCTGCCGCCCGGACTCCAGCTCCAGCAGATGCCGTTCCCGGGCGGCGGCCTTCTCCGCCTCCTGCGGCGGAACGGTGTCCAGCAACGCGAAGGGCGCCACCACCGGGCCCGTCCCGCTGACCAGAGCAGTGGCGTCGTGTCAGTTGACGAGTTGGGGGCACCCGGCGGGCGACGGGTCGGACCGCGGTTGTCACCGTCAGCGGTAAGTGCGGGACTGGGGACGTTGCTCAGGTGTTCCGGCGCCGCACGTAGTAGGCAATCGTGACGATGGCGACTAGCGGTCCCCACAGCAGCATCGGCAGGTAGCAAGCATTCATGATCCACGCTGCCACGCCGTGGGGAGCCTCGGACCCACCCGCGTCGGCGGGCGTGCGTCCCCAGAACATCCGCAAGGACAGCGCGGTGACCGCGAGTGCCCCTAGTGCCGCTGGAACAACCGCCGCCCATATCGGGATGCGTCTGCCGCCCAGGTAAGGGATCCAGCGCGGGGCTGTCTCGCCCCACGGCCTGACCAGGCCAATCGTGAGGAGTGCAAGTCCTTCGGTGAAGAGGGTCAACAGGGTGATGTAGGAGGAGGTTTCCAGGCCGGGCTGCCAATCCTGGGCCAGTTGCCCGCTGAAGCCGACCGGGATGCCCACGGCCATGGCCATCCGCCACAACCCCGACGGCAGGACGGCCATCGGTACGGCGTGCGCCATCCGGTTCGCCCAGGGGGGCACCGCGACAGAAGCGACGTCGGCATGGGCGGACAGGGTGTTCCCGGTAAGCATGACAACCTCCCGAATGGCGTGTGCCTCAAGCTTCCGCCCCGCACGCCACGCCAGGCGTCCTACCAGAGGTCCGTTGCGCCACCCGCACGGGCGAACTCGCTTACTTCTCAAGCATGATGGGGCCCCATAGGGGGTCGAGACGGCCCGTCGCCCGGCCGGGACGCTCAGCAGGCCGGTTGGGCTGAGACGAACGGCTGGGGTGGCCGTTGCTGGCTGAGGTTCGCCCATCGGCGAGGCGCCCGTCGTGCTCGCAAGACCTGAGCGTCACGCCGGCGGCCGGGTGAGTTTGGCGGCCACGGCGTCGAGGACCCAGTCCAGGCCGGTTGCGAAGGATGTCTCGGCGTCCACGTCCGTGCCGTCGTACACGGCCTTGGCCAACGCCGGGAAGCGGCCGGTGGCCAGCATTCTCGTCACATGCGGGCCACGGGCGCGCTGCCAGTCGCGCTTGGACAGGCCTGTGGCGCTCTCGGCCCGCAGGTTCGCGATCTCGCGTCTGATCGCGCCGATGAAGTAGGCGCTGACAGTCTCCACGGCGCGCATGACGGTGTCGATGTCGGCGACGCCGTCGAAGGCGGACAGCGTGGCCTCGGTCATGGCGAGGCCGTTCGGGCCCAGGGCTGGGCGACCGCCGAGCAGGTCGGCCAGCCATTCGTGGCGGAGGGCGGCCTGCCTGGTGCGGTGGGCGAGGATGCGCAGCGCCTCCCGCCAGTCACCGGGCTGCCCCTCGGGGCGGATCTCGGCGTACACCTCGTCCACCATGAGGTCGAACAACTCCTCCTTGGTGGAGATGTATCGGTACAACCGCATAGGACCGGCGTCCAGGCGGGCGGCGATCTTGCGCAAGGACACCGCCTCCAGCCCGCCCTCGTCGGCCAGCACGACGGCGGCGGTGACGATCCGCTCCCGGTCGAGCGGCACGGGTTGAGTCGGCGGCTCCGGCCGGTCCCACACGGTCATAGGGGCATCGTACCGTTGCGATGCATCGTAGTGAGCTAATACAGTGTATCGGTATGAGACGCCGCATCGCAGTGGTCGGCAGCGGTCCTGCCGGCCTTACCTTCGCCCGCGTTCTGCACCGTTACGATCATCCGGTCGCTGTCCTCGAACGCGATCCCGCCCCCGACTCCCGCCCCCCGGGCGGCACGCTGGACCTGCACGAAGGGCTGGGCCAGCTCGCGCTGGACAAGGCGGGGCTGCTGGCAGAGTTCCAGGCGCTGTCTCGCCCCGAGGGGCAGGCCATGCGCATCCTGGACACGGACGGGACCGTCCTGCGCGACTGGCGACTCCGTCCAGATGACCGGGCCAATCCCGAGATCGACCGCGGGCAACTCCGTGACCTGCTGCTCGGACCTCTGGACGTCCAGTGGGGCCGGGGCGTGGCGCAGGTGGTGCCGGGGACCCGGGACGGCGTACTGGTCCATTTCGCGGACGGGCGACAGGAGACGTTCGACCTCGTGGTCGGCGCGGACGGCGCCTGGTCCCGGACCCGCCCGGCAGTCTCGTCGGTGACGCCGCACTACACCGGCGTCACCTCGGTCGAGACCTCCCTCGACGACGTCGACACCCGCCACCCCGACCTCGCCCGGTTGATCGGCGACGGTTCCGTGGCTGTGTACGGCGTGAACCGAGCTCTCGTCGCACAGCGCAACAGCGGCGGCCACGTCAAGGTGTACGCCCAGTTCCGCGCGCCGCTGGACTGGCACACGAACCTGGACCTGGCCGACGTCGAGGCCGTGCGATCGAGCCTGCTGGCTCTGTTCGACGGCTGGGCCGCTCCCGTCCTCGGCCTCCTCCATCACAGCACTGCTTTCGTCCACCGCCCCCTCTACGTCCTGCCCGTGTCCCACACCTGGACCCACGTCCCCGGGGCGACACTACTGGGCGACGCCGCCCATCTGATGCCTCCATTGGGGGCGGGCGCGAACCTCGCGATGCTGGAAGGCGCCGAACTCGCCGAGTCCATCGCCACCGCCCCTGGAGATCTGGACGAGGCCGTCCGCGCCTTCGAGGAACAGATGTGGGCACGAGCCAGCAGGTGGGCGAAGATCACGACGGCCGGTCTGGAACGCCTCGTGAGCCCGAACCCCGCCGAAGCCCTCGCTCTCTTCGACCAAGTCCAGCCATCCTGACTGCCAAGCAAGAGAGCACCAACACCAATAGCTCGCCACGGCTTCGCGGGACAGTACGGCACCGCCGCGGGCCGGTAGGGCAGGTCGCTGCGCAGGTCGTCCGGGACTCGTTCACTTCACGCTGCAGATCCGGCGGGAAACCGCAGATAGACCGGGAACGGACAACTGTCTTGCTCAGGCTTGTCCAGTCTCAGTAGACGTGGGCCATCGCGAGGCGGTGACCTGGGGTGGTCCAAGTTGAGTGAGACGGGAACGGCTGGGCTGTCTCACTCAACCTGAGCAGCGGGCTGCTGCGGCTATGTGTCATCGCAGCGGTGGTGGGCGTGCCAGAGACGTCTGAGGGCTTCGAGCTCGGTTCGTGGGAAGTGTTCGCCCCACTTGCCTCGATAGCCGCTCTCGCCATAGGTCTGCGCGACCTCGTCGAAGCAGCGGATCACGGTGCGGGCGAGCTGGTCGATGCCGAGCTGGCTGGACCAGACCTCGGTTCCCTTGTTGTCGTGATCGCTGCCGTGACGCAGTTCCAGGATGCGGGTCCAGGTGTACACGCCCTCGCGGTAGAAGATCCACCGGTAGGCGGTTGGTTCGGCCTCGAACTGGGCACGGGTCTCCGTCTCGCCCGCGACGAGCCGGGCCACCGAGGTCAGGAGCTCCTCGGGCGCACTGGAGATGTAGGACGCGGTGAGTTCGACCTTCGCCTGGTGATCTTCAAGGGTGCAGTCTGCCCACCCAGATCCCATCAGCGTCCATGTGATGCGCATGCCGGATGTCACTGGTACTCCTCAGCGAGGAAGGCCCGGACATCGGCCGCCAGGGAAGTCATCTGCTCGCCGGCCTCCAGCCAGGTGGTCACCGAGGCGCCCCAGCCGCCTGCGGCCTGAGGCCATGGACGCAAGGCCCAGGTCAGCCCGACGTGGCCGCCGGACCGGAAGACCGCCGACACTGCCAGGTCTAGGTCGTTGGTCTGCCAGCTCCGTTCGCCTTCCCATCCCCGGTAGTCGGCGGCGAGTTCCTCCAGGAACACGGTGAGATCGCTGTCCCATATCCAGGCGACGACCTCGTTGACGCGAGCGGTCAGACCGGGAGCCCGCAGCTCGACGGCATAGTGCACGGAATCTGCGTCGAAGTTGAACCGGTCGCAGAACGTCACGCCGACGGACGAGTTGTCCTGACAGCGGATGGTCACGGTGGCTTCGTCGTCAGTGCCGACGTCTGGGGTGGTCATGGGCGGAACGCTAGGTCAGCGGCCCGTTCGACGTCACTTGGATTCGTTGTCGGTGGGGTGGAGAACGGCTTCGGCGATTGCACGGACGCGCTCCATAGTGATGCCCGTCCGCTGTTCGACTGCGAGAGGGTGGTCGGTCGGCTCCAGCTCGATGAAGGGACGCTGTCCGATGGGGCGGGTGTGGACGCGGGTCTTCAAATTGATGGTGCTGGGCGAGTAGAGGAAGAAGTCGGTAGACAGCCACCCGAAGTACGGTTCCTCGGATTCTCGTCCCATGGTTTCCCAAAGGTCCGCGGATCGGGAGAAGTTGTCCCGGCTGAGGGAGACCCATGCGGCCCAGGAGAACACCTCGTGACTGCCGATGATCGGTATCTCGACCAGGCCCTTGACGAAGTAGTGCTGTGCCTGGATCACGCACTGATCCGATGAGAGAAGGCAGTCCGCAGAGTCGGCGAAGTTCGGTTCCCAGACGTATGGGGCGTTGGCCGAGTAGTTCATCGGTAGCTCGGCGTGGTGGCTGCCGCAGCACGAGCAGGTGAATCCGAGGTTGCTGGTCATGAGCGGAGCCTAATGACCGGCTCCGATGCAACTGTCGTCAGTCCCGTCTCGGTGAGGGCAGAGGCAGTTCACCGTGCGTGTGCTGGGGAACGCTTCAAGATCCTTCGGATGAGAAGGGGAGGGAACTGGTCGTGCGGGTGGATGGTTAGGGGGAGTGTCTAATCAACGGCGGATCTGCTGATCAAGGGAGATGCGCCAAGTGAGCGAGAACGTCGTCGAGCGAGCGGTTTCTTGCCCTTCAGCAACGCTTCCTGCACCTCCTGTCGCCTGACGGCCCGAAACAGACAATGAGCGTGGGATGGGCTGTCTCCGCTCCTCAGTACTTTCTCGACCTGAAGGCACTCACCGGCATCCTCACGTTGACCTGGCCTGCTGCCCGTTCGCTGGCCGGAGATCGCGAACTCGGGCTGATCCTTGACGAAGACGCCGAGCGGCGACTCCTCCATCTCCACGAACTCCGCAAACGACCAGGCAAGAAACACTTCTCACGCGCGCTCACCGACCCGGCACCAGACTCCCTGGCCTTCGCCGCGTGTTCGGCCATCGCGGACACGATCCTCAGTGCTGACAGCAGCGACGCGGCACTGGAGATGCTCGCCCCGGTCCTCCGAGCACTGGGACAGCTGACCGAGTTCGCGAAAGCGCTCGCCTCGACGCTGCGACATGCCCGTTCGATGTCGTTGCCTCTCCGGATCATCCTCGTTCACGAACAAGCAGCGACCCCACATCTGGTGGCGAGATACCGCCCATCAGCGGATGGTCCACTGCTACCCCGGATCAGCAGTGGGAAGAGAAGGGCATAGCGTCACTCTGTGTGTGGAGTCAGGCTTCGCTGCGGCCGGGTATGGCTGCGTACTCCAGCCACTTGTCCGCCAGGTCGTGGACTTCGTCCAGGGCGGGGTCGCGGCGTCCACCAGGCGCGTATGCCGGAGACCTGTCCGCGTGCAGCGGCACGTGGGCGCAGTACCAGGCCCGTTTGGCGCCTGCCTGTTCGGCGTCCGTGCCCGTCAGTAGATAGTCGAGCAGTGTCTCCATGACCCGGCGGCGTCCGAATGCGTAGACCGCTGGCTCGACGAACCAGCGGCAGAAGCTCGGGTCGGGGTCGTAAACGGCCGCAACCATCAGTGGAGCGAAGAACTCCTCGGGCAGGTTCGCGCGTTCTAGTAGTGGCTTGCGCGCTGCATGCGCCAGGTGCCGAGCGCGTCGGTCTTCCGGCACGCCGACTGCGGTGTCGAGGTCCAGCAGCCTAGCCACCTCGGCTGCGGACGACAGGAATGTGGGTGCTTCTGCCTCGTTGCGCTCTCCGTCATCGGCCATGGGCAGCATTCTGGGCCGATCCTGGACGGAGAGGTAGAGATGCTGGTTGTCGTGTGGTCAGTGGAACCACACGACGAGTCGCACGTTCTCCGCCCCATGGACTTCGCTGAGCGTGCCCATGACGCTCCATACCCGGCCCCAGTCGCTTCCGGCACCTGCGGCATCGGCCCGGCTTCGGGTGCCGGAGCTGTCTGTTTCTTGCCAATCGACGGCGGTGACCTCAGCCCAGGTGACCCATGTCGTTCCGAATGCGTCACCGGGTCCCCCATAGGCTGCGTACTCGCTCCTCAGCCCTACCGACGCATCGCCCGGGAAGCCACGGCCTTCCGCCACGGGCCGGAAGCCGAAGGAGTTGCGGACTCCGAAGAGGCAGGCGAGGCCGTCGTAGGCTTTGCCCCGGTTGAGCAGGAAGAGGTCGATGGCGGCTTCCCATACGGAGTCCTCGTCGTCGGGACCCCAGAGGCGGGCCCCTGGTCGGCACTCGATCATTCCGCTGATGTCGGCAGACATGCCCGGATCTTGCCCGACCGGCCCAGGACTCGGCACCCACGTTTAGGTTCTGTTGGCTCCGCCAGCGGCACCCAACCGCACCCGGTGGCGCTGGAGGTCGACCTCGGCGATCTTCACCGTGATCAGCTCGCCTTCACCGACAAGCTGATCCGGCGTCTCGACCGGATCGTCAGTCAGCTCTGAGAGGTGAAGGAACCCCACAACGTCGGGAGCAAGCTCCACGAACACACCAAAGGGAACGATCTTGGTGATCGATCCGGTGAGGACCCGGCCGACCTGATCCGCAAACCGAATGAGCGGATCTTCCTGCAGAGCCTTCAACGAGAGCGTGACCTGTCCGGAGCGCGTCTCGGCAATGATCACCTCAGCGGTGATCCGCTGGCCGACTTCGACTGCCTCGGAGGGGTGGTTGATCCAGCCCCACGTCAGGTCCGGCACCCGTATGAAGCCGGTGCAGAGGCCGTCCGGTTCGCCATCGACGTGAACGAAGACCCCGAAGTTGTGAACCGCGGAGACCGTCCCAGCAACGACCTGCCCTCGTTCAAACGCAAGGAGAAAGGACCGCAAGGCCGGAATCTCACAGGCCCTGGCGGAGAGGTGAAGCTGGCCTTCGCGCCAACGCCCGATCTCTTCGGCATTGATCTCCTGGCCGACCTCAAACAGCTCGGATGGATGCTCCATCCGGCGCATCGACGCCTCATGTCGAGGAATCCGAGCGATCTCGGCTTCCTCCCCTTCGGTATCTACGAGCTGCACCAGAACGTCCGCTGCGTCGAACCTGGTGACCCTCACCGTTCTCACGGCCCCTGGCTGGAGTTGGTTGATCAAGGACTGCATGCGAGGGTCAGGGGCTCGCTCGGACATGGAGGTGAGCCTAGTCGGCGTTGGGTGCACTGGTTCCAACTCTCGCAACCAGGTTGCAACTGGCGTGCCACGGCTCACGCGGTGTGCCAAAGCTCGGTAGTTGTCACTGACGGCACCGAATAGGCTGCGCAAGCATCCGGGGCGAGCAGCCTGACTGTCACCAGAGAGGCACGGTACTTGTCACCCACAGCCGATTGGCGGCCTTCTTGTCACCGGGGCAAAGCGTGACTCGCGAGGACCTCATCGCCATGCTTCGCGAACAGACCCCGGCGTGCGGACCTGCCCGTGACGCCTTGATTGCCGGGGGTGCCTTCGTCGTCTGGGACGGTCTGGTCCCTGCCAACCGGCACGCGGGTGTGTTCGGGATTCGAATCCGCACAGTTGCTCGGCGCGGCCACACAGTCGAGGGCCTTGCCGCCACTGTCGACATCCTCCGGCAGGCTGGGGAAGAGCTGCTCCGTGCCGGTTGCATTGACTCTGTGGACATGTCGTCCGTGTTCACGATCTTCCTGAACTCCTCAGCGACAGAAGTCCTGGCCTGCGCAGGCGGGCCCCGGCCCAACCCCCTGCAGACGCCAGCCGACGCTCCCGAGTGACAACACGCCGGCCTTGCTGTCAACTCTCGTGCTTCGGCTCACGCGGGCAGGGCTTCTCTGGGCGATCTTGGTGAGATCTCTCGCTGTGAAGTGACAACTATCGCGAGCAGTCACAATCGGAGCCGCACGTGGCGCGGAACACTATTGCAAGCATGTGCTTGCAATAGTTAGCAGCGGTGGCGCACTATCGAGTCATGGCATCACTCAACGTCGGCAATCTCGGTGAGTACCTGCGCGAGCAGCGTCGCCATGCGCAGCTGTCGCTGCGGCAGCTCGCCGACGCCGCCGGGGTGTCCAATCCGTACCTCAGCCAGATCGAACGCGGGCTGCGCAAGCCGAGCGCCGAGGTGCTGCAGCAGGTCGCCAAGGCCCTGCGGATCTCCGCCGAGACCCTCTACGTACGGGCCGGGATTCTGGACGAGCGGGAGCGGGAGGAGCTGGAGACCCGGGCGGTCATTCTGGCCGATCCCTCGATAAACGAGCGGCAGAAGAACGTGCTGCTGCAGATCTACGACTCCTTCCGCAAGGAGAACGGGTTCGAGACCGTCCCGGGGGACCCCGGTGACGAATCCGGCCTCAGCGCGGACCGCACGGATGCCGATACAGCTTCAAAGCCTTCACCACCCTCACACTGAGTCTGATGATCCGGGAGGACCACAGTCATGGCCATCACCGATGACCTGCGTAAGACCCTCACCGACCCGACCCCCCTCTACTTCGCCGCCGGTACGGCGGACCTCGCCGTAGAGCAGGCCCGGAAGGTTCCGGCCCTGCTCGAGCAGCTGCGGGCCGAGGCGCCCGAGCGGATCGAGGCCGTGCGCAACGCGGACCCCAAGGCCGTCCAGGAGAAGGTGACCACGCAGGCCAGGGAGGCGCAGGCCACCGTGCAGGCCAAGGTCTCCGAAGTGCTCGGGTCGCTCGACACCGATCTGAAGAAGCTCAGCGAGTCGGCCCAGGACCTGGCGCTGCGCAGCCTGGGAGTGGCCGCGGAGTACGCGGTACGGGCCCGGGAGACGTACGAGAAGGTTGCCGAGCGCGGCGAGCAGACGGTGCGGACGTGGCGCGGCGAGACCGCCGAGGAGATCGTTGAGATCGCTGTCGTCGTCGAGCCGCGGCGGGAGTCCGGGCCGAAGCCGAAGCCGAAGGCGGAGCCCGCCGCCAAGAGCGAGCCGAAGACCGCTGCCAGGACGGAGCCCCGCACGTCGGCCGCGCCCGCCAAGAAGGCGCCCGCGCGCAAGCCCGCGGCGAAGAAGCCCACGCCGCCGACCGCCAAGTAGCACCGCGGACGGTGTGTACCGGGGCACGGGGCGGGCACCTTTCGGGGTGGCCGGCTCGTTGTCCCGGTACCTTGGCCGCGAGGCGCTCATCCACTTACTAGGCGGTGCACACCATGTTGCTCACAGGATTCAGCACGCTCGTCTGGCTGCTCTACATGATCATGCTCGTCCTGGCCGTGGTCGCACTGCTCCTGGCCGCGACGGCCCGCGAGGACGCCTACCGTGCCGCGGACAAGCAGAAGAAGTCCTTCTGGGTGATCATTCTCGGTATTGCCGTTGCCGTGAACCTCTTCGTGCCGATGCTGTTCCTGCAGCTCGCGGGCGCGGTCGCGTCGATCGTCTTCATGGTCGACGTACGGCCCGCGCTCAAGGCGGTCTCCGGCGGCGGCGGCCGACGCGGCGGCTCCAGCAGCGACGGGCCGTACGGGCCCTACAACGGCGGGCGCTGAGCGTTCGCAGGTGACGGCGCCGATCCGGGTCGGGGGCGGGGGAGCGACGCGCTCCGGCTGCGGCCCGGGTTGCCGCTCCGGTCGCGGTCGAGCAGCAGGACCGCCACGTCGTCGGTCAGTTCGCCGCCGTTCAGCTCCCGGACCTCGGTCACGGCGGCTTCCAGCAGTGCCTCTCCGGTGAGCCCCTCCGCCAGTTGACGGTTGATCATCGCGACCATGCCGTCCTGGCCGAGCCGCTGCGTCTCGTTCGCCCCGACGCGGCCTTCGATCAGACCGTCCGTGTACATCATCAGGCTCCAGGAGCCACCGAGTTCGACCTGTCTGCGCGGCCAGCGGGCACGCGGCAGCAGCCCCAGGGCCGGGCCGCCGTTCTCGTACGGGAGCAGCTGTGCCGCCCGTCCGTGGCGGGCGATCAGCGGCGCGGGGTGGCCCGCCAGGCAGAGACCTGCGTGGCGTCCGTCGGGAGTGATGTCGACGGTGCAGAGCGTCGCGAAGATCTCCTCGCTCTCCCGTTCGTGCTCCAGGACCTGCTGGAGCGTGGAGAGCAGCTCGTCCCCGCAGAGCCCGGCGAGCGTCAATGCCCGCCACGCTATGCGCAGTTCGACGCCGAGAGCCGCCTCGTCCGGGCCGTGGCCGCAGACGTCGCCGATCATCGCGTGGACGGTGCCGTCGGGCGTACGCACCGTGTCGTAGAAGTCCCCGCCGAGCAGTGCGCGGCTGCGTCCTGGTCGGTAGCGGGCGGCGAAGCGGAGGTCGGAGCCCTGGAGCAGGGGGGTGGGCAGCAGTCCGCGTTCCAGTCGGGCGTTCTCCTGGGCGCGCAGCGTCGACTCGGTGAGCTGGTGCTGCGCCACGTCGGCGCGCTTGCGTTCGACGGCGTAGCGGATGGCGCGGGTGAGCAGCCGGCCGTCGAGTTCGCCGCGGAGGAGGTAGTCCTGGGCGCCGACCCGCACCGCCTCGGCGGCCAGCTCGGTGTCGTCCTCCGCGGTGAGCGCGAGGACGGCGTGGCGCGGTGCGATGCGCAGGACGTGCGTGAGGGTGGCGAGCCCGGCGGGCCCCTCGGCGCCCTCGCCGGCGCGTGTCTCGCTGCTGGGCGGCAGAGCCAGGTCCAGCAGGATGCAGTCGACGTCGTCCGTGAGGAGGCGGCCCGCCTCGGTCAGATTGCGGGCGGTGCGGATGCGCACCCGGGTGCCGGCCGCGGCCGGGAGCTCGGGGACGGTGAAGGTGCCCGCCGGGTCGTCCTCGATCACCAGGAGGGTGAGGTCGGCGACGTGGGTGGTCTCCACAGCGGGAACGGCGCGCTGCTGCGGTACGGGTACGGGCATCGGTTCGGTTTCCTTCCCTCCCCCCGAGGGCGCGGCGGAACGACGATCGACGACCCGCCAGACCGGGACGATAGCGGTACCGGACAGACGAACGGAATGGCGAACGGCAACCGACCCCTGGCATATGCGGAGCCATAAGCCGCGTCCCGTCACGGATCCGGCGCGATGTGCCCGCCCGGGACCGGGTGGGGAGTCATGACAAACATCACCCCGCGGTGGGGTCGGGGGGTGGCGTGGCTCACGGCGCGCGCGTGGTCCCGGTCACCGGGCGTGGTTGCGTGGTCGGGGTCATGGGCGCGGGTGGCTGGTGCGGGGGCCCTCACTTGTCCGGGCGGACCACCCCGAGGATCTCCATCGAGCCCGCGCCCGCCAGCGTGACATTCCGGCCCGGGCGCGGTGCGTGCACGATCGCGCCGTCGCCGATGTACATCCCCACATGGGTGGCGTCACCGTGGTAGATGATCAGGTCGCCGGGGCGCATGTCCTTGATCGCGATGTGCGGGAGCTGCCGCCACTGTTCCTGCGAGGTGCGCGGGATCGGCCGTCCTGCCGCCGCCCATGCCTGGGACGTCAGCCCGGAGCAGTCGTACGATCCCGGGCCTTCGGCCCCCCATTCGTACGGCTTGCCGATCTGCGACGTCGCGAAGGCCACCGCCTTCTTGCCGCGCTCGCTCGCCTCGCGGTTGATCTCCTTGAGGGCGCCGGAGCCGAGCCAGGAGGTCTGTGCCCGGTACTCCGCCTCCTGCTCCAGCTCGAGGAGACGGGCCCGCTCCTCCTTCTCCAGCTGTGATTCCAGTTTCTTCGCGGCGGCGATCTGCGCGTTGATCTGCTTCTTGGCCTTGGCCTGCTTGATCCGGTTGGCTTCGAGCTTCTTCCAGTTGGTGCTCGCGTCCTTGGTGTACATCTCCAAGTCCGCCTGGGTCCTGGTCAGTTCACCGAGGACTCCCTTGGCTGCCTGCTGGCCCTGCCAGACCCGGTTGATGCCGTCCATGAACATCTGCGGGTCGTCGCTGAGCATCAGTTGCGCGCCCGGCGGCAGCCCGCCGGTCCGGTACTGCTCGCGGGCCTGGGCGCCCGCCTTGCTCTTGAGGTCGGCGATCTTCGCCTGTCCGTCGACGATCGCCTTCGCCAGTTCGACGATCTCACCGGACTGCTTCTTGGCCTGCTCATCGGCGAGGTTGTACGCATCGGTGGCCGCCCCGGCCTTGCGATAGAGGGCGTCTATCTCCTTGCGCACCTCTTCGAGGCTCTTCTTCGGTGCTTCGGGAGAGGCGGTGGGGGAAGGCGGTGCGGGCGCCGCGAATGCCTGGGTCGGCGCGGTCAGTACGGTCAGCGTGCAGACCAGAGTGATCGCGGCAGCGGCACAGTGGCGTCGGTTCACGAGCTCCCCCTCCGAACAAATCTGATTTACCGTCAGTAACTTTTCACGACGTCGAGATCGTGCCATGCCGTACCGAAAAGCAACAGAGGCAGACAGCTGCTGTCCTGACGGGCACTCGGGTCACACGGGTCATGCGGGATCGCTCCCCCTCGTCTGGGACGAACGACGCCCCGTCCGCGTTCCCGGGTGCCCCTCGGAGCACTCTCGTTCAGAAACTGTCGGGCTCGGGCCGCAATGCCGCCCATTTCACCGTGACTTCACCCTGCCGCCACCGCCGTACCCCGTCCGTCAGCGGCCAGTCGCCGGAAAGCGAACGCACCGCGGTGATCCAGCGCTGCCGCGCGCCCAGTGAGGCGTACGGCGCCGCGGCGGCCCACGCCCGGTCGAAGTCGCGCAGGAACGCGTGGACCGGTTCGCCCGGCACATTGCGGTGGATCAGCGCCTTGGGGAGTCGTTCCGCGAGATCGGAGGGGCGGTCCAGGGAGCCGAGGCGGGTCGCGAACGTGACCGTGCGCGGGCCCTCCGGGCCGAGCGCCACCCACACATGGCGGCGCCCGATTTCGTCGCAGGTGCCCTCGACCAGTAGCCCGTCGGGTGCGAGCCGGGCGCAGAGCCGCTGCCAGACCGCGGCGACCTCACCCTCGTCGTACTGGCGCAGCACGTTCGCCGCCCGGATGAGGGTGGGGCGGTCAGTCAGCGGGATCTCGAAGCCGCCGTGGACGAAGGTGAGCCCCTCTTCCTCGTACGGTTTCGCCGCCGCGACCCGCTCCGGGTCGATCTCGATGCCGACGACCGCCGTGCGCGGTTCGGCGGTGCGCAGACGGTGCAGCAGCTCCACGGCGGTCCAGGGCGCGGCCCCGTACCCGAGGTCGACGGCGACGGGTGCGTCGCAGCGGCGCAGGGCCGGACCGTGCGTGGCGGCGATCCAGCGGTCCATGCGGCGGAGCCGGTTCGGGTTGGTGGTCCCGCGGGTCGCGGTGCCGATGGGGCGCATGACAGCGAGCCTAACGATCCCTGGGGCGGCGACCTGCAGCGCTGTCGCGTCCGGGCAGGTGTGGTGACGCGCCGTGGTCGGGCGTAATGATTTGGTAAAGCGGAAATGAAAGGGCGTATTCCGCTGTTCCAGCCTTTCGAAGGGGATCCGTGTCCCTTCGGTGTCGTGCCCTGAGCGAGGAGGACCGGACGACGTGAGCCAGTACGTCTCTCGGCTCGGCAGCAGCCGTGTGGCGCCGCGCCTCAGGTTCCCCGGCACCTTTCCCGGCAGCCACCGCAAACCCCGCCGCGTCGCGATGCTCTCTGTCCACACCTCCCCGCTGCACCAGCCGGGCACGGGCGACGCGGGCGGCATGAACGTCTACATCGTGGAGCTGGCCAAGCGGCTCGCCGCGATCGGTATCGAGGTGGAGATCTTCACCCGGGCCACCACCGGCGCACTGCCCCCGGCGGTCGAGATGTCGCCCGGCGTCCTGGTCCGGCATGTCGACGCGGGACCGTACGAAGGTCTGGCCAAGGAGGACCTGCCCGCCCAGCTCTGCGCCTTCACGCACGGCGTGATGCAGGCCTGGGCCGGCCAGCGGCCCGGCTACTACGACCTGGTCCACTCCCACTACTGGCTCTCCGGCCATGTCGGCTGGCTCGCCGCGCAGCGCTGGGGCGTTCCCCTCGTCCACGCCATGCACACCATGGCCAAGGTGAAGAACGCCGCGCTCGCCGAGGGCGACACCCCCGAGCCGGCCGCCCGGGTCATCGGTGAGACGCAGATCGTCAATGCCGCGAACCGGCTGATCGCCAACACCGCGGAGGAGGCGGACGAGCTCGTCCGCTTCTACGAGGCCGATCCGGCGGCGGTCGCCGTCGTGCACCCCGGAGTCAACCTCGACCGCTTCCGGCCCGCCGACGGGCGGGCTGCCGCCCGGGCCCGCCTCGGACTGCCCCAGGACGCCCTCATACCGCTCTTCGCGGGCCGTATCCAGCCGCTGAAGGCTCCCGATGTGCTGCTGCGCGCGGTGGCCGTGCTACTGGACCGGAACCCCTCGCTCCGTCGCCGGATCGTCGTTCCGGTGGTCGGTGGCCCCAGCGGCAGCGGGCTCGCCAAGCCGGAGGGCCTGCAGAAGCTGGCGGCGCGGCTGGGCATCGCCGATGTCGTACGGTTCCAGCCGCCGGTCGGTCAGGACCAGCTCGCCGACTGGTTCCGGGCGGCGTCCGTGCTGGTCATGCCCTCGTACAGCGAGTCCTTCGGCCTGGTCGCCATCGAGGCGCAGGCGGCGGGCACCCCCGTCGTCGCGGCGGCCGTGGGCGGGCTGCCGGTGGCGGTACGGGACGGGGCGAGCGGTTTCCTGATCCCCGGGCACGACCCGGAGACGTACGCACAGGCGCTGGCCCGGTTCGCCGAGTCGCCGGAGCTCGTCGCCCGGATGGGCGGGGCGGCGGCCGCGCATGCGCAGGGCTTCGGCTGGGGCACGGCCGCGTCCGCGACCGCGGACGTGTACACCGCGGCGATGCACGAACACCGCCGTCGCGTCCGCGGCCACCACGTCTGACGTACGCGCCCACCACGGCCGACGCGCACCCCCGCCGGGGCGACGGACGCCCGCACCACACCTCACGTACGCTCACCCCATGGCTGACGTATCCGCCGAAGCGGCAACAGCGCAGGTCATCGAGACGACGCTGAAGGACGCCGGGATCGAATGGGAGAGCCCCGACCGCGGTACCTACGTGGTGAAGCTTCCCGGTACCCGCAAGCTGTCCACCACCTGCTCGCTCATCGTCGGCAAGCACTCGCTCTCCCTCAACGCCTTCGTCATCCGCCACCCGGACGAGAACGACGCGGCGGTCCACCGCTGGCTGCTGGAGCGCAACCTCCGCCTCTTCGGCGTGAGTTACGCGATCGACCGGCTCGGCGACATCTACCTCGTCGGCCGGCTACCGCTCTCCGTGGTCACGTCGGAGGAACTGGACCGGCTGCTCGGCACGGTCCTCGAAGCGGCCGACGGCTCCTTCAACACGTTGCTGGAGCTGGGCTTCGCGAGCGCGATCCGCAAGGAGTACGCGTGGCGGGTGTCGCGCGGCGAGTCCACGCGGAACCTGGATGCGTTCACGCATCTGACTCAGCGGCCCGCCAACTGACCTCGCTCGCCAACGTCCTGCACCACGGCGCCGTACCCGACGGCTCCGCCGACACCGCCCCCGCACCCAACCGTGCCGTCGCCGCTGCCGGAGAGCGTGGCGGTGGCCCCTCCGCATCACCGCCGTGCACGGAGACCGGGTTGCCCCGGAGCGCCCGCTCCCGCTCGGCTCGGCAGGGGAGAGGGAGTCCCTTCACGGGATGATCACAACGCAATCACGATCACGTGCTGTGCCCCAATTGGTTGATCATCAAACCATGGCTCGCTCATAGGGTTTGCGACATGAGACCCACTGCCCTACGCCGTACCGCCGTTGCCGCCGCCTGCGCGATCTCCCTGACCCTGCTTGCCACCGCCTGTGGCGGAGACTCCGACTCCGGCAGCAAGGGCGCCGACGGGAAGGGCAAGGAGAGCGCCGCGGCCCAGCCTGCTGCCAAGGCGCTGACCGCCGCCGAGCTGGACAAGGTCGCGCTGGTCCAGGGTGACGTCAAGGGGTACAAGGTCGCCGATACGGGCAAGGCCGATGTCGTCTCGGCCTCCGACGTCACCGCGGACAAGGAGGCCTGTGAGCCTCTCGCCGACGCGCTGATGGGCGCCGAGCTCGGCACGCCCGCGGCGGTCAACCGGCGCAAGGTGATCAGTGAGCCCAAGAAGGGCCAGAAGGGCAAGCTGGACGGCGCGGACGCGGCCGAGGCCCTTACCGCCGCCTTCGACATCACGACGACGCTGACGTCCCTCGCCTCGTACGAAGGCAAGGGCGCCCAGGACACCGTCGGGAGCCTGCGTACCGCGGCGACCGCGTGCTCCGGGGGCTTCACCCTCACCGCGGCCGGGACGAAGCAGAAGGTCGTCACGATCAAGGAGGAGAAGATCTCGGGTGGCGAGGAGGCCGCCGCCTGGACGCTGACGGTGGAACAGGACGGCGAGAAGGCCCCGCTCAAGCTGATCGTGGCACGCCAGGGCGCCACGGTCGCGTCGTTCAGCGCTCTCAACCTGGCCGCTTCCAGCACGGGCCAGGACTTCGAACTGCCGACCGCGGTGGTCGACGCGCAGCTCGCAAAGCTCGCCTGAGCGGCGGAAGTCAGGGAAGCGGGACCAGCCGCACCACGGTGACGGTGAGGACGGACCCGGAGACGTAATAGAGCACGATGGCCCCGGCGACCGTCGCCTCACGCCGGTCGTGCTCACTCTTGACGGCGGACGACCCGTGCCCGTACGGGTCGCTCCCCAGGGTGCGGGCCATCTCGTCCCGGAAGGTGTCGCCCTCCCGCATCTTGGCCAGGGTGTCGTCGGCGGGCGGAGCGTAGGAGATACGGAAGCTCAAGCGACGCTCCGCCTCTCGGCTTCGTCCCGCGCCAACCGGTCCAGGATCCGCTCGGCCTCGGGATCGGGCACGGCCTCCAGCATCCAGTGCCGCATCACGGCGTGGATCTCGTGCAGTCCGGCCCCGTTGATGGCGCGGTCGAACTCCTCGCGTCTTTCCTCGGGCAGCGTGGCCCGGATGTCCGGAATGCTGTTGGGCACGTCGACTTCGGTGCCGCCGACGTAGGTCTTCAGGGGCTTGCCCATGATTGCTCTCCCCGCTCTCCTTGCTCTCTTCGCACGGCCCGTCCGGTCGGCTCCGTCCATGCGCGGGCCGGTGCTCGCGCCACGGTAGCGCCAGGGCGCACGGCCGACGCGGAGCCCACGCGATACGTTCGCCCCGTGACAGGAACATCGTGGGACATATTGCTTCTCGGCGGGGCGTCGGGCGTCGGCAAGAGCCGGGTCGCCGCGCAACTGGCCGATGAGACCAAGGGGGGTGTGAGCTGCTGTCGGTTTGCTGCATTGAAGTGAGTGGTGGTGAGCGGGAGTGAGTCCTGGCGGTTGTTCGTGGGGTGGGAACGGGGGTTCTGGGGTCGAATGGGTGACCTTGGCGGCTGTGGCTCGTTGGGCTTGGTAGCGGGTGCCCGGCCTTGAGGGGGTGATGTGGTGGGTGGATTACGGAAGCTGACGGCCTCGTTCGTGGTGCCCGGGCCTTGCGGGGTGGCGATCCGGGACCGTCTCAAGCACCTCACCTCCCAGGACGAGGGGGTGCTGCGCGCGGTTGGTGAGCATCAGGGTGCGCTTGCTTCCCGTGATCTCAAGGCCCGCTGTGCGGACAGACACGATCACAGCACCGATACGTGGGCGGCGCGTAAGCGCGAGCTGACGGCACTGTCGTCGTCGCGGATCGCCGGTGCGATCACCAAGGCCACGCACGATCAATGGGCCCTCGCCCGGCGTTGCCAGGCGGCGCACATCCGGAAACTGGAAGCCGGGATCAGCATGCTGCGGCACCGCCTGTCCCTCCCGATCGGGGAGAAGGGCACCAAGCGCGCGGCGGGCGGCTACCGGTCGAAGAGCGAGTGGTTCCGCAAGTCCCGCCGCCTCGCCGCACTGGAAGACCGGCACGCGGCTGCTGTTGCCGAGTGGCAGGCCGGGCGGGTGCGGGTGGTACGGGGCGGCAAGCGTCTCCTCAGCACCCGCCACCACCTCGCCCAGGCCGAGCTCACCGAGGAGCGGTGGCGGGAACGGTGGGATGCGGAACGCTGGTTTCTTGCCGCTGATGGTGAGTCGGGGAAGCGGTTCGGGAACGAGACGATCCGCGTCACCCCGGACGGCGAAGTGTCCATCAAGCTGCCCGCCCCGCTCGCGCACTTGGCCAATGCCCAGCACGGCCGGTACATCCTCACCTCCCGGATCGCGTTCGCGCACCGGGGCCAGGAGTGGGCCGACCGCATCGAAGCGAACCGGGCCGTGGCCTACCGCATCCACCTCGACGTGGACCGCGGCCGCTGGTACCTCACCGCCTCCTGGCAACGCCCCGTCGTGAAGACCGTTCCGTTGGCCACCGCCTGTGCCCGGGGCATGATCGGCGTCGACACCAACGCCGACCACTTCGCCGCCTACCGGCTCGACCGGCACGGCAACCCCATCGGTGACCCGCACCGCTTCGCCTACGACCTCTCCGGAACCGCCGACCACCGCGACGCACAGATCCGCCACGCGCTGACCCGGCTGATCCACTGGGCGGGGCAGGCCGGTGTCACCGCGATCGGCATCGAAGACCTCGACTTCACCACCGAGAAGACCCGCGAGAAGCACGGCCGCAAGAAGCGGTTCCGGCAGCTCATCTCCGGCATGCCCACCGGGAAACTCAAGGCCCGGCTGGTATCCATGGCCGCCGAGCACGGCCTGAGCATTGTCGCGGTCGACCCCGCCTACACCAGCATGTGGGGTGCCCAGCACTGGCAGAAGCCACTGGTCACCTCCCACCGCACCATGTCCCGTCACGACGCCGCCAGCATCGCGATCGGACGACGCGCCCTCGGGCACCCGGTCCGGCGTCGGACGGCACCGCCCCCGCACGACCGGAGTGATCGTGCGGGGCATCGGACCGTCCAGGCCGGACCGGACGCCCGGGGGCGTGAGGGAACCCGCCCGCCCGCGACGGACCGGCCCCCTGGAGGGCCGTCACCGAGCGGGATGCGAAAGCGGGAACCCAGTGCATCCAACACCGTTCGGGATGCGCCCAGTACGCAGCAGTGGGTCCAGGACTCACTCACGCACACTGGCTAGGAACGGTTCGTGGTCGAGTTCGACGACGTAGTGAGCGCCGTCGAGGCCATGACGACGGCTGAACACCACCCCGCCCTCCACCACTTCGATGACATCCCCGACACCGCACAACTCGCCACGGAGCAGGTGCTGGACCTCCAGATCGCCACCGCCAGGGCCCTGGAGCCCGCGGTGTTGGGAGTCGTAGGCAACCGCCTGACCGTCGACGTCCCAGCCGTGATCGAGGGCGACTACCTCACCCCGGCCGCCGCTGCGGCGGCGATCTACGAGGGCCGAACGGCGGGCCGCCTCGTGCGGGCGGTGTTCCTGCACGAGGCGGACCCGGACCGGATCGCCGCCAACTACGCCTCCCGGGAGCCCGACAGCGGAGAACAGCGGCATCGGGCGCAGGTCAGCGCGGAGTACTCGCGGTGGCTCGGCGACCAGGCCCGCCTGCACGCTCTGCCGGTGGTCGCCTGCCGCCCGTGGAACACGCTGGCGGCGCGCATCGGGCGGGCGTTGGGTGCGGAGGGAGCGGAGCGGGAGCTGTCCGATCAGTTCAGCTGCCGTACAGGGGCGCCGGATCACCAGCGGTCTCTGCGTCACCACACACCCCGATCGACCGTGGCTGACCGCTCGGTCCGGCACGCAAGCGCACGGAACCGGTTTCTCCGGAGCCGCGTCCAACGGCCGGAAGGGGGCGCGGCATGACACGTGAGAAAAGGGCCAATCGCCGCTGTGCGGCAGCTGATTCGGTCCGCGCGCGGCTCGTCGCGGTAACGGCCATGTCCTTGCTGGCTGTCGGTTGCGGCATGGTGAACGATCCGGTCAAGGAACGCTGGGAGTCCAGAACCGAGTATTCGCGTTGTGGCGAGGTGCGCCTGGATCAGGGTGAGGAAATGCAGAAGCAGGCCGTGCGGGAAATCGTCTGCCTCCGGCGAGCCCTCGAGAGCGGTGAAAGCGCAGAACTGAAGGTGACCCATCCCACCGTGGAGGGAGACTCGATCCGCGACTACTACCGCTTGACGCCGCAGGGCAGGCTTGAGGTGTACACCGACAGTACGGACGACCAGAACTCGGACCAGAAGTGGTCGTTCGTGAAGTGCTACGCCCCGGAATGGCTGGCTGAGATTTCCTGCGTTCGATAACCGGGCCAACGACTCGCCGGGCGTCGGGCAGAGGTCTTGAAATGCCCAGTGCGGCAACAAGCCCCCTGCCTGCGGAGGAACCGCAGGCAGGGGGCTCGACCGAGCGGACCTACTTCTTCTTGCCCTGGTTCTTCACGGCCTCGATGGCGGCCTTCGCAGCCTCCGGGTCGAGGTACGTGCCGCCCGGCTTCAGCGGGCGGAAGTCGGCGTCCAGCTCGTAGGCGAGCGGGATGCCGGTCGGGATGTTCAGGCCCGTGATGTCGGCATCCGAGATGCCGTCGAGGTGCTTGACCAGGCCGCGGAGGCTGTTGCCGTGGGCGGCGACCAGGACCGTGCGGCCGGCCAGCAGGTCCGGGACGATGCCGTCGTACCAGTACGGCAGCATGCGCTCGACGACGTCCTTGAGGCACTCGGTGCGCGGACGCAGCTCGCGCGGGATCGACGCGTAGCGCGGGTCGTCGCTCTGCGAGAACTCGGCGCCGTCCTCGAGGGCGGGCGGCGGGGTGTCGTACGAGCGGCGCCACTGCATGAACTGCTCCTCGCCGAACTCGGCCAGGGTCTGCGCCTTGTCCTTGCCCTGCAGGGCGCCGTAGTGGCGCTCGTTCAGGCGCCAGGAGCGGTGGACCGGGATCCAGTGGCGGTCGGCGGCCTCCAGCGCGAGCTGCGCGGTGCGGATGGCGCGCTTCTGGAGGGAGGTGTGGAGGACATCGGGGAGCAGACCGGCGTCCTTGAGCAGCTCACCGCCGCGGACTGCCTCCTTCTCGCCCTTCTCGGTGAGGTTGACGTCCACCCAACCGGTGAACAGGTTCTTCGCGTTCCATTCGCTCTCGCCGTGGCGGAGGAGGATCAGCTTGTACGGTGCGTCGGCCATGAGTCCGAGCGTAATCGAACCCGTGCGGGCTTCGCGCAGCCGGTCACAGGGCGGACAAATAGTGGGAGAGTGGCGGATGGGACGGCTTCGTTTGACGGCAGCCGTCAAACGAGTGGCGGCCCGGAAGCAGAGCTCCGTAATGTGCTGATAGCCATTGAGCCACTTACCGCTCGAACCCGTTCCGTACGTCCCCGGGGGGGAACCGTTATGTCTGTCGCCGGTCTCAGACGGGCCGCACGCGAGACCGTGTCCGGTCTCCCCAGGGAGTTCTGGTGGCTGTGGACCAGCACTCTGGTCAACCGCCTCGGGGCGTTCGTCGCCACCTTCATGGCCCTCTACCTGACCCTGGAGCGGGGCTACTCCGCCTCGTACGCGGGGCTGGTCGTCGCGCTGCACGGGCTCGGCGGGGTCGTCTCCTCGCTCGGCGCGGGGGTGATGACGGACCGGCTCGGGCGGCGGCCCACGATGCTGATCGCGCAGAGTTCGACCGCCGCGTCGGTCGCGTTGCTCGGGTTCATGGTCGATCCGGTCGCGATCGCCGCGGTCGCGTTCCTCGTCGGCATGACGAGCAACGCGTCCCGGCCCGCCGTGCAGGCGATGATGGCCGACATCGTCCGGCCCGAGGACCGGGTGCGGGCGTTCTCGTTGAACTACTGGGCGATCAACCTGGGCTTCGCGGTGTCGTCCGCGGGCGCGGGGTTCATCGCCGAGTACAGCTATCGGGCCGGGTTCATGGCCGAGGCCGCGATGACGCTGTTCTGCGCGCTCGTCGTCTTCCTGAAGGTGCCGGAGTCCCAGCCGGAGCGGACACCGAGAAACGCGAAGGGCGCGGCGGCCGAGCCCGAGGTCCGGCTCTCCACCGTGCTGCGCGACGGCCGCTTCATGAGCGTCGTCGGACTGTCGTTCGTGGTCGCGCTGATCTTCCAGCAGGGGTACGTGGGGCTGCCGGTGGCCATGGGTACGGACGGGCTCTCCAGCTCCGACTTCGGCACCGCGGTCGCCGTCAACGGTGTGCTGATCGTGGCGCTCCAGATCCCCGCCACCCGCTTCATCCAGCAGCGCGACCCGCGCCGCCTGCTGGTCGTGTCGTCGTTGCTGGCGGGGTACGGATTCGGACTGACCGCGTTCGCCGGGTCGGTTGCCGTGTACGCACTGACGATCTGTGTCTGGACGGTCGGCGAGATCATCAACGCACCGGTCCAGAGCAGCCTGGTCGTCCGCCTCTCCCCGGCGCAGGGCCGGGGCCGCTACCAAGGCATGTACACGCTGTCGTGGTCCGCGGCCGCGCTGGTCGCTCCGCTGATGTCCGGTCTGGTGATCGACCACTACGGGGCGACGTGGCTGTGGGGGACGTGCGGGGTGCTGGGGACGGTCGCGGCGCTCGGGTACTGGGTGCTCATGCGCGGGCTTCCGGCGGAGGAGAAGGTGACCGAGGTGGTGGCGGTGACGGCTGCGGAGGCCGAGTCGGACGCGGCCTCGGGTGCCCCGCAGGGTTCGGTGGAGCGGGCGGTCTGACGGGGGTGGGGTGAGCTGCGCGGACGGCTTGGATCACGGGAGCCCGCACGGCCGGCAGCCCCCGACCCCCGCCGGCAGCCCCCCGACCCCCGCCGGGCGGTGTTTGCCCGCGTCCATGGGCAGGACCGGCAAAGACGCCTGTCAGACGCCGCGGCGCTTGACCAGGACCGCCGCCAGGCCCCCGAGGATCGCGAGGTACACCCCGCAGACGGCGAGGGCGAGGCCCGGGGAGGGGGAGTCCGGGCCAGGGCGCGCCACCGTGCCGCTGAGCGCTTCGAAGGCCGACTGCAGCGTCCATGTGCCGGGCGTCGTGCTCCAGTTGTCGAGCGTGGAGGCGAGCATGGGAAGAACGAAGAACAGGCCGAACAGGGTGGCGATCGCGCCTGCCTGGCTGCGCAGGATCGCCCCGAGGGCCAGCCCCAGCAGTGCCATGACGCAGAGGAACAGGCCAGTGGATGCCACCGCCCGGAACACGCCCGGGTCGGCGAGCCCCATCGCGAGGTGCCTGCCGGACAGCGCGCTGCGGCCGAGGAGATAGGTGGTGAAGGCGAGCAGTTCCCCCACCGCCAGGGTGAGCGCGCCGGTGATGACGGCTTTCGCCGTCAGGACGGCGCCACGGTGCGGGGTGGCGGTGAAGGTGGTGCGGATCAGGCCGCTGCTGTACTCCGAGCCGGTCGCCAGGACACCGAGCGTGCCGAGGGCGAGGACGGCGAAGTAGAACCCGCCGCTGAAGCCGTAGCGGACCGGGTCGATGCGGGCCCGTTCCGGGGCGGTCATGGTGTCCCAACTACCGTCCAGAGAGTGGTAGTCGAGGACGCCGACGACCGTCGCCGCAGCCATCGCGACGAGCAGGATCAGGTAGGTGGAGCGGACGCTGCGGAGCTTGATCCACTCGGAGGTGAGCAGACCTGGGCCGAGGGGTGTCACTGGTGCTGGTCCTTTCGGCGGAAGGTGCCGGCGGTGGCGCCGGCCCGGTACTGCACGCTGTCGCCGGTGATGTCCATGAAGGCTTCCTCCAGCGAGGCCTGCCGGGTGGACAGTTCGTGGATCGTCAGGCGGTTGGCGGCCGCCAGGTCGCCGATGTCCTGGGGCTGAAGTCCGGCCACGGCCAGGACGCCGTCCGGTTCCGGGGTGACCTGGGCGCCGTGGGCGGTGAGCAGCCTGGTCAGCGCGCCGCTGTCGGCCGTACGCACCAGGACCGCGCCGCGCGCGCTGCCGCGGATGAACTCTTCGGTGCTGGTCTCGGTGATCAGCCTGCCCCCGCCGACGATGACGAGGTGGTCGGCGGTGAGTGCCATCTCGCTCATCAGATGGCCTTCTGGGCGGTCGGATACGCCGTCGGACGGCACCGCGCCTACGCGGCCGAGCTGCGTGCGCACCAGGCCCGCGACGCGCTGACGGAGCGGACCCGGGAGCGGCTGCGGCTGGCCCGGGAGCTGCACGACGTGATCGCGCACAGCATGAGTGTGGTGACCGTGCAGGCCGGATACGGTCACTTCGTGATCGACGAACACCCGCAGGAGGCCAAGGCGGCGCTGACCACGATCCAGGCGGTCGGCAGGGACACCCTGCGGGAACTGAGCGGGCTGCTCTCCGTACTCCGCGAGGGCGGCATCGACGACTGCCTGCCGGTGCTGCCCGCCCCCGGGCTCGGCGAGCTGGGCCGGCTGATCACCCGGACGGCCGAGGCAGGCGTCGAGGCCGACCTGCGGGTTCTCGGCCGACGGCGTGAGCTGCCCCCGGGGATCGAACTGTCCGCCTACCGGATCGTCCAGGAGGCGCTGACCAATGTCGTGAAGCATGCCGGCACCGGGGAGTGCCGGGTCACCGTCGGATACCGGGAGAGCGAACTCACGGTGGAGGTCGTCGATGACGGCGCGGGCGCGGCTGCCCCGAGCCGGGACGGGCAGGGCCTGGCCGGGATGCGTGAGCGGGTGGGCCTGTACGGCGGGGAGTTCAGCGCCGGGCCACTGCCCGGGCGGGGATTCAGGGTGGCCGCACGGCTGCCCATGGCCGGAGCCGAAGGGAACGCCTGATGGTCGTCCGCGTCGTGGTCGCCGACGACCAGACCCTCGTTCGCACGGGCTTCAAGGGCATCGTCTCCGCCGCACCGGGCTTCACCGTGGTCGGCGAGGCCGGCACCGGCCTGGCCGCAGTCGAACTCGCCCGGCGGGAGCGGCCCGATGTCGTCCTGATGGACATCCGCATGCCCGGCATGGACGGGCTGGAGGCCACCCGCCTCATCACCGGCAAAGCCGGCCGCACGGCCGCCGCCCCCGGCGTGCGGGTGCTGATGCTCACGACCTTCGGCATGGACGAGTACATCTTCGCCGCGCTGCGCGGCGGCGCCAGCGGCTTCCTCCTCAAGGACGCCCCCGCCGACGAACTCCTCACCGCGATCCGGGTCGTCGCTTCCGGCGAGGCACTGCTCGCACCTCAGGTCACCCGCCGGCTCATCGAGGAGTTCGCCGACCGGCCCGCCTCAACGGGCACGGCAGCACCGGCATCAGCGCCTCCCGGCCGGGAGGAGAACCTACGAGGCGTCAGCCCACGCGAGCGCGAAGTGCTCACCCTGATCGGCCAGGGCCTCACCAACACGGAGATCGCGACCCGGCTGCACATCACCCCCGGTACCACCAAGACTCACGTCGGGAACCTGCTGACCAAGCTCGACGCACGCGACCGCGTCCAACTCGTCATCACCGCCTACCGGGCCGGACTGGTCACCCCGCGCTGAACACGGTTGTCAGCTGCCGAAGCCGGCTGTGTGGATGACCGGAGCCGGCTGCCCGCGGGGGCGGCGGTGTTGCCGTCGGCCACGTGGTGGCCCGTATCCGCCGCGCCCCGGAGCCCGTCATCGCCTGAAACGGCACTGCCTGAAACGCACGGGACCGGCGCCCCGCACGGGGCGCCGGTCCGGTGGCGTCCGGTCAGCCGCAGCAGCCGCCGCACTGGCACGGCGCGCCCGACTGGCAGCCGCACCCGCAGCCCGATCCGCAGCCACAGGCACCGAGCACCGTCAGATGGACCACTTCAGCGGGTGTCTCCTGCTGCGGGTCGGTCGTGGGGGAGTCGGCCATCGTTCCTCCTCAAGGACGTACATCCAGGCGTACGACAGGGCCGTACGACCGACAGCGACGCACGACCGGGGGCGTACCACCAGGCGTACCGCCTGCCGCCCCACTCCATTGATGCCCACTCCGGCTGCCCCATCAACGGCGCGCAGACGGCGCATCCAAGGCACACCCGCGCAAAACGCGCCGTCCCCCTACCCGTTACGCGCCCTCTACCGGCACCGCATTCTGGATGTCGTCCGCGTGTTCACCCGTCACCAGATAGACGACCCGCTTGGCGACCGATACCGCGTGGTCGGCGAAGCGCTCGTAGTAGCGGCCGAGCAGCGTCACGTCGACGGCGGTCTCTATGCCGTGCTTCCAGCGGTCGTCTATCAGGTGCTGGAACAGCGTGCGGTGCAGCAGGTCCATCTCGTCGTCGTCCTGCTCCAGCTGGAGCGCCAGGTCGACGTCCTTCGTGATGATCACCTCGGCGGCCTTGGCCATCAGGCGCTGGGCCAGCTGCCCCATCTCCAGAATGGTGGCGTGCAGGTCGTTCGGCACCGCCGACTGCGGGAAGCGCAGCCGGGCCAGCTTCGCCACGTGCTGGGCCAGGTCGCCCGAGCGCTCCAGGTCGGCACTCATCCGCAGCGAGGTGACCACGATCCGCAGATCGGTCGCCACCGGCTGCTGACGCGCGAGGAGGGCGATCGCCCGCGCCTCCAGGTCGTGCTGGAGGTCGTCGACCTTCTGGTCCGCGGCGATCACGCTCTCCGCGAGCTTGAGGTCGGCGTCGAGCATGGACGTCGTCGCCCGGCCGATCGCCGACCCGACCAGCCGGGCCATCTCGACCAGGCCCTCTCCGATCGAGTCGAGTTCCTCGTGGTAAGCGTCACGCATGGAAGTCCCTCTCCAGTCCTCACTATGGCCGGGGCCAGATCTGGACCCCACGCTCTCACCCTGCGGGGCGTACGCGTCCGGATCCGGCCGACCAAGTGAACCGCCCCTTGCCCCTCGGTGAACTCTGGGCGACGAGTGTTCGAGTACGCCCTCGGATGGCTGGGAGAGCGCTGCCGCACCCGCTTAACCTGGAGGCATGGACGTGAACGCGGCGGTCGCCGCAGCTGCAGCGATCGCCGGGTTGTGTACCGGCGTGATCGCCATGCTGGCGTTCCGCTGGAGCGAGCGCGACCTGAAGAGACCCACGCGCACATCGCTGCGGCCCGACAGTAACGGTGCACTGCCCCCCGGGGTCGACACGGTGCTCTCCGTGCTGTCCTCCTCCGCGGTCGTGCTCGACGAGAGCGACAGCGTCGTCAAGGCCAGCTCTGCCGCGTACGCGCTGGGACTGGTCAGGGGCGGCCGGCTGGCCGTCGAACCCATGCTCCACATGGCCAGGGACACCCGCCGGGACGGTGAGATACGGCAGGTCGAGCTGGACCTCCCCCGGCGCGGTACGGGCCGGGGCGAGGCTCTCGCAGTCTCGGCACGGGTCGCCCCGCTGGGCTCCCGGCTGGTGCTCCTGCTGGTCGAGGACCTCACCGAGGCCCGCCGTATCGAAGCGGTACGACGCGACTTCGTCGCCAACGTCAGCCATGAGCTCAAGACCCCGGTGGGCGCGCTCTCGCTGCTCTCCGAAGCCGTCATGGACGCGTCCGACGACCCGGAGGCGGTCGAGCGGTTCGCGGGCCGGATGCAGATCGAGGCGACCCGGCTGACCAACCTCGTGCAGGAAATCATCGACCTCTCCCGGGTTCAGAACGACGACCCGCTGGAGGACGCCGAGCCGGTCCGGGTCGACGAACTGGTCGCCGAGGCCATCGACCGCTGCCGGCAGCAGGCCGGCGCGAAACAGATCACCATGGCCGCCGGCGGCACCGCGGCGCTCCGGATCTGGGGCAACCGCGGCCAGCTTGCCGCGGCGCTCGGCAATCTCGTGGAGAACGCCGTCAACTACAGCCCCGCCCGCACCCGCGTCGGCATCGCCGCGAGGCGCCTGGCCGTACCGGGCGGGGACCAGATCGAGATAGCCGTGACCGACCAGGGCATCGGCATCTCGGAGAAGGACCGCGAGCGGGTCTTCGAACGCTTCTACCGCGTCGATCCGGCCCGCTCACGGGCCACTGGTGGCACCGGTCTCGGCCTCGCCATCGTCAAACATGTGGCCGCCTCGCACGGCGGGGAGGTCACGGTCTGGAGCTCGGAGGGACAGGGCTCCACCTTCACCCTGCGGCTGCCCGAAGCGGGCTCCGTACGAGACCGAGACCGCACATCGGGCGGACCGCTCATCGTCAACGGTGACGACGGGACCTACCGGACCGCCGACCCCGACACTCTCGAACCAATTCCTGCCCCGGAGGTCCTTCCGTGACCCGAGTGCTTGTCGTCGAGGATGAGGAATCCTTCAGCGACGCCCTGTCCTACATGCTCCGCAAGGAAGGCTTCGAGGTCGCGATCGCGGCCACGGGCCCCGACGGGCTCGACGAGTTCGAGCGCAACGGCGCCGACCTCGTCCTCCTCGACCTGATGCTGCCGGGCCTGCCCGGCACCGAGGTCTGCCGCCAGCTGCGCGGCAGGTCCAACGTCCCCGTGATCATGGTCACGGCCAAGGACAGCGAGATCGACAAGGTCGTCGGCCTGGAAATAGGAGCCGACGACTACGTGACCAAGCCGTTCTCCTCGCGGGAGCTCGTCGCCCGCATCCGCGCGGTGCTGCGGCGCCGCGGGGAACCGGAGGAGGTCACCCCGGCCGCCCTGGAGGCGGGCCCGGTCCGGATGGACGTGGACCGCCACGTCGTCACGGTCTCCGGCGGCAAGGTCGACCTCCCGCTCAAGGAGTTCGACCTGCTGGAGATGCTGCTGCGGAACGCGGGCCGGGTGCTGACCCGGATGCAGCTGATCGACCGCGTCTGGGGCGCGGACTACGTGGGCGACACCAAGACCCTCGACGTCCACGTCAAGCGCCTGCGCGCCAAGATCGAGCCCGACCCGGGGGCGCCGCGCTTCCTGGTGACGGTGCGCGGCCTGGGCTACAAGTTCGAGCCGTAAACCCGGGCCCGTACGGCAGGCGGCCGGGCGGAGCACATACGACGGAGGCGCCTCCCGCTCGGGAGGCGCCTCCGTCGTACGTATCCGCGGACGTCAGCCGGCCGACTGCGAAGCCGACGCGGCGTCCGTCGGGCCCGCCGCGCCGCTCGCCGACTCGGACGGGCTGCCCGACGGCGCGCCCGGCGTCGCGGACCCGGACGGCGTCGTCGCGGGCGTCTCGGACGGCACCGCCGGCAGCGAGCTCGGGCCGAAGCCCGTGAAGTAGCTGGTGGCCGGGACGACGAACACGCCGAGCGGGACGTCGCCGGTCTTGCTGAACTTGAAGACGACCGACTGCACGTTGCCGTTCCGCGCGGCCTCGCGGCCGTTCTCGATCACGGCGGCGGCATTGCCCTTGCCGCCGAGGACGACCTTGCCCCCGGCCGGGACGACGATCGGTCCCGCACCCTCGGCGGCGTGCAGCTGCACCGTCGCGCTGGTGCCGGGCAGGGTGATCGCGTCCAGCGTCTGCTGTGCGACACCGTTGTTGAACAGCGTCGCGGTGACGACGGCCGGACCCGCGGCGTTGCGCTCGGGCTGGGTGATGACGTTCGCGTTCTGGATCCGGATGTCACCGATGGTGGTGGCAGCGCTGTCCGGCTTGATCTCGAGCGTCTGCGCGTCATTGCCGGCACCACACGCGGAAAGTGCACCGATCGAGATCACGATGGCAGTGGCGGCAAGGGCGCCGCGTCGAAGGCTGCGGCTCACGGCTGCGGCAACTCCTTGAACGTACGGACTTCACGGACTGGAGGGGCGAGCGACGTAAAGCCGCCCTAAGGGTGTGTCAGCGGGCTTAGGTTACCGAGCCGTCGTCCCCGCCCCGCACCCGACCCGCCCCTACCGCCCCCGGGCATCACGAGCCGTGTCCGCAGTGGGGCCCCTGATCCACCGGCATGCCGCACCGCCCCCGCGATTCGTGCGCTGTTCACATAACCGGCTTGATCAATTCCTCGGACCGTGACGCATTCTTTGCGCATAATCTCCGCGACCCCTGCCGTTGATCAATTCCATTGACCATCGGTACTTACGTCCGTACGGGTGATCGATCTCCGAACGGAGTATGGAAAGTTCACCTTCTGGAATCCGGCAAACCGGGACGTTCGGTCACTTCGGAGGGGGTTCGGGTGTGTGTGACGCGGGCGTTTCACCCTACCCGTACAGCCGCTCCGACCTGCGAATACCGCCTTCCCGAAGCCTTCCGCAGCACGTCCGTGTTGCTGTTGTCAAGCCCCGAGATATGCCCTGACCTGCGAAAACGTCATTCAGGAGAAGCTGTTCTCGTGTTACTCTTGATAGCCACGGAAGGGGTACCTGTCACATGACGTTCAAGGTTGGCGACACCGTGGTCTATCCCCATCACGGGGCCGCGCTGATCGAGGCTATCGAAACTCGTCAGATCAAAGGCGTGGACAAGACCTACTTGGTGCTCAAGGTCGCCCAGGGTGACTTGACGGTTCGTGTCCCGGCGGACAACGCGGAGTTCGTGGGCGTGCGCGACGTAGTCGGGCAGGAGGGCCTGGACCGGGTCTTCGAGGTGCTGCGCGCACCGTACGCCGAAGAGCCGACGAACTGGTCCCGGCGCTACAAGGCAAATCTGGAGAAGCTCGCTTCCGGCGATGTCATCAAGGTCGCCGAAGTCGTTCGCGACCTGTGGCGTCGTGAGCGTGAGCGCGGACTCTCCGCAGGTGAGAAGCGCATGCTCGCCAAGGCTCGCCAGATCCTGGTGAGTGAGCTCGCTCTCGCGGAGAACACGAACGAAGACAAGGCCGAGGCTCTGCTCGACGAGGTCCTCGCGTCCTGACCCGGATCGCACCGGTCGTAAATAAATGTGCCGCGGTGCCCGCTGACCAGCCGTATTCACGGTGTGTCGTCGGGCGCTGCGGCATGTCCGGATTCGGATCCGGCTGTCCCACCGATACTTTGCTCGCGATCTTGCAAGGTCGACCCCGAGCAGCCACTGCGGCTTGCCCGAACTCGACCGGGTGTCACGGAAAGGGTCCCGGCCAAGTCAAGGCGTCGCGCCCGGCTCGCTTGTGGCCATACCCATGTTGGCCGTGGAAACAAACATGCTGATGCTTCGGAGTGCAACCGATGTCTGATCAATCGCGTCCGTACCGCACCGCCGCGGTGATTCCCGCCGCCGGCCGAGGTGTACGGCTCGGCCCGGGCGCCCCCAAGGCGCTCCGTACGCTGAGCGGCACGCCCATGCTCATCCACGCGGTACGGGCCATGGCGGCGTCCCGGTCCGTCTCCCTCGTCGTCGTCGTCGCCCCGCCGGACGGCGCGCCCGAGGTCAAGAACCTGCTGGACGAACACGCCCTGCCCGAGCGCACCGACTACCTCGTCGTGCCGGGCGGCGACACCCGCCAGGAATCGGTCAGCCTCGGCCTCGCCGCGCTCCCCGAGGACATCTCCGCCGTCCTCGTGCACGACGCGGCACGCCCGCTGGTGCCGGTCGACACCGTGGACGCGGTGATCGAGGCCGTACGCGACGGTGCACCCGCCGTCGTCCCCGCGCTGCCGCTCGCCGACACCGTCAAGGAGGTCGAGCCCGGCGCGCCCGGCGACCCGGAGCCCGTGCTCGGCACGCCCGTACGGGCCAGGCTGCGCGCCGTGCAGACCCCGCAGGGCTTCGACCGGGACACCCTGGTCCGCGCCCACGAGACCGCCGCCGTCGATGGCGAGGGCGCCACCGACGACGCGGGCATGGTCGAACAGCTCGGGGCGCCCGTCGTGGTCGTACCCGGGCACGAAGAGGCATTCAAGGTGACCCGGCCGCTCGACCTGGTGCTGGCCGAGGCGGTTCTCGCACGCAGGAGGGCGAACGATGGGTTCTGAGCACGCGCCGGTGATTCCGCAGGTCGGCATCGGCACGGACATCCACGCCTTCGAGGAGGGCCGCGAGCTGTGGTGCGCGGGCCTGCTCTGGGAGGACGAGGGGCCCGGTCTCGCCGGCCACTCCGACGCCGACGTCGTGGCGCACGCCGCCTGCAACGCGCTGTTCTCGGCCGCCGGGCTCGGCGACCTGGGACAGCACTTCGGGACGGGGCGCCCCGAGTGGTCCGGCGCCGCGGGCGTCACGCTGCTGACCGAGGCGGCGCGGATCGTACGGGCCGAGGGGTTCGAGATCGGGAACGTCGCCGTACAGGTCATCGGCGTACGACCGAAGATCGGCAAGCGGCGCGACGAGGCGCAGAAAGTGCTGTCGGCAGCGGTGGGCGCCCCGGTCTCACTCTCCGCCGCCACGTCGGACGGGCTCGGATTCACCGGCCGTGCGGAGGGGCTCGCGGGGCTCGCGACGGCGCTGGTCTACCGGGTGGGCTGACGCCGCGCGGTTTCGCCCCGGCGGGCGGCGCGGTTTCGCACCCGGGTCCGGGGTGCGGGGTTCCGTCCTCAATCGCCGGACGGGCTTGGGTTGCGCTGCCCGGCAACGGGGGTGCCGCCGCGTTGTCCGGTGGTGGGGTGGGTGGGGCCCTTCCGGGGCGTCTCCTCGGGACTGGCGCGGAAGCCG
>NZ_JBITER010000032.1:0-72407 GCF_044455345.1 Streptomyces sp. NPDC051286 | reverse complement strand
AGTCGAAGCACACCTGCTCGAACTCCTCGGCATCGATGAAACCCGACCCCGCTGGCTACAGACCTAAACCCCCATGTGCGAAGTCTCCGGCTAGCAGTCGCGCCTCTAACGGCCTGATCCACTCTCTATCGTGCACCAGGCCGTAACTCGGCGAGATAGTCGACGACCCGGCGGATCGTCTTTGTCATACGGGAACGCCAGGCGTGGGTTGTTTCGGTGCCCGTCGAAGTCCGGCGCGCGCGTCCTGGCGCCGTAACCCCCGACCAATTGCCGGTACCGGACAGCGGCAGGCCGCGCGGTGCCGGCGGCCTGCCCCACCCGGGACCGGCAGGGTGTCCGTCCGCTGCCGGACGGGGGTCGAACCGCTACGGTCGACCGCTGTCGTGGCCGCAGACCCGGTGACGTCCGCCATGCACTGCCGCGTACCCCGACGGACGGGGCGCAGCGGCGGCCCGGTCGAGTCGCGCGATCGCGGCCCGGCCCGCCGATGAGTGCGCGTCGTGAACGACCCGGCCGCCCACCAGGGTTAGCTCAACACTGGTGTCACTGATGTCTGCTATCGGGCATTTTGTCACATCGCGGTCAAGTACGATCAGGTCGGCTGCCAGGCCTGGCCGGACCGTTCCCGTAAGCCGATCCATGCGGAGCTGCCATGCCGTTCCGTGGGTGTGCATCCGCAGCGCCGATGTACGGCTCAGCCCCTCCAACTCCCGGTAGAGCGGCCCGTCGCCCTCCGCGCCCGTGCGGTCGATCGCCGTACGGATCTGGTTCCACACCTGGAGCGGGTCCACCGGCCAGTCCGAGCCGCCCGAGAGCCGGGCGCCGTGCTTCTCCAAGGAACGGGCGGGGTACATCCACCTGTGCCGCTTCGGCCCGATATACGGCAGGAGGGCATCCATCGTCCACGTGTCCTGTTCCGCCCACTGAAGTTGCATGCAGGCCACCACGTCCAGTGCGGCGAACCGCCCCAGATCAGCCGGGTCCACCAACTGGAGGTGCGCGATGGTGTTCCGGGCATCGCGCAGCCCGGTCGTGCGCCGGGCGTACGCGTACCCGTCGAGCGCCGTACGCACCGCTCGGTCACCGAGCCCGTGCGCGTGCATCTGCCAGCCGGCTCGGTTGAAGGCCGCGGTCAGCCGTCCGTAATCCCGTCCGGAGACATAGAGTTCACCCCGGTTGTCCGTCGGGTGGCCGGAGCCGTCCAGATAGGGCGCCAGGAGCGCCGCCGTTTGCGCCGGGTACTCGATCACCCCGTCCAGGAACACCTTGGCCGTCCCGAACCGCAGCCCAGGTACGTGGCGGAAAGCGTGCTGCAGCTCGCGCACATACGCAAGCGCCGCGGTCGGGTCTTTCGCCAGGTCGGCGTCGATCCTGATCGCGGGGACGATGCGCTGCGGCAACGTTCCCGCGTTCGCCAGATCCTGATAGGTCGTCAACTCGTGGCGGCCGACCATCGCGTCCATCATCGTGGTCACCCCGGAGGCCGCCGCCTGGGCGAGGACCCGGGCGCAGGCGGCGACCAGATCTGCGTGACTCGGCTCTGGGATGTGGCGCGTCACCAGGGGCTGGGCGTCATCCTTGAACACCCCGCTCGGCTTCCCGTCCGGCCCCTTCACTATCTTCCCGCCCACCGGATCGGGGGTCGCCGCGGTGATGCCGGCGATCTCCAGAGCTCGGGCGTTGACCCAGACGTTGTGGCCGTCGGCCCCGAGAAGGGCGATCGGGCGGCGGGTAGGAAGGGCGTCGAGCAGGGAGTGATGAGGGAGGCTGCCCTGCGGAAGCAGCCCGATCGGGTTCCAGTCCGAGACCACCAGCCAGCCGTCGGGCTCCTGGTCGGCCGTGTCCTTGAGGAAACCGGTGAGGATCGCCTGGAGTTCTTCGGCCGTCGTCTCGGCGCCCTCCAGAGAGGGGTGGAGCGCGCGGTCGCCCGCGCCGAGCGGGTGTACATGACCGTCGTGGATGCCGCTCATCACGGTCGCCCCGCGCGCGTCGACGATCTCGGTGTTCCGTCCGATGAGGCGGCGCAGGTCGCGGCTGCGGCCGACGGCGAGAATCCGGCCGTCGCGTCCGACCGCCACGGCCTCGGCGGGGCGTCCGCCGGGGAGCCCCGTGAACACCCGTGCGTTATGGACGACCAGGGCTGCGGCACTGCGATGTGCGGCGGCCGCGGGGCCGGCCGCCGCACCCAGCAGTCCGGCTGTCCCCGCGGCGAGCACGGTCCGCCGGGCGAGCGAAGAAGTCATGACCACTCCAAAGGCTGTGCTGTGTTGGCTGTGGCCGGACCCTCTTTGATTAACGCCGTAACCAGAACCCGTCCGCAACGACGGAATCCGTAGGATGACGTCATGTCCGGGCCCACCCTCGCCGATATCGCTCGCGCCGCGGAAGTCTCCACCGCCACCGTCTCGCATGCCCTCAACGGCACTGGCCGGCTCACCGACTCCACACGCCGCCGGGTCCGCGAAGTGGCCACCACGCTCGGCTACGGCCCCCAGCGGAGTCCGCGGACCGCGAACACTCTGGGCGTGGCCGTCACCACCTACGGCGGATCGGCCTGGAACTTCCTCGAAGTCCCTTACTTCGCCCGGCTGCTCACCGCCGCCACCGCCACCGCGCACTCCCACGGCTACGCCCTGATGATCCTCCCTGCCACCAGCGGAGCCGAGGCCCCCTGGCACACCCTCACTGTGGACGGCATGCTGCTCCTCGACAGCCCCACGGACGACCCGGTACTGCGTGCGCTGCGCGCCCGCGGCATCCCGCTCGTCTTTGACGGCCGGCCCGTCGATCCGCGGCCCGGGGACGTCTGGGTCGACAACGACCACACCGCCACCACCCGCGAGGTCCTCACTCACCTGGCCGCCTCGGGCGCCCAGCGGATCGCCTTGCAGGCCGGGTACGGTGACGAGCACTACACCCAGGCCGTCACCCGCGCGTACGAGCAGTGGTGCCACGAGCACGGCCGCACGCCCCTGTTCTTCACCTTCGACCCGTACGACACCTCGGGCCACAGCTTCGACGCGGTCTTCACCGCCCGCACCTGCGACGCGGTCTACACGGTCTATGACCCCGGTGGCCGCCAGGTCCTGGCCGCAGCGGCCCGCCACGGTCTGCGGATCCCCGACGACCTCCGTCTCGTCTGCGTCAGCGAGGATCCGGCCTATGCCGAGACCGATCCGCCGGTGAGCACCGTGACCCTGAATCCCTCGACGATCGCCGAGACCGCGGTGACGGCCCTGGTCTCGCGACTGTCTCCCACCGCCCCGCCACCACCCCAAGGCGCCCTGACGGTCCCGGCGGTCCTCCACCCCCGCCGCTCCTCACACCCCCGCCACACCTCTCCCAGCCTGATGTGACGAGTGAAGTCTTCTCGGCAACATGATGGTTGCGCTGCGTGATGGCCTGTTGGCGCCTCGGTGATCCAGCGATCAGAGAGAAGAGTTGTTGGCGCCCGCGGCGGAGACAGGGGTCTGCTCCCGGGATGCAACGCCGAGGTCCGCAAGGAGCCGTAGCGCCGCTACAGAGGGGGAGCCCGCGTTGGCGGTGAATACTGCCATGCGCTGGCCCACGGGCCAATGCCTGGGCCGAGGTCCCCTCCGCGACCAGCGCAGCAGCGTATCGCGCTCCTCGCCGGTAAGAACCACCTCGACCGTCGGACGTCCCATACGCGCCATGGCAGGACACCAGGATCGCGTCGGCGCGTCAGTGGTCCGTGGGGCTCGCGGGCGGGCCTGTGTTCAGGCCCGCCCGGCGCTCAAGGGCAGAACGGTCAGCACGGACCTCAGCCAGGCAACCCGTACGCGTCCGCGATCAGGTCGTAGCTGCGCAGCCGCGCCTCCCCGCCATGCGCATTCGCCGTGATCATCAGCTCGTCCGCCCCGGTCCGCTTGGCCAGGTCGTCCAGACCGCTGCGCACCTCGTCCGCCGTCCCGTGGATGACATTGCCGAGCCAGCTGTCGACGAACTCCCGCTCCACCGGACTGAAGTCGTAGGCCTCCGCCTCCTCCGGCGTCGGGATCAGACCGGGGCGGCCGGTGCGCAGGCGGAGCATCGACAGGGCACCGGTCAGGACCTGGCGACGGGCCTCGCGCTCCTCGTCGGCCGCCAGCGCCGAGACGCCGATCAGGGCGTACGGGGCGTCCAGCACCGCGGACGGTTTGAACGAGTCCCGGTACAGGTCGAGCGCCGGAATCGTGTTCTGCGCCGAGAAGTGGTGGGCGAAGGCGAACGGCAGACCCAGGACCCCGGCCAGCCGGGCGCTGAAGCCCGAGGAGCCGAGCAGCCAGATCGGCGGGCGGCCCGCGGGACCCTGCACCGGGCCCGGAACCGCATGGATCCGGGCGTAGGGGTGGCCGTCCGGGAAGTCGTCGTCCAGGAAGCGGGTCAGCTCGGCGAGCTGCTGCGGGAAGTCGTCGGCGCCCTCGCCCAGCCGGTCCGTGCGGCGCAGCGCGGCGGCGGTCGCACCGTCCGTGCCGGGGGCGCGCCCGAGGCCGAGGTCGATGCGGCCGGGGGCCATGGCCTCCAGCGTGCCGAACTGTTCGGCGATGACCAGCGGGGCGTGGTTGGGCAGCATGACCCCGCCGGAGCCGAGCCGGATCCGCTCGGTGCGGGCGGCGAGGTGGGCCAGGATCACGGCCGGGGACGACGAGGCGACGCCGGGCATGGAGTGGTGTTCGGCGACCCAGAGGCGGTGGTAGCCGCGGCGCTCGGCGAGCTGGGCGATGTCCACGCTGGTGCGCAGCGCCTGGGTCGCGGTGCGGCCCTGGCCGACGGTCACCAGGTCGAGCACCGACAGCGGCACGGAGGCCGTTCCCTCGGCCCTGCCCCGAATGCCGTCGCCCCGACTCCCGTCGCCTCGGCTCTCGTCGCCTCGGCTCTCGTCGCCTCGGTTCTCGTCCACGTGAAGGCCTCTCCGGTGATGCTCGTAGCGTCCGGGGAAAACTAACAGGAGGTTGTCTCCGCTTATTCCCGGCCGGTCACGGCGTCCCCGCGGTAGGGAGTGGATCAGCAAGCGGAGTCGCCGGGCGTCGGGAGCCCACTCCCTACCGAGGGGGAGGGCGTTACCTCCCGACCGGTGCGGGCGGCGCCTCCCGGGTGGCGAACAGCGTGCCGAGCTGGGGCGCCCAGGTGCGGCGCCGGGCCAGCCGCAGCGCCTCGTGCACCGCCACCTGGTTCGCGGTGAGGACCGGCTTGGAGAGGAGTTCCTCCAGGTCACGGACGTGCGCGGCGGTGTGCACGGCGTTGTCCGGCAGCAGTACCGCCTCCGCGTCCGGCCGGTCCGCGGCAACCGCGAGCTCCTTCAGCCGGTCCAGCCCCCACCCCGCGGCCGCGGCCGCGGAGGTGACGCCACCGCCGCGCACGGCGACCACCTCGATGCCCGCGGCGGCCAGGAAGTCGCCGAAGAGCCCGGCGATCTCCTCGGTGTACGGAGCGGCGACCGCGACACGTGCGGCGCCCAGCGCCCGTACCGCGTGGACGAAGGCGAGCGACGCACTCGATGCGGGCAGCCCCGCCGCCCTGGCCAGAGCGGTGCTCTGCTGACGGGCGCCCTCCCACCCGTACACGAGACTCCCGCCGGTGCTGGCCCAGACCACCGACTCGGCACCGGCGCGCCGCAGCTCCTCGACCCCGGCGGCGAGGCGTTCGGGTGCGCCTCGCTCCCGCAGGGTCTCGGTGCGGCGGTTGTCCTCGCCCGGCTCCGTGCGGTTGACGACGAGCCTGATGGTGGTGTCGAGGATGACCTCCATGCGCGGGAAGTCGTCGTCCGCGAAATGGCCCGGGTAGAGGAAACCGACGGTCGTCATATTCACCCTCCTGCACTGCTGGACCGCTGCACTGCCGCTGCCCTCCCCACTGCCCAGTATTCCCCCGGCGCCCGCACCCCTGCCGACCTTCGCGTTGACGGGCGCGGGCCCGGGTGCGAGCGTGGTCAATCCGCACATCGCAGACGTTGACGAGGCGACCACTCCCTGATGTCAGAGCCCACCCTCCTCGTACTCGACGCCGCGCCGTCGCCGCGCCTCGGCCGGCTGACCGGCCGGGTCCGGATCCGCTACGTGGACGAGGCCGGCCTCGCCGGGGAGCTGCCGCACGCCGACGCCCTGCTGGTGTGGGACTTCACCTCCGACGCGGTACGCGCCGCCTGGCCCGGCAACGGACCGCGGCCCCGGTGGGTGCACACGGCCAGCGCGGGAGTGGACCGGCTGCTCTGCCCGGAGCTGGCCGGGTCCGACACCGTGCTCACCAACGCGCGGGGCATCTTCGAGCGGCCGATCGCCGAATACGTGCTGGGCCTGGTGCTCGCGTTCGCCAAGGACGTCCCCGCCACGCTGGAGCTGCAGCGCCGGCGGCGCTGGCACCACCGCGAGTCGCAGCAGCTCGCGGGCGGCCGCGCGGTCGTCGTCGGGGCCGGGCCGATCGGCCGGGAGATCACCCGGCTGCTCAACGCACTGGGCGTCCAGGCGGCGCTCGTGGGGCGTACGGCGCGGCGCACCATCCATGGCGCCGAGGATCTGGACCGGCTGACGGCGCTCGCCGACTGGGTGATCTGCGCGGCGCCCCTGACGGAACGGACGCGCGGGATGTTCGACGCGCGGTTCTTCGGGCTGATGCAACCTTCGGCCCGCTTCATCAATGTGGGGCGAGGCCCGATGGTCGTCGAGGACGATCTCGCCGACGCGCTGCGCCGACGATGGATCGCGGGCGCGGCGCTCGACGTCTTCCAGCACGAGCCGCTCGCTCCGGGCAGTGGACTGTGGGACGTACCGGGGCTGGTCGTCTCGCCGCACATGAGCGGCGACACCGTGGGCTGGCGGGACCGGCTGGGCGAGCAGTTCGTGGAGATGTACGAACGGTGGGCGGCCGGGGAGCCGTTGCCGAACGTGGTCGACATGCGGCGCGGATACGTTCCCTCCCCGGATGTTTCCGATGCCCCGAACGGCGTTGACACGCCTCCGAGTTGAGAAACGAGGAAGCCACCTTCCGGACACGCGGTCAAGCGGTACGGCGCCCATGTCGTCCTCGACGAGCTGGACCTCTCGGCGCGGCGCGGCGAGCACGTCACGCCGATCGGGCCGAGCGGCCAGGGCGGGACCACGATCCTGCGACCGGCCGGCCGAGGGCGACCAGAACGGCCGCCGCGACCATCTCGCGCGCCACAAGATCGCCCGGCTCACCTCGCGGACCATCACCAGCGAGAAGGCCCTCTTCTCCAAGCTGGACAGCCAGCCGGCGACGGTCCCGGTGCTCGACCTCCAGGAGTACGCGATGGGCACCGTCTGCGCGGCCGTGCCGCTCACGGCGGGCTCCTCGGCCGGCTGCCTGGCACTGTCGCTGCCGATCGAAGACGCGCACCGGCTGCGCTCGGCGGCGGACACGCTGAACCGGCGGGCGGCTCCGGTCCTGCTGTCACTGGCTCTCTAGCGCCTCGGTCGGCACGTGTCATCAGCACCCCCGAGGACCAGGTATTATTTTCGAGTCAGCAGGCGCCGCTAGCTCAGTTGGTTAGAGCAGCTGACTCTTAATCAGCGGGTCCGGGGTTCGAGTCCCTGGCGGCGCACAGACAACGCCCAGGGCGGTTCACGTACACACGTGGACCGCCCTGGGCGCTTTTCGCCGTCCGCCGCTCCGTACACGCGTGTCACGCAGGTGTACCGGACAACCGCAAAGCGTGTTGGCGGCGGGTTGCGCCTCGAGCCCGGCCGGCCTCTCGGCCTGGTCCACCTCAACGGGTCCGAGGCACTCTGCCCGCTCCTCAGCCTCGCCATCACCGAGAAGGCCGGCTCCCCGCTCCCGCCTCGACGACGCCTGCGCTCCGCGTGGCGCCGCACGGTAACCGACTACACGTCGGAACTGAACAACTGAACATCGGAGCACGCGTAGGACGCGTTCCCGGTGTCCGCGACGGTCCAGACGCCGAGGATGATGTGCTTCCCGGTCTTCTGGGACGCGCCATCAGGCCCCGCCCGCACCGCTGCGTCCGGTGTAGAAGGCCACCGTCAAGTCCTTGACCAGCGCCTTCCGTTCGTAGTCGTCAAGCTCCACGAGGCCGCGCGCGGTCAGCCGACTGACCGTGTCGTCCACCGCGTCGACCACCGAGGTCAGCACGCTGTCACGGTGTTGGGCGTCAATGGCGGCAATCCTGCGCCGCTGCATCGCGGCGGCGATCTCCGGTGCGTAATCGATGCCGGTCGGCTGCACGGAGTACACCTCGATGCCCACCGGCTCGCACTCCGCCTTCAGCATCCCGGTCAGCGCGTCACCGACCGCCTCCGCGTTGCGCAGCGTGTGGGCGTCCTCGTGGAACGCGTCGGCGGGGAGCTGCGAGAACACCCGTGCCATCGCCGCCTCGACCTGCTCGCACAGGTACCCCTCGTGGTCGGCCACCCCGAGCGTCGCCCGCACGGTGTCCTTGATCCGCCACACGACGAGGACGACGACGCGCAGCGCCGTACCGTTCGCATCCACCGCGGGCAGCGGTTCGCTGCGCCAGTGCCGGAGCCGTACGTCGACCCGGCGGCGCCGCAGCAGCGGGCTGACCCAGACGAGCCCCGTCCGCCGCACGGTCCCCCGGTAGTCGCCGAAGAGCGTCATCACCCATGCGTGGCCGACGCGGCCGCGAGCCAGACCGCCGAGCGCGAAGAACACGACGGCCACCAGGGCGGCGAGCGCCGCCCATGCCCCGATGCCGATGCCGTCGTGCGCGTGCGAGTCGATCCCCAGCCGGGCGAGCAGCCCGGCAGGCAGCGCGCCGACCCACCAGAGCACCGCCCCACCGCCGACGATCCCGGCCAGCCCGGCGAGCAACCCCGCCCACCCGGGCAGCGCGGCCCCCGGCTTCTCGGTCAGCCGCGGATCACCCAACGGCGCGGGCCTGGTGGGCGCCGGTGCCTGCGCCCCGCGCGCCAGAGGCACCGGGCGCGGGCCCGCCACCTGGTCGCCGCCGCCGGTCCCCCGGGCGGGATCGGCGGCTTCGGGGGGCTCGGACCCGCGACGGAAGAGAGGATGCCCAGGGATGGAGGGTGGGTGTTCATAGGCGATGACGACGTGCCGCCGCCCGGTCACGGCGTCGTCGGGTTCCGGCACCGACACGGGGGCCGATTCGGATTCCTGTACGAGGATGGCTTCGGCGGCCGAGGCGGGCACCGGCTCCGTGGGTGGCGGTGTGCCGTACGGCGCGCCGGGGCCGGGTTCGGTCCGAGCCGGCTGCGTGGTGTCGGACAGGGCGTCCAGGAGCGGGCCGGTCGGCGGGCCCGCGTCCTGGTCGAGGGCCGGGGCCGAAGTCGCAGCCGGAACCGACACCGAGTCCGCACCCAAGGCGGGGTCCGTCACGTCACCCGGGACCAGGTCGAGCACGAGGTCGAGGGCAGCATCCGAGCCGGCTCGCGCCTCCGCCCCCGCACCGGAGCCACCTCCGGCCTCCGCACCCGCAACCGATGCCGGACCCTCGCCCGGCCACACATCCGCACCCGCCTCCCAGCCGGCGCCGGCGCCTCCGGCACCCTCCGCGCCGTCCACTCCGCCGCTCACCGGCTCCCGTTCCTTCCCGCCCTCCGGGACTCCGGAGCTGCCCGACACCGTGGATCGCATTCCCGCCTCCGTCATGTCCGTGTTCTCACGCGAAAAGTCGCCGCCAGGTCTCCGGGCCGGGATATCCGTCGGCCTCACTGCCCCGCCAGCCCTGGGCCCGCTGGAAGGCCTCGACGTTGCGCCGGTCCGCCTCGGTCCATCGGGGTCCGGGGCCCGACGTGTAGTACGTGCCGTGCCCCTTCTTCACCAGCTGCCTGCCGAGCCTGTCGACATGGCTGTTGGACCGGCCCGGCCGGAAATGACCCCGGCCCGGGAAGGCCGGGGCCGCATGCGAACCACTCCCCCGGCTGCCGCCGCCCGTGCTTCCGCTTCCGCTCACCGGAATGTCGCGGCCGGTCCCGTTCGTCAGCAGGCGCCAGGTGTGCGGGCCGGGGATGCCGTCGGCCTCCTTGCCCTTCCAGCCCTGCGCTCTCTGGAACGCCTGGGTCGCACGCCGGTCGGCGTCGCCCCAGCGCGGCCCGGGTCCGACCTTGTAGAAGCGCCTTCCGCCACGGTCCACGAGCATCCGCCCGAGCTGGGTGACGTGCGCGTTGCTGACGCCCGGACCGAATGTCCTGGTGCCCGGGAACGCCGCCGACCCGCTGCCCGCCGTTTTGGTTCCGCTGGTCAGCCCCTTGTAGCGGTACGGGACGTATTTGCCCGAGTTGGTCCAGTAGGCCATGGGCGTCGTCTGCTTGCGCGTGTGCGGAGGAGTCTGTTCGTAGGCCGTGTAATGGGTGCGCGTGTAGTCGGTCCAGCCTCCGAAGATCGTGACGTGCGAGCCCTTCGAAGGGTTGGCCAGGTTGTGGAAGAGCAGCATGTCGCCGGGCTGCAACTCCGCGCGCGCGATCCGGGTTCCGTACTTGGCGAGGCTGCCCGTCCACTCGTTGGCGTCGAGCTTCCAGGCCATCGACACATAGCCGGAGCAGTCCTGCCGGTATCCGTCGGACCAGTACTTCGCCACGCTGTACGGGACCTTCGCGCTCACCCACTTCTTGGCGCGGTTGATGATGTCCGCCCGCGTGGACTTGCGCAGCGCCGAAGGAGAGCCCGTGGACGGCGGCGGGCCGGAGGCCCCCCCACCGCTCAGCGGACCGGGTTTTCCCTGCGGAGTGACCATGCCCGTATCGGCTGCGTCCGTATCGGCCAGCTCCGTACCGTCCCGGTATCTGTCGCCCGGGTCCGTATCGCCCGGGGCCGTACCGTCCGAGTCCGTATCGCCCGAAGTCGTCGCTCCGTCCGCCCGGCCGGATCCGGCCGGCCCGGGCGCGCGCCCGCTCGCCGACTCGGCCGCGCCGGTGCTCAGCACCACGCCCGCCGCCGTGGACTCGCGCAGCGCCGTGGGAGAGCCCGTGGACGACGGCGGACCCGGCGCCCTCCCACCCCACAGCGGACCGGGTTCTCCCTGCGGAGTGAGCATGTCCGTATCGGCCGCATCCGCATCGGTCAGCTCCGTACCGTCCGGGTACCTGTCGTCCGGGTCCGTATCACCCGGGGCCGTACCGTCCGGATTCATATCGTCCGGGTTCGTATCGGCCGGGTTCGTATCGGCCGGGTTCGTATCGGCCGGGTTCGTATCGGCCGAGGCCGTCGTCCCGTCCGCCCGGGCGGATCCGGCCGCGTGCCTGCTCGCCGCCTCGGCCACGCCGGTGCCCAGCACCACGCCGGCCGCCGTGGCCAGCACCAGCACGCACCGCGCACCATGCGCGGCGCGGTGCCCTCCGTACCGCGTGGGCAGGGCGCGAGCGGCGGCGCACCGCCCGGCGGCGCACCCCGCGCAGGAGCAGTCGACGGCGGGCGCGTACTCCTCGAAGGCCGGCACGGTCATGCGAATTCCCTCCGCACTCGTCAAGATCTTTGGGCGCAGCTGTACGGGCGCCAGTGTCCAACTGTCGCGACATATTGCATATTGACTGACAAACCAGAAAAAACGACCATCCGACAGGCCGTGACGGTCGGGAAATGGTCAGAAGCACTCCCCCGCATCGGGTAGAGTTCACTAGGTCAGCAGGCGCCGCTAGCTCAGTTGGTTAGAGCAGCTGACTCTTAATCAGCGGGTCCGGGGTTCGAGTCCCTGGCGGCGCACGCAGAGTCAAGGCCCCCTCACTCCATGTGAGGGGGCCTTGTTCGTGCGCCAGCACCCCACCCGCGCCCGGCGGGCGACCCCCGAGCCGCCTCCGGGGGATCGAAAAGCTCCCCTCATACACCCCTATGCGCCCCCTCCACAAGAGGCGCCCACATCGCACATATGACCTGCAAGTAGCCCGTTTCACCCTTGCGATCACGACCTGGGTCATACAACCTGTCATAGGGTCATCAGCCGCAACCGAGCTGATGACGCCCGCAGTTGGGGGCAGCAACAGGGGGAAGTTCCGGTTTGCGCGTACCGCGGGATGGGGGTCCCGCTCAGGACGGATGCCGAAGAGGCACCGGGCGACCGGAAGGACGCCTGCCCGCGAGGGGAAGGCGTCCGCCAGAGAGGTCGTCCGCCGCGATCGAGGGGATGCGCGGCGGACGAGACGACCGACCGACCGCGCAGCCAGCATGCGCGCAGGGGGATGACCCATGACGTCGACGCCGACAGGCGCCCGGCAGAACACCGACCCTTCCCGGACCACGCAGCTGCGGATACCCCCGCAGCTGCGGACCGGGGGCGGGCGCCACCCGAAGACGGCGCTGCCCCGCTACGACTACGAGCACTACAGCAGACTCGCCGGGCCACTGACCCAGCCCGATCCGAGCAGACCGTACTCCGTGCAGTACCGCTCGCTGCTCTCGCAGGAACCGCACAGACTCCGCGCGGCGCTCCTGCTCGGCGCCGCACCGCTCGTCTCGCTCGGCCTGTTCGCATGGCTGATGCAGCCCGAACACTGGACCCAGCGCGATCCGAACCTCAAGAACGACACGCTGCTCGTCCTCGACATCGTCATGCTCGTCTCGATCGGTCTGATCGAGCTCTTCCGCACCATGAACGTCCTGTCGAACGCGCACGCGACGCTGGTCGCGCGCGACCCGGTCCCGGTCGTGCCGGAGCCCGGCACCCGGGTCGCCTTCCTCACCTCCTTCGTCCCGGGCAAGGAGCCCCTGGAGATGGTGACGAAGACCCTCGAAGCGGCGGTCCGCATCAGGCACCGCGGGCTGATGCACGTCTGGCTGCTCGACGAGGGCGACGACCCGGCGGTCAAGGAGGTCTGCGCCCGGCTCGGGGTGCACCATTTCTCCCGCAAGGGCGTCGCGCACTGGAACCAGGCCGAGGGCGTGCACCGCGCGAAGACCAAGCACGGCAACTACAACGCCTGGCTCGACGCGCACGGCGGCGCGTACGACTTCTTCGCCTCGGTCGACACCGATCACGTACCCCTGCCCAACTACCTGGAGCGGATGCTCGGCTACTTCCGCGACCCGGACATCGGCTTCGTCATCGGCCCGCAGGTCTACGGCAACTACGACACGTTCGTCACGAAGGCCGCCGAGTCCCAGCAGTTCCTCTTCCACGCGCTGATCCAGCGCGCGGGCAACCGCTACGGCGCCCCGATGTTCGTCGGGACCAGCAACGCCGTGCGGATCTCCGCCCTCAAACAGATCGGCGGTCTGTACGACTCGATCACCGAGGACATGGCGAGCGGCTTCGAGATGCACCGCGCGCGCAACCCGCACACCGGCCGGAAGTGGCGCTCGGTCTACACCCCGGACGTGCTGGCGGTCGGCGAGGGCCCGACCGCGTGGACGGACTTCTTCACCCAGCAGCTGCGCTGGTCACGGGGGACGTACGAGACCATCCTCAAGCAGTACTGGAGAGGGATCGGGACGCTCCCCGTCGGCAAGCTCTTCAACTACACCATGATGATCATCTTCTATCCGATGTCCGCCCTGAACTGGATCCTGGCGGCGCTCAGTTGCGCGCTGTTCCTGGGCATGGGCGCCTCGGGGGTGCAGATCGACCCGGTCGTCTGGATGATGCTGTACGGCAACGCCTCGGCGCTCCAGATCGGTCTGTACATCTGGAACCGGCGGCACAATGTGTCCCCGCACGAGCCGGAGGGCTCCGGCGGTCTGGCGGGGATGATGATGTCCGCACTCTCCGCCCCGGTCTACGCACGCTCCCTGATGGATGCCGTGCTGCGCCGCAAGAGCTCGTTCGTGGTGACGCCCAAGGGCGACTCGTCCAGCCCCGACACGTTGTTCGGCACGTTCCGTATCCATCTCTTCTTCATGGTGGTCTTCGGCGGTTCGATCACCGCCTCCTTCGTCCTCGGCCACAGCCATCCCGCGATGCTCACCTGGGCCGCGCTGGCGCTGCTGATCACGGCGGCGCCGATCTTCGGCTGGCGGTACACCATCCACGCGGAGAAGAAGCGGCGGCGCGGCGCACCACTCCCGCAGGACGGCACACCGGTTCCGCAGCCGGCGCATGCCCCACAGGAAAGACCGCACTGGGTGTCCGACGGCCAGACCGTGCAGATCTCCCTGGGAGGACGCAACCGATGACGTACCGTCCTGGCCGCCGCACCCGCCGCATGGCGATCACTACGGCGGTGGTACTGGCGCTCGCGGGGGCGAACGGGCCGTGGCTGTACCGCGTCAGCAGCGAGCGCTACCACGAGTACGAGATCAACAAGCCGGAGTACAAGGCCGCCAACGGCCACTGGGACTTCCTCGACGTCCCGTCCGAGTTCCGGATCAATACGATCCATGCCGCGCTGCTGCACACCGGCAAGGTGCTGCTCGTCGCGGGCTCCGGCAACAACCAGAAGAACTTCGACGCGAAGAGCTTCCGGTCCGTGCTGTGGGACCCGGGGACCGGCACGTTCACGAACATACCCACGCCCAAGGACATGTTCTGCTCCGGTCACACCCAGCTGCCGGACGGCCGGCTGCTGATAGCAGGCGGCACGAAGCGGTACGAGAAGCTGAAGGGCGATGTCACCAAGGCGGGCGGCCTGATGATCGTCCACAACGAGGACCCGGACAAGCCGGTCACCCTGCCCGCGGGCACCCGGTTCACCGGCAAGGAGAACGGCAGGACGTTCGTCTCCAAGGACCCGGTACTGGTCGAGAGGGCCACCAAGGTCTTCGACAGGAAGACCGGCGCGTTCCTGCGCAACGACCCCGGGCTCGGCCGGATCTACGTCGAGGCCCAGAAGTCCGGCAGGAAGTACGAGACGGGCACCCAGGACAACTACCGGATCTCCGGGCTCTCCGGCTCCGACACACGGAACGTGTACGGAATCGCCCAGAAACTCGCCCTCGACAAGAAGGACTTCCAGGGCATCCGGGAGGCGTTCGAGTTCGACCCGGTGGCGGAGAGGTACATCACCGTCGATCCGATGAACGAGGCGCGCTGGTACCCGACGCTGACCACGCTGAAGGACGGCAGGGTCCTCGCCCTGTCCGGACTCGACGAGATCGGGCAGATCGTGCCCGGCAAGGACGAGATCTACGACCCTCGGACGAAGAAGTGGGCGTACACCGGCATCGTCCGGAAGTTCCCCACCTACCCGGCGGTCTTCCTGCTGAACGACGGCAGGCTCTTCTACTCCGGCTCGAACGCCGGGTACGGTCCGGCGGACGTCGGCCGCGCGCCGGGCGTCTGGGACCTTGCGACGAACAGGTTCGAGGAGATCCCCGGGCTGAGCGACGCCCGTGAGATGGAGACATCGGCGACGGTACGGCTGCCACCCGCCCAGGACGAGAAGTTCATGGTCATCGGCGGGGGTGGAGTGGGTGAGTCGGAAAGGTCCAGCAAGAAGTCCCGCCTTGTGGACCTGAAGGCCGCCGAGCCGAGATTCAGGGACGGCGCGTCACTCACCGAGGGCACACGCTACCCGAGCGCGTCGCTGCTGCCCGACGACTCGGTGCTCGTCACCGGCGGGTCGAGCGACTACCGCGGGCGCAGCGGCTCGAACATCCTGCAGGCGCGGCTGTACGACGCGAAGACGGACACGTACCGGAGGGTGGCGGATCCGGAGGTCGGACGGAACTATCACTCGGGGTCGCTGCTGCTGCCCGACGGGCGCGTCATGATCTTCGGCTCGGACTCGCTGTACGCCGACAAGACGAACACCCGCCCGGGCGTCTTCGAGCAGCGCATCGAGATCTACACGCCGCCCTACCTGTACCGCGGCTCACGGCCGGAGCTGACGGCCGGGCCGAAGAGCATTCGACGCGGTGGTACGGCGGTGTTCACGACCAGGCAGGGACCGGCGATCACGTCGGCGAAGCTGATGCGGCCGAGCGCGGTGACGCATGTGACGGACACGGACCAGCGGTCCGTGTCGCTGGTGCTGAAGAGGACGGCGGGGGGTATCGCCGTGACGGTGCCGGGGAATCGGGCGCTGGTGCCGTCGGGGTGGTACATGCTGTTCGTGACCGATGCGAAGGGGAAACCGTCGAAGGGGACGTGGGTACGGGTCCCGTAGCACCGGGGCGCCCCGGTGACCCCGCTGTCCTCAATCTCCGGACGGGCTTGATGTGCCCGCTGCGGGTGCACAATCAGTCCCGCGCGGCGCCATCAAGCCCGCCCGGCGATTGAGGACGGACGCCTCGCGCTGGACGGCATGCGTCCCGCCTCGCCGGGCGGCACCTTGAAGCCCGCCCGGCGATTGAGGGCAAAGAACCGGCCGCCGGACTTCCCCGGTACTACCTCGTGTTGCGGGCCAGCCCCAGCGCGTACTCCGGCCACCACTCCCCCGCCTTCGGGCCCCCCTTGCACGCGCCGTCCGACTCCCCCGGCCGCTTGATCCAGAGGTACGCGTCGACCAGGTCCTCACCCGTGTCCGTGGTCGGGGGTTCACCCAGGGCCCGGCCCGGTGGGTTGCACCAGTTCTCCTTGGGATCGCCCTCGTCGTACGGACCGTTGCCGTTGCGGCTCGTGTCGATGACGAACGGCTTGGTGCCGACCTTCCCCGACAGCCGCTTCCCGAAGTCCGTACTGGCCGCCGTGGTCTGGAAGTTGGAGACGTTGACCGCGAAGCCGTCCGCGTCCGCGATGCCCGCCTGCCGGAGCGGCCGGAAGAGCGCGTCCGGGGTGTGCCAGCCCGCGTTGCCCGCGTCCATGTAGACGCGTGTGTGCGGCAGTCGCTTCAGCCGTAGCACGGCGCCCCCCAGCAGGTCGTACCGCTCCTCGTGGAACTCCTGCGGGGTGCAGCCGTCGATCAGGTGCAGCAGCGCGTCCGGCTCCAGGATCACCGTGGTGCGGCGGTCGCCGATGCCCTTCGCCACGCCCTCCAGCCAGGCACGGTACGCGTCGCCGTCCGCGGCGCCGCCCTTCGAGAACTGGCCGCAGTCACGGTGCGGGATGTTGTAGAGAACCAGCAGCGCCTCCCGGCCGGCCTTCCGGGCCGCCTCGGTGAAGCCCTTCGCCTCCGCCTCGGGGTTGTCCGGGCCGATCCACTCCCCGACCGGCTGCCGGGCGATCTTCTTGATCAGGCCGGCGTCCCTGTCGTTGCCGGCCTTGGTGTAGGCGACGACCTGCCGGGCCGCGTTCCCGTCCGGGTTGACCCAGTAGGGGGCGCTCCCGGCGGGGCTCTCGTCGCCACCGGAGGACGAGGACGAAGAACATCCCGCGAGCAGCAGTGTCACGGCCAGCGCCAACGCCCCCGCGCCGGACCGGCCGGTGTAATTGCCGTACATCCACTCCCCCTTGGGTGCCGGACAAGACCGGGCGAATCCATCCTGACACACCCAGACGTCGAACAACGGAGAGTGACCGGTTCTGGACGTATCGTCACATATCTTTTGCGTGCGGGCAGTTGGGCGTCCTGCAGTGACGCGGAGTGGCCCACACGCCCCCTTCGCCTCCAGTGTCGGCGCCGGGCTTCTCCCGCAGTCCGCGCACCGCGGTCGAGGACCGGCCCGGTCGGCGCCCGGGGGGAAAGCGGGCGGCCGGCCGGGCCAGGTGCACCTCATCCACCGGACGGTCCGCTACGCGGAATTGCCCGCGGACGGCTTCTCGCCGGTCAGGTACGCCGAGACGACCACATTGGCGTTGTACTCGTGCGACGCGCGGTCGAACGTGCCGCCGCAGGTGATCAGCCGCAGCTCCGCCCGGCCGTCCTTGTGGGGCCCGTAGGCCTTGTGGGCGTCGAAGCGTTCCCGGGTGAAGACCTGGACGTCGTCGATGGTGAATTCGGCGACCGAGCCGTCCGTCCGGACGACCCGGATCTTCGCGCCGGGGCGGGCGGCGCTCAGTCCGTAGAAGACGGCCGGTTTGGTCTCGGTGTCGACGTGGCCGACCAGGAGCGCGGCGCCCGCCGCGCCGGGTCGGGTGCCGCTGCCGTACCAGCCGACGGTCTGCGGTTTCGCGAACGGTGGCGGGTCGATCGCCCCCGCCTTGTCCAGGCCGCGGGCGACGACGGGGGCCCGGACTCCTATCGAGGGAATCTCGACGCGTTCCGGCACCGCACCCCTGATCGGGGCGTGCGCCGCGGGCAGCGGTGCACCGTGGGGACGCCCGACCGCCGCGATGTCACCGGTGGTCGGGGCAGAGCTCGCGCCGGAGCCGTCGGCGATGCCGCGGCCCCAGAGACACAGGCCCAGCAGCAGGATGGCCCAGGCCACTCCGGTGAGCAGCCGGCCGGTGCCTGCCGGGCGGTCCGAGGCGGTCATCTCGCTCGGTCCGCGGCCGGGCGGCGGCGGGTGCTGCGGAGGGCCACGGCGACGGCCGCGACGGCGGCCAGGGCCAGCCCGAGCACGGCGTGCGCGATGCCGGGGCCGTCCTGCTCGGCCGTCTGGTCGGTGAGGACGGCGGTGCCTCCGCCACCGGCCCGGACCGGGGCGATCGGGGCGAGCGGTCCGGAAGGGTCGCCCGCGGCGACGGTGACGGTGCCGGACACCCTGGTGGCGTTGTCGCCGTCACAGGTCACCCAGATGTCGTACGCGCCGGGCGTGGCGTCGGAGCGGATCCTGGCCCGGGTGGAGAACCCGCCGCGGTCGTCGGCTGTGAGGCGCGCATCGGAGGCGAAGGCGTCGGAGATCCCTTTGGCCTCCTTGCCCTTGCAGCCGTCGACCTGCAGGTCCACGTCGTCGCCGGGGGCGAGGGAGGACGGGGTCACCGAGAGGGTGGCGTGGGACGAGTCCTTCTCGGTGCCGGAACCGGAGCCGGTGCCGGAGCCGGAGCCGGAGCCGGTGCCGGTGCCGGTGCCGGAGCCGGTGCCGGTGCCGGAGCCGGAGTCGGCCAGTGCGGCGGGAGCGGGTATCAGGGTCGCCGCGATCACCGCGGCCCCACAGAACGTGAGGGGTATGGAACGCATCGTGAACCTCCTGATGGCAGGTTCACGCGTCCGGCGGCTTTTCGCATCCGCAGGAGTGAGGGACTGGGCCATGCGGGTTCAGGGCCTGCCCTTCGCATCCGGCATGATCCGAAGAGCAGGCCCTAAGACTAAGACCGGCTGGCACCGCCTCCCGGGGCGATCAGCCCCGTCTCGTACGCCAGGACAACGGCCTGGACGGGGTCGCGCAGTCTCAGCCCCGGCGTCACCGACACCGCCACCATCGCAACGTTGGCCAGGGACATCTCCGTACCACTGAACGTCATGGCCGGCCCCGGCGCCCCGACCGTTGCCGAGCTCGGCGCCCTCGGCGTGGCTCGCGTCAGTCTCGGCTCGGGCGTGGCGCAAGCCGCCTACGCTGCAGCCCGCCGCGCCGCACAGGACCTCTTCACCACCGGCGACTACGACTCCCTCTCTGAAGGCATCGCCTTCCCTGAACTCAACGCACTACTCTCCGGGCCCCACTGACCGGCCCACCAACCGGCCTCGCGCACCCGGAGGAGCGGCCAACTTCCCAGCGCAGGACCACTCGCCGAAGCAGGGACCATCCGCGGCTCGGTGTTCGACCACTCGCCCGTCTTCGGCTCCGCGGCTTTCTTGACCGAGCCGGCGTCCGGGAAGAGGTTTCCCTCGAGAGGCGGAGCGGGTGACTCCGTATATCCAAACCGCGTCGTAGGCGATCTTTGGACGGATCGCCGCTTACTGGTGCGTAGGGAACTCTATGAACGAAAGCGACGTTTCCCCCTGCGCGCGGTCCGGGCTACGAGACGTTCAGGCTCTGAACGCGAGGAGTGAATAGCATGGTCATCCCGTGAGTCCTCGTATGGCAGGAGCCGCACCCATGACAGATCACAAGCCCATCGAATCGTGGCTCACCGACATGGACGGGGTGCTGATGCACGAAGGCGTGCCGATCCCCGGCGCGGACGCCTTCATCAAGAAGCTCCGTGATTCGGGCAAGCCGTTCCTCGTTCTGACGAACAACTCGATCTACACAGCCCGAGACCTACACATGCGGCTCAACCGCATCGGACTCGAAGTGCCGGTCGAGAACATCTGGACCTCGGCCCTGGCCACCGCCAAGTTCTTGGACAACCAGCACCCTGGCGGCACTGCCTACGTCATCGGTGAGGCGGGGCTGACCACCGCCTTGCATGAAGCCGGGTACGTGCTCACTGACACCGAGCCCGATTTCGTGATCTTGGGTGAGACGCGGACCTATTCGTTTGAGGCGCTCACGAAGGCCATCCGGTTGATAAACAACGGTGCCCGCTTCATCGCCACCAACCCCGACAACACCGGGCCCTCACCCGAGGGTGCGTTGCCCGCCACCGGTTCCGTCGCTGCGTTGATCACGAAGGCGACCGGCAAGGAGCCGTACTTCGTCGGCAAGCCCAACCCGCTCATGATGCGCAGTGCGCTGAACACTTTGGGTGCCCACTCCGAGACCTCCGCGATGATCGGCGACCGGATGGACACGGACGTGTTGGCCGGGCTGGAGGCCGGGATGGAAACGTTCCTGGTTCTCACCGGGCTGACGAATAGGGACGAGATCGAGCGCTACCCGTACCGGCCGACCAAGGTTGTGGACTCGATCGCAGACCTCGTCGACCTCGTCTGAGTGGTGGTCTGGCACTCCGCCCCGCAGCGGGGTGTCAGACAGCCAGAGTGAGACGCCAGGAGGCCCTGAAAAGGGTGTTTCCGCAGGTCAGCGATCCAGCGAACCTTCGGTGCTCGCCGGGGGCGTGGTAAATCTCTGTGCGCGCGCTGGGGGTGCTTCTGTCCGCCCTGACGGGGCTGATGCCGGTCCGGGATGCTGGTGAGGTTCGTTCCGGCCGAAACCGATGCCTCTGTGATGCCGGTGAGCTCGCAGGTCAGCGTGGTGCTGGGGCCGTCCACGGGGACCGTGGAGTGTTGTTGTGAGCACGTGCGTCAGAATTCCTGATTCACCCTGGCCCTCCCGGAACGGCATACCGGCTGGGAGGGAGCGGGAGCGTGGACGTACTGCACGAACGGTGCGCCGGCCTGGACCAACGACACCTACCTCCAAGCCCGTTACAAGCGGCTGACCGCCCGCCGCAGCCCGCTCAGGGCCTTGGTCGCCGTCAAGCACTCGATCATCACCGCGATCTGACACATGTTCACCGACAACGTCGCCTACCAAGAACTCGGCGGCACCTACTTCACCCAACGCGACCCCGAACGGGCCACGCCGCGCGATCAACGCGCTGAACCAGCTCGGCTACACCGACACCCTCAACCCGCTGGAAAACGCGGCCTGACCCTCCCCGAACCAGGCACCCGGCAGCCACCAACGGCCACCGGGCACCCAAACACGTCCACACCCACCCTGACCTGCTGCTATTTACGCGTCAGAGCCAAACATTCTTTGTGCGTTCCAGGCCTGTGTGCGGGGACGCCGGCGGCACCGCGTTGTGCAGCGCCGACATCACCGATGTTAGAGGTACGGGCAGGTGGCGGAGGGCGGCGGCGGCCCCGTACCCGATCCGGGACAATCCGGACTCCCGCCGGAAGTGCGCTCACCTCCCCACCGTCGGCGGGGAGTTGAGCTTATGTCCAGACCCGTTATCTTTCTGATGCGGATCACCGGTCGTCCCCACGGGTGCGGCGACCGGCCGAGCAGGGGTTCAGCTGCCGGTGGCGGTCTTCCAGGCGCCGACGTAGTCGTCCAGGTGAGTGCCGATGTCCGACCAGTCCGGCTGGAAGACCTCCACGCCGTCCATCAGCCCGCTCAGCGCGGTCGCGTTGGCGTCGGTGGCCTCGACGTCCTTACGGGCGGAGAAGCCGCCGCCGACCTCGCTGACGTCCTTCTGCGCCGGCTCGGAGAGCATGAAGTCGAGCAGCTTCTTGCCGTTGGCGCTGTGCGGGGCCTTGTCGACCAGTCCGGCCGCGTACGGCAGGGCGAAGGTGGTGGGCTTGGAGCCGGCCTTGGCGGGGAACCAGATGCCGAGGTTCGGCATGTCCTTGGACTGGGCGTAGTTCATCTGGACGTCACCGTTGGCGACGAGGAGTTCACCCTTGTCCACCTTGGGGGCGAGCTTGCCGGTGGAGGCGGACGGGCCGACGTTGTTGGCCTGGAGCTTCTTCAGGTACTCCATCGCCGGCTCCTTGCCGCCGAAGTCGTGCATGGCCTTGATGAGGACGGCCGTGCCGTCACCTGCGACTCCGGGGGTGGAGTACTGGATCTTCTCCTTGTACGTCCCGTCGAGGAGCTCCTCCCAGGTGGCGGGCGCGGTCTTCAGCTCCTTCTTGTTGTAGACGAACCCGAAGTAGTTGTTGACGACCGAGGTCCACTTTCCGTCGGACGCCTTGTCCGCGGCGTCGACCTGGTCGGAGCCGGCCGGTTCGTACGCCGTCAGGAGGCCCTTGGAGTCGGCCTGCTGGATGAACGGCGGAAGGGTGACGAGCACATCGGCCTGGGTGTTGGACTTCTCGCGGACGGCGCGCTGCACCATCTCGCCGGAGCCGCCCTCCACGTACTTGACCTTGATGCCGGTCTTCTTCTCGAAGTCCTTGAAGACCTTGTCGTACCAGCCGTCGCCGTTCTCGCCCTTGAGCCCGTCGGCGCTGTAGACGGTGACGACCTTCTCGTCGGAGGCGGCGGAGGACCCGCCGCAGGCGGAGAGGGTGGCGGCGAGGGCGAGGCAGCCGGTGACGGCGGCTGCCGGCTTGAGGAGGTTCTTGCGCATGGGTGTCGTATCTCCTGGAAGGTGAGTAAGTGCGGGGGTTTCAGCGGTAGGAGGCCCTGGTGCGGATGCGGGCGACGCCGAGGAGCACGAGCAGCGTCGTCCCCATGAGGACCACCGCGACAGCGGCACCGGTGAAGAGCGAGCCGCGGTCGGTCGCCGCGAAGATCTGCACCGGAAGCGGTGTCCAGTCGGGCGGGTAGAGCATCATCGTGGCGCTCAACTCGCCCATGGACAGGGCGAAGCAGAGCCCTGCGGCCGCTGTGAGGGCGGGCAGCAGGAGCGGCAGTCTGATCCGCCACAGGACATAGGAAGGGCGGGCGCCGAGACTGGCCGCCGCCTGTTCGTACATCGGGTCAAGACGCACTATTGCGGCTGAAACCGACTGATAGGCAAACGCCGTGACAAGAATGGTGTGCGCCAGGATCACGATCCAGCGCGTTCCGTTGAGCAGCATCGGCGGCTTGCTGAACGCGACGAGCACGGCGAGACCGACGACGACGGACGGCACGGCGACCGGCAGCATGAACAGCCCGTCCAGGAAGCGGCGTCCGCGCCTTCGCAGTGAGGCGGCGGCGAGCGCGGCCCAGGTGCCCACGGTGAGGGCGAGCAGACTGGCGCTGACGGCGGTGATCAGGCTGGTGGTGAGGGCCTGGAGCGAGTCGCCGCTGGTGGCGGCCTTGTAGTGCTCGGTGGTCGGCCCCGACGGGAAGGCGCCGGACCAGTTGGTGGTGAACGACGCGGCGACGATCACCAGCAGCGGTACCGCGAACAGCGGGACGAAGAGCAGGAAGAACACGGCCCAGGTGGCCCACTTCCCGGTACGGCTATGCACCAACACGGCGGCTCACCATCCGATACAGGCTGTAGAGACCGACGGAGATCGCGATGTTGACGACGGCGACGACGCAGGCAGCCGGGTAGTCGGACTCCAGGATCGCTTTGCTGTAGACCAGCATCGGCAGGGTCGTGACGCCTTTCGCGCCGGTGAACAGCACGATGCCGAACTCGTTGAGGCACATCACGAGGACGAGGGAGCCGCCCGCGGCGAGCGCCGGGAGCGCCTCCGGGAGGATCACCTGCCGCACGATCCGGGCCGGCCTCGCGCCCAGGGAGGACGCCACCTCCAGTTGTGCGGTGTCGAGCTGGGAGAACGCGGCGAGCAGCGGCCGCATCACGAACGGGGTGAAGTACGTGATCTCGGCGAGGAGGACACCCCACGGGGTGGTGAGGAAGTGGAAGGGACCGTCCGCCGCCCCGGTGACATCCGTCCAGACGCCGTTGGCCATGCCGACGGTGCCGTAGATGAACAGGAGGGCGAGCGTGATCAGGAAGGACGGGAAGGAGAGGAAGACGTCGATGAACTTGGCGACGGCCCGGCCGCCGGGAAACGGCACGAAGGCGATCACCAGCGCGAGGACGAAGCCCAGCACCAGACATCCGACCGTCGAGCCGACGGCGAGCCAGACGGTGGTGGTCAGTGCCGAGCGGAACGACGCGGAGGCGAAGACGTCGGCGTACGGGGCGAGCGAGGTGCCGCCCTCGTCCGGGCTGACGGACTGCTGGACCACGAGCGCCAGCGGGTAGAGGAAGACAAGGGCGAGGACGGCCACGGGCGGGAGCGCCCAGACGAGATTACTGGGGCCCGTCCGGCGATTCCCGCGAGTGAGGACAAGACGGCTGCCGGGCACACCCGAGGACACGTCTTCGGCCACGGCGCTAGCCATGAACCCCTCCTCCGAAGCCGGCGCCCGCCGGCAGCAGCACCGCGTCCTCGGCGGCGAAGTGCACGGTGACCTCGTCGCCGAGCGCCGGGGTCTCGCGCAGCTCGCGCAGGTCGGCCTTGATCCGGTGGCCGTGGAGGTCGACGTACAGCCGGTGGGTGGAGCCGCGCCACTGGACCTCGGCGAGGGTGCCGGTCAGCGCGTTGGGGCCGTCACCGAGTCCGACCAGGTGGGGCCGGACGCAGAGGGTTGCGGTGACGCCGCCCGCCGCCTCGCCGGTCGGTACGGCGAGTGCGTGCCCGGCGAAGTCCACGGCGCCGGTGGTGCCTGCGACGGTGACCGGGAGCAGGTTGGCGTTGCCGACGAACGACGCGGTGAACTCCGTACGCGGGCGGCGGTACAGCTCCTGCGGGGTGCCGCAGTCCTGGAGCCGCGCCTTGTCCATGACCGCGATCCGGTCGGCGAGGGTCAGCGCCTCGACCTGGTCGTGCGTGACGTACAGGATGGAGACGTCCGGCAACTCCCGGTGCAGCCGCGCCAGTTCGGCGAGCATCCCGGAGCGCAGCTGGGCGTCGAGTGCGGAGAGCGGTTCGTCGAGCAGGAGCACGCCGGGGCGGATGGCGAGCGCGCGGGCGATGGCGACGCGCTGCTGCTGTCCGCCGGAGAGCTCGCGCGGGTAGCGCGTGGCGTACGCGGCCATGCCGACGAGTTCGAGGGCTTCGGAGACCCGCTCGGGGATCTCGGCCTTGGCGACCTTGCGGGCCTTGAGGCCGAAGGCGACGTTGTCCCGGACCCGCATGTGCGGGAACAGGGCGTACTGCTGGACGACCATGCCGATGCCGCGCTTGTGCGGCGGCAGTCCGGTGACGTCCTGGTCGCCGATCCGGACCCGCCCGGAGACGGGCTGGACGAAGCCGGCGACGGCGCGCAGGGCCGTGGTCTTGCCGGACCCGGACGGCCCGAGCAAGGCCATGACCTCGCCGGGTTCCACCGTCAGGTCGAGCCGGTCGAGGACGATGTTCCCGCCGTACGCGACGCTGACCTGGTCGAACCGGATGCCGCTGCCCGCACTGGCCCCGCCGGTCATGCTTCCGCCCGGGCGATGAGGTCCGGCAGTTCGGCGACCGAGCCGAGTACGTGGGTGGCGCCGTTGCGCCGCAGCTGATCCTTGTCGTGTGCGCCGGTCAGCACGCCGGCGACGATCCCGGCGCCGGAGCGTACGCCACTGAGCATGTCGTACGAGGTGTCCCCCGCGACAACGATCTGCTGGACGCCGTCCACGGCCCCGGTGCGCAGGAACGCGGCGAGGACCATGTCCGGGTAGGGGCGGCCGCGGCCGCCCGCGTCGGCCGGGCAGAGGGTCAGGGCAACCAGGTCCTGCCAGCCGAGCGCGGTGAGGATCGCGTCCTGGGTGGTGCGGGCGAAACCGGTGGACAGGACCACAGTCCGCCCTTCGCCCGTGAGCCGCTCGATGGCCGCGCGGGCACCCGGGACCGGCGCGATGCGGCCGCCGTCGACCAGCTCCGCGTACGCCTCCTCGAAGGCGAGGTTGGCCTGCTGTGCCTTGCTCTCGTCGCCGAAGAGGTGCAGGAAGACGGAGATCTTGGACTCGCCCATGGTGGCGCGCACATAGGCGAGCTTCTCGGCGTGGTCGGCGGAGCCGGGCGCCACGCCGAGGCGCTGGGCGGCGGCGCCGAAGGCCTGCTCGACGAGACCGCCGTCGGCGACGGTGGTCCCGGCCATGTCGAGGACGACGAGATTCAGCTTGTCGGTGTTGCTCAACTTCTTCACCAGTCCAGTTCGTTGGCGGTCGTTTCGGCGATGGCGGGCGAGCAGGTCATGCCGCGGCCGCCCGGCCCGGTGACCAGCCAGACGCCGTCCCGCACCTGCTGGCGGTGGACGATCCGGCTGGTGTCGGTGCACTGGGCGTAGACCCCGGCCCAGCGGTGGCGGATCCTCGGCAGCGGGCGGCCGAGGAAGGACTCGACGACCCGGGTGAGGTGCTCGTACGGCTCCTCGACGACGTCGAACGCGAACGGGTGCTCGTACTCGTGGGTGTCGCCGATGGTCAGTCCGCCGTCCCGGCGCTGCACCATCAGCAGCTGCATCCCGTGCTCGGCCGCGGTCGGCGCCTGGGCCTGGCCGGCGTTCAGGGCGTCGAGTGCCTCGCTCCGGTACGCCGGGTAGTAGCGGAAGCTGTCGGCGTCGGCGACGGACGTGGTGAGCTTTTCGCCGAGCGGGTCGGTCTGCATCATCTGGAGGCGGACACGACGCACGGGCAGCTCGGGTCCGGCCAGCTCGCGGACGAGGCCGCCGAGCCAGGCACCGGTGCACAGGATGATGGCGTCGCCGGTGTGCACGTCGCCGTGGTCGTCGCGGACGGCGGCGGTACCGACAACCTCGCGGACCTCGCGGCCACCGAGGAACGTGTACCGGCCGGACGCCACCAGCCTCTGCTTCAGGGCCAGTTGCGCGGTGCGCGGCTCGACGGCGGCGTCTCGCTCGCACCATAGGGCGGCGACGAAGTCACCGCGGAGCGCGGGGTTGATCGCGCGGGCCTCGCCGGCCGTCAGCAGCGTGTAGCCGCGGGCCGCGGCGTCGGGGCGGGCGACGGCCGCCTCGGCGACGGCGATCTCCAGCTCGGTGCGGAGCGGGGTCAGCGAACCGCAGGGCCGGAAGCCCAAACCGGGCACCTGCTCCCCGATGCCCTCCCACAGCTCGCGGGCGCGCAGCGCGGTCTCCAGCTCTTCGCCGCCGGCCCGGCCGCTGACCCAAATCTGTCCGAAATTGCGAAGTGATGCTCCGCGTGCCTCGCTCTCGCGCTCGATCTGTACGACCTCGTGGCCGCGGTTCACTGCGTGCCAGGCGTGCATGGTTCCCACCACGCCGGCTCCTACGACGATGACTCTCACGACGGCAACGCTCGTGGGGATGAATGACTCGCACGGATCGGCAGGGCGACGGGAGGGTGAACCGGGACCCAATGTTGGCCTAGACCCGTTACATTCTCGTTATCAATGCGAGGTGATTGCCGCGCCGTGCCGCTCAGCCCTGGCGGCCCAGGTGTGTGGTGAAGGAGAACCGGTCGCCGCGGAAGAGCGTGCGCACCCGCTCCAGCGGCTGCCCGCTCGCGTCCCGCGAGATGCGGTGGAGCAGCAGCATGGGCAGGGCGGGCGGCGTACCGATCAGCAGCGCCTCGCGCGGCGTGGCGAGCACGGTCTCGATCCGCTCGTCCGCGTCGCCGAAAGTGATCCCGAGCCGGTCGTGGAGGTAGGCGTAGAAGGAGGAGTCGGGGTCGAACTCCGTGTCCAGGTCCGGCACGCGGGCGACGGAGACGTAGGTGCTTTCCAGGCCGACCCGGTCGTCGTCGGCGAGCAGCACACGCTCCAGGTGCCAGACCGGTTCGCCCCGCTCGACGCCGGTCTCGGCGGCGAGTGCGGCGGGACAGGGGAACTGCTCCAGGCCTATGAGGTGACGGCCCGGCGTCCGCCCCTGGCGGCGTACGCCCTCCGTGTAGCTCGCGAGGGAGAGCGGCTGCTCCAGTTTGGGCCCCGCGACGACGGTGCCGCGGCCCTGACGGGCGAGGCGGCCCTCCAGCAGGAGTTCGCGCAGCGCCTGGCGCACGGTCTCGCGCGACACCTCGTAGCGGATCGCGAGATCACGCTCGGTGGGCAGCATGCCACCCTCACCCAACTCCTCTATGAGGACGGAGACATGGGCCTTCACGGCGTAGTACTTGGGGATACGGCCGTGCTCCGGGATGCCGGAACGGATCGGTGCGCCAGGTGCCTGGTCGTGCAGGTAGTCCACCTCGCGATGGTGGCAGACGGACATGAACGACGGTGAACGTTTCGGGGCCCGCAGGTCAACGACGGGTGCGGCGGAGCCGCCGCGCCCCTCTCAGGGCGGCCACACCACCGGCCAGACAGAGCCCGGCGGCGAGACCCTCGGCCCAGATGACGGCCCCCGGTCCGGTGCTGGCGAGCACGGGCGGGCCCTGCGGATCCCGGGCTGCGGGCGGCGCCGTTCCGGAGGCGCTGAGCCTGGGCGTGTCACCGGTTCCGCCGATGCGGTCGCCACCGTCGACGCCACCCGCGTCACCGGTTCCCCTGATGTCACCACGACGGTCGACCCGACCGGTGCCGCCGGTTCCCCCGATGCCACCACCGCCGCCGTCGACCCCACCCGCGTCACCGGTTCCACCGTCGCCCCCACCGGTGCCGCCGGATCCTCCGATGCCACCACCGCCGCCATCGACACCGACGCCGTCGACGCCACCCGCGTCACCGGTTCCCGAAGTGGCGCTGTCGCGGGGCGGTTCGGGCTGCACGCCCCCGTCTCGGCTGATGCCGCCGACGTCGCCCGTACCTCCCGTGTCTTCATCACCGGTGTCGCCACCGTCGCCCTCGTCCTCGACCACGCCGAAGACGTAGTCGTCGGACTCGCCGACCCAGTCCCCGTCGTCGCCCGCCGGCGTCTTCTTGGCGCCGTCGTCACCCGTGGCCTGTCTACGTTGGACGATCGCAGCCTTGGCGGTGATCCGATTGGGGTCGGTGTCGGAGGTGAACGCCATCCGGACCAGGACGCTGACGGTGTGCCCCGCAGGGATGGTGAAGCCGCCGAAGGTGTCGGCGCCGTCGCCGCCGAAGACGCCGATGTGCTCGTCGCGGTCGGTCGTCTCCCAGGCGACACGGTGCGGGAAATCGGGGCGGTCCGGCTCGGAGAACTCCAGCTGGATCTGGTCGGAGGTCAGCTTCCGGTCCTCGTCGGTGAGGACGAGTACCGGGTGGATGGAGCCGCAGGGCTTCGAGGTCGTATTGGTCATATCCAGGAACCAGGTGCCGTATCCCCCGCCGGACGCATACGTCCCCGGGCCGCCGCGGATCCGGGTCGTGATCGGGAAGTCGGCCGCCGTCGGATCACCGCAGGTGGGCTCCTGGTCGGTGGTGACGGCGACGGGCACCACGGCGGCGTCGGCGGACGCGCCGCCGAGCACGACGGCGGGGACGACGGACGCCGCGGCCAGTCCGAGGGCGATTCCGTGGCGCGGCCGGGGAGGGGGAGGCGTGGGAGGCATTGGGGGGACACCCTTTGCTGCTCGCGAAATGGCCGGATCGCCCCGTGCCCGGAGTTCACCGGTTGTAGGCGGCGACGCTGCCACGTACGCGCCACCCGGAGGGCACCAACATGCCCGGGGTGCGCCCGGTCGGGCGACCTGAACCGCTCGAACGGCCCTACGCCCCGGCGCCGCCGAGTCGCCCGAACAGCGGGGCGAGGACGAGCTGGGCGGCCCCCTCGGCGACCGGCCGGTTCCCGCCCGCGGTCATGACGAGCGGCACGGCCGCACCGATGCCGTCACGCCGGACGCGCTCACCGATCACGGCCCGGACCCCACCGACGTACGTGTCGGGGTCGGCGTCGACGGTGCGGCCGCCCAGCACCACCCGGTCGATGTCGAGCAGCCCGACAAGGTTGGCGGCGCCGGTCCCGAGTACCCGTGCGGCCTCCGCGGCATCGCCGCCCGAGACAGCGGCGAGGCAGAGCGCCTCGATACAGCCGCGCCCGCCGCAGCTGCACAGCGGCCCGTCCAGCAGCACGGTCTGATGCCCGAACTCACCGGCCCCGGTACGGGCCCCGCGATGCACGGCCCCACCGAGCACGAGCCCGGCACCGAGCCCGGTGCCGAGATGCAGGTACGCGAAGTCCCCCAGCCCGTCGGCCCGCAGGGCGAGCCCGAGAGCGGCGGCATTGGTGTCCTTGTCGACGACGACGGGCAACCCGGTGCGCGCGCCGAGAGCGTCCCGGAGCGGAAACCCGTCCCACTGCGGAAACCCGGTGACGCGATGCAGCACACCCCCCCGGTGATCGAGCGGCCCGGGCACGGCGACACCCAGCCCGAGCACGGTGGACGGCGGAGCCACCGGGGAGGCCGCGTGCGGTCCGGAGCCGGTCCCATCGGGGGCGGTGGGCGCGGAGCCGCCCGGCCCCGCTTCCGCGGCCCCGTCCGAGCCCGACCCGCCCGGCCCGCCCAGCACCAGCCCCACCTGCCGCGCCGCAGCGCCGACCACCTCGCCCGCCGGTGCGCCGAAGTCCAGCGGCGTCCTGCGGCTCGCCACGACCGTGCCCGCGAGGTCGACCAGGACCACCGTCAGTTCGTCCCGGTCCAGGTGCAGCCCCACCGCGTGCCCCGCGTCCGGAACCAGGCGCAGCACCGTGCGTGGTTTGCCGCCCGTGGAGGCGCGGTGGCCCGCCTCCGCTGCCAGGCCTTCCGCCCGCAGCCGGGCGGTGATCTTGCTGACGGCCTGCGGGGTGAGCCCCGTCCGCTCCGCCAGCTCCAGCCGGCTGATCCCGCGCTCGCCCGCGACACGCAGCAGGTCCAGCACGAGCGCCGCGTTGTGGCTGCGCAGTGTCGGTAGGTTCGCCCCGGTGTTACTCGTGTTCACCGCCCCATTGTCTCCCTCGCTTGCACTTTGGCAACAGCGTTGCTTAAGTGGGTGGCATGACTGGCATCACGACACCCCGGACGCCCGGCTCCCCCCTCCGTGTCGGACTCGTCGGCTACGGCCTGGCGGGCTCGGTCTTCCACGCCCCGCTGATCGCCGCGACCGAGGGACTGGCCCTCGACACGGTCGTCACGTCGAACGAGGAGCGTCGGGCCCAGGCCCGTGCCGAATTTCCGGACGTCCGGTTCGCCGCGTCGCCCGACGAGCTGTGGGCGCGCGCCGACGAGCTGGACCTGATCGTGATCGCCTCCCCCAACAAGACCCACGTCCCGCTCACGACCGCCGCGCTCGAAGCCGGTCTGCCGGTCGTCGTGGACAAGCCGATCGCCGGCACGGCCACCGAGGCGCGCACCCTCGCTGCGCTGGCGCAGGAGCGCGGGCTGCTGCTGTCCGTCTTCCAGAACCGCCGCTGGGACAACGATTTCCTGACGCTCTCCCAGCTGATCGCGGACGGCGAGCTCGGTGACGTACAGCGCTTCGAGTCCCGTTTCGAGCGGTGGCGCCCGCAGCTCAAGGGCGGCTGGCGCGAGTCGGGCGACCCGGAGGAGATCGGCGGGCTGCTGTACGACCTGGGCAGCCACGTCGTCGACCAGGCGCTCGTGCTGTTCGGCCCGGCGGTGCGGGTGTACGCGGAGTCCGACGTACGTCGGCCCGGCGCCGTCACCGACGACGACACGTTCCTCGCGATCACCCATGCGAACGGGGTCCGCTCGCATCTGTACGTCAGTGCCACCACCGCCCAGCTCGGGCCGCGCTTCCGCGTGCTCGGTTCGCGGGCCGGTTATGTGAAGTACGGTCTCGACCCGCAGGAGGCCGCTCTGCGTGAGGGCCACCGCCCGTCCGCCGCCGCTTCCGGCTGGGGCGAGGAGCCCGAGGCGCTGTGGGGCCGGACCGGTTCGGGCGAGTCGCCGCTGACCGGTGGCGGCATCCCGGTCCGCACCCTGCCGGGCGACTACCCGGCGTACTACGCGGCGGTCGCCGACGCGGTGCGCGGAAAGGGCGAGAATCCGGTGACGGCACTGCAGGCCGCCGCGACCCTGGACGTCCTCGAGGCCGCCCGCCGCTCGGCCCGCGAGGGCGTCACCGTAACGGTCTCCCCCGCGACAGGAAGTGGGCTCCCGACGCCCTGCGGCTCCGCTCGCTGATCCACTCCCTATCGTGGGGAAGGCCGTAACCCTGTCCACCGCTTCCGAGGAGCAGCCCGCATGAACCCCACCGCTCCGACCATCTCCGAGCTCATCGCGCAGGAGCGCCGGCTGACACTGCCGCATTTCAGTTACGACGACGCGTACGCGCTCGGCGGGCTGCTCGTCTCCATGGCCCGGGAGCGCCACGCGCCGGTCGCGATCGACATCCGGCGCGGTGCCCAGCAGCTGTTCCATGCCGCACTGCCCGGTTCGAGCGCGGACAACGACGCGTGGATCGACCGCAAGCGCAAGGTCGTCGAGCGGTACGGCGAGAGCTCGTACCTGGTCGGGACCCGGTTCCGGGCGAAGGGGACGACGTTCGAGGACTCCTCACGGCTGGACCCGGACACGTACGCCGCGCACGGCGGTTCGTTCCCGATCGCGGTCGAGGGCGCGGGCGTGATCGGCTCGGTCACCGTGTCCGGGTTGCCGCAGGCGGAGGACCACGCGCTGGTCGTCGAGGCGCTGGAACAGTTCGCCACCACGATGCCCGACTGACATGACATGTCGGAGGGGTGGCCCACCGCACCAGCGGCACCCACCCCTCCGACCTTTACGCGACGGCTACGCGTCCTTCAGCTCCTGCCGCTGCCGCCCCAGCCCCTCGATCTCCAGCTCGACGACATCCCCCGCCCGCAGATACGGCTTGGGATCGGGCTGCCCCAAGGCCACGCCCGCGGGCGTACCGGTGTTGATGACATCGCCCGGGTACAGCGTCATGAACTGGCTGAGGTAGCGGACCACCTCGCCCACCGGGAAGATCTGGTCGGCGGTCGTGCCGTTCTGCTTCAGCTCGCCGTTGACCCAGAGCTTCAGCGGCAGCGCCTGCGGGTCCAAGACCTCGTCGGCCGTCACGAGCCATGGCCCCAGCGGGTTGAACGTCTCGCAGTTCTTGCCCTTGTCCCAGGTGCCGCCGCGCTCGATCTGGAACTCGCGCTCGGAGACGTCGTGCGCGACCGCGTACCCGGCGACGTGGCCGAGCGCCTCCTCGGCGGAGTCCAGGTAACGCGCGGTACGGCCGATGACGACGGCGAGCTCGACCTCCCAGTCGGTCTTGACGCTGCCGCGCGGCACCAGCACCGTGTCCTCGGGTCCGACGACGGTGTCCGGCGCCTTGAAGAAGAGGATCGGTTCGGCCGGAATCGCCGCTCCGGTCTCGGTGGCGTGGTCGTGGTAGTTCAGCCCGATGCACACGATCTTGCCGATGCGGGCGAGCGGCGGCCCGACCCGCAGCCCCTCGGCGTCGAGTGCGGGCAGCTCGCCGGGCGCGGCCGCGGCGGCCCGTACCCGCGCCAGCGCGGACTCGTCGGCGAGCAGGGCGCTGTCGATGTCGGTGACGATTCCCGACAGGTCACGCAGGGTTCCGTCCCGGTCCAGCAGCGCCGGTCGTTCCGCACCTGCCGTACCCACACGAAGCAGCTTCAACGGTCTTTCTCCCCTTGGTCGAGATCGGGCCCGTCGGATGGGTGGCGGCCATCGCAGGCCTGGCCGATCCTCCAAGACATCGGATCACTCTGCAAGGCCCTGTTCACACACTGGACCGGTGCACTCGCCCCGCCGGCGTAACGGCCTCCCACTGCCGTGGGGGAGGCCGTTACGCCACGCTGGCCACGGCGACGCCCGCGGCCGGCATGTCGCGGTAGAGAACGGTGCGCTCGACCGCGGTCCAGGTGGTGCTCGTGACGATGTAGAGCGCGGCGGCAAGCGGCACGTACGCCACCGAGAAGAGCGTGAAGAAGGACATCAGCGGCATCAGCTTCGTCATCATGCCCATGCCCGGCGCCGGCTTTCCGTCGGGACCGGTGGCGGGGGTGGCCGGGGCGGCCGCGAGCTGGCGCTTCGTACGGCGGTAGTTGAACGTGGCGACGACGGTGACGATCGCGAAGAGGCCGAGATAGACGACGGCCTGGGCGCCGAACGGTCCGCCGGCCGCGAGCGCCTCGTGCCAGTGCCCGCCGAGCGGGGCGCCGAAGAGATCGTGGCTGAGCAGTTCGTTGGAATTGCCACCGATCGTCGGACTGGAGAAGACGTGATACAGGAGGAAGAAGGCGGGCATCTGCATGAGGCTGGGCAGGCAGCCGGACAGCGGCGAGACGTTCTCCTCCCGGTGCAGCTCCATGAGCGCCTTCTGCATGCGCTCGGGGTTCTTGGCGTGTTTCTTGCGCAACTCGGCGATCTGCGGCTGGAGCTTGGTGCGGGCCTTCTGCCCACGCGCCGCGGCCCGCGAGAGGGGGTGCACGGCGAGTCGCACGAGCGCGGTGAGGAGGACGATCGCGGCGGCAGTGGCCGCGCCCTGGAAGAGCGGGTGCAGCAGGTCGGCGAAGGAGCCGACCAGGGTGGCGAAAGCGGACATGATCGTGGACATGGATGAGCCCTCCGGGGGTCTCGTCGTGCCGGGAGAAGGACGCTCTGGCTCGGCATGACGACCCGCGTGGGGCATGCCCGAGCACACGTACGGGTGCTCGGGCTGAGAAAGGTACGAAGTCCCTACGCGGCCGTCAGGAGGGCACGGCCGGGGGCTCGGGGCCGCCTGCGCCCCTTGGCATCGGGATCGCGCTGCGGCAGGAACGCGGTGCGTTTCTCGCGGTCGCGCATGGCGGTACGGACCCGGGTGCGGGGCACCGGGGCGGCGCAGCGTGCGCTCATGACCGAACACGCGACGAGCGCGGAACCGACGGCGGCGGTGGCGGCGAGCGCGACCGCCGCGGAGAGGCTGCCGCCCTCGGCGAGGAGAACCTCGGTGACCAGGAAGAGCAGGATTCCGAGGGGCCGGGGGAGGCGGGCGATGCCACCGTGCAGGTGGTTGTCGATACCGCTGCTCATCGATCCCTCCCCCGCTCGGTCCGGTGGGCTCGCTCGTTCGGCCCTCCATTTTTTATACACGATGACTCCGTGAGCCGGTCGGGGTCAGACGGGGGCCTACCGCCCCCTCGCTCCCGTCAGCCTCCCCCACACGACGAGCCGGTACCGGGAGGTGAACTCGGGGGTGCACGTGGTCAGCGTCACGTAGGCACCGGGCTCGCGGTACCCGACGTGGGGCCGCACATTGCTGCGCGGAACGGCGGCGATCACTCCGCTGTCCCGCGGCGACGTCCGGGACAGCGTCTTGTCGACGACGTACGTGTACACCCGCTCCCGGGTCTCGACGGTGATCCGGTCACCCCGGCGCAGCCGGTTGATGTACCGGAACGGTTCGCCGTGCGTGTTGCGGTGCCCGGCGAGCGCGAAGTTCCCGGCACCGCCGGGCTGCACGCTGCGCGGGTAGTGCCCGACGTACCCCTTGTCGAGGACGCCGCTCTTGCTGATGCCCTGGGCGACCGGGGCGGTGAGCCCGAGGCGCGGGATGCGGATGACGGCGTACGCCTGATCCCGGCGAGGCACGCGCGCCGCAGCCGCCGTACGCCCGCTCCCGCCACCACCACCCCGCGACACCGGGGCCGAGCCGTCGTCCCCGTCCCCGCCCTCCGAGGGCTCCACCGGCTGTCCGCCGCCGTCCGTGCCCCGGCCCCACTCCTGCTCCAGGGCCCGCACCTGGTCCTCGGCTCCCGCCCGGGCCTGCCGGTTGGTCCACCACAGCTGATGGACGACGAGAAGCAGCAGCACGACACCCAGGGTCACGACCGCCTCGGCGCCGGTCCACAGCCCACGCGCGGCGACGCGCCGCCCACGCGGGTTCCGCTGCACCGCGACCGGTATCCGCTCCCTCACGGCCCGCACGATAAGGGCACGACCCGTAACTCACCAGGGCCGGAACAACCCTCCGCCCAGTAGCCGTACAGCAGTACGGTGTGGTTCATGCGCCCCGACACGCCTGCCGACCACATCGCCGAAGCCGAGCGCCTGCTGCGCACCGCGGCGCAGTACCCCGACGACCGGGAGCCGCTGCTCCTGCGCGCCGCGGCCCACCTGGAGCTCGCCGACCAGCGCCCCCGCGCCACCACCCTCTACGACGAACTGCTCGCCGCCGATCCCGCCGAACCGTCCCTGATCAAGGCCCTCAAGGCAGCGAATCTCTGGGAGTACGGTCACGAGGCGGAGGCCCGCGCGATCATCGACGGCCTCCGCGCGGCGGGACCGCGCGAAGCGGCCGCCTGGAGGATCGCGGCCGAGACCCTCGAATCGCACGACGAGCTGGAGTCGGCGCACGACTTCTTCTCGGCCGCGCTGACCCTGCTCCTGGCTCCGGGCGAGGAAGTCCCGTACGTCACCCAGTCCCTGCTGTTCGGCCGCCACCGGGTACGACGTCTGATGGGCCTCGGCCACGACGCCTGGGACGAGCTCGCCGACACCCTCCACAGCGCCACGGTCCCGCTGGACGAGCTCCACGACCCGAAGCGCCTGTGGGCGCTGGGCTCGTCCGACCCTGACGAGCTCCAGGCCGAGATCATCCGCCTCCGCGCGGAACTGGGCACCTATCGCACGGCTCTGTCCCGCCCGTTCCCGGTGGCGGTCCTGCACTGGACGGCGGCGGAACTCGACGAGCTCCTGACCGCGTACCCGGCCCTGCGCGCCGAGTACCCGTCCCACCCCGAGCACCTGGCCCGCCTGGAAGCCTCGCTCCGCGACCTGCACGCGGCAGGGACCCCGAACCTCGGCATCGTCACCGGCACGGTTCCGTCGTACGAGGCCTTCGCCGCCTCGGAGGCCGCGTCGCCGTCCGACCCGGACCTCCTCCCCCAGTACGCCACCACCCTCGCGGCCCGCGGCCGCGCGGTCCCGTGGCCGCCGGCCCGGAGCGCGGCGTGCTGGTGCGGGTCGGGTCGGGCGTACCGGGAGTGCCACGGGGCGGCGTAGCAACATAGGAAGGCCGCAGCGCTGTTGAAGGGCCCCGTCGAATCCGCCACCCCGGATCGGGGCCCTTCCCCTACACCTCGTAGCCGGTTCCTAGCCGACAAAGTGAGAAGCTCGCTTATGACCACGGTGCATCCTTTGTCCGCTGCCGTTTCTGCCCGGATGAGTCGGCAGTTGAGCCGGAACACCGCGTCCGAGGTGGCGCTGCGGAAGCTCCTCTACGCAGCGGGGCTCCACTGTCGCCTTCACGTACCCGTGCCAGGAATGCCTCGCCGCACGATCGATATCGCCTTCCTAAGGGCTGTCCCGTAACTGGTGGTGTCCCGCCTCAGTGAAGTTCAGTCGATCTCACTGCCCTTGGCCCGGGAAGAGCGAGGGCTGAGCGACAAAACCAGGTGGCCGACGGTCACTGCGGTACCCGATCATGCACTTATGCCGCTGAGAGACACCCTTGCCCGAGTCGACGCGGACCTGGCCGCCGGCCGGGTTCCCGTCGCGCGCCAGCGCCTGCGCGGGTTGGTGTCGTCCTTTCCGAACGACCTGATGCTTCGCCGCCGCCTGGCCGAGGTGTACCGCCTGTACGGAGAGCCTGCGGAAGCGGGCCGCTGGATGTACTTCGAACAGGACCGGGACGCAGCTGAGACCTCCGCCTTCGAGGCGAGATACCCCACAGCTCCGCAGCGCATGCGGGCACTTGCCTGGCATGGGCCTGAGTCGCTTGCCCCATCGGCCTTCGCCAGAGAGCAATTGGCAGCAGTACGAGCAGCCTGCTCCGATGCCATGGGACGCCCCGTCGACTGGGACACGGTCCCATCTGACTGGAAGGAAGACAGCAGGGGAAACGCTTTTGCCGACTTCCTGGCAGGGGCCGGATGCCTGGTGGCGGTCCTTGCGTTCCTCGCGATCTGGGTGAACGGACTCGTTGCCCTCTTTGACTGACTCAGTTCGCCGGGGACTGTGGGGGGCGCCGCTCAAGGTTCCCTACGCGCGCCACAACGGCCACGCGGACCAGCTCCGCCAGGCGATCGATGGAGCGGTTGGCGAATAGGACCCAGGGCGACCCGGTTCGATCCTTCGGCGCCCGTTGTTCGGCGCCACGGATCCGCCTCCGGGAAGACTCCCTCAAGGCCCCACCTTTGCAATATCATCACATTCAATCCACTGATCTCAGGGCCGTACCTCCCCCGCGCAGGTCTCAGCTCTGTGCGCGCGAGGAAGCCTTCATGACGCCCTATCAGCCTTCCGGCGACTGGCAGTACGAGATCCCGACGACCGGCAGCAAGCGGCTTCCGCCCGCCGCCCGTTATGTCGAGTCGCTGACGCACCAGGGTTACGGCTTCGAGGCGGCCATAGCCGACCTGGTCGACAACTCCATCGACGCGGGCGCCCGAAACGTCGTCATCAGCTTTCTCCGGGACGAGGACCGCCTCGTCAGCCTGCTCGTCATCGATGACGGATGCGGCATGAACGACGAGGCGCTGGACACCGCGATGACAGTCGGCGGCCGCGAGGGGTACGCCAAGAGCGCACTCGGCCACTTCGGGGCGGGTCTCAAGGCCGCATCGCTCTCGCACGCCGATTCGCTCACCGTCATCAGCCGGACCAAGCGCAGCCCGTCCACCGGCCGCCGCTGGCTGACAGCCCGCGCCCAGGCCGACTTCACGTGCGACGTCGTCGATCCCCGCTACTGCCAGGACCTCGTCGACCGCTACGACGGAATCGTCGAGTGGCACGGCACGATCGTCCGCTGGGACCACGTCCGGGCCTTCGACACGGTGACGACCGGTCAGGCCGACCGGTTCCTCAATGACGCGATCGAGAAGCTGGAGACCCACCTCGGCCTCTATCTGCACCGCTTCCTGGCCCGCGAGGGCTTCAACGTCGACATCGTCGTCGAGGACGTGCGGACCAAGGAGGAGCTCGACCACCGCGGCGTGGAGCCGCTCGACCCGTTCGGCTACCGGGTGCCGGGCCGGGCCGGCTACCCCCGTACGTACACCGCACCGATCGAGGGCGTCGGCGAACTCACGCTGACCGCGCACGTCTGGCCGCCGAAGTCGCCGCTGGTCAGCTTCCGCGGCATCGGTCCGCTCGCCGAACGCCAGGGCTTCTACATCTACCGCAACGACCGGCTCGTCCAGGCGGGCGGCTGGAACAGCACCCGCAGCGCCGAGGGCCACCTCGCCCTGGCCCGGATCGCCGTGGACCTGCCGACCGAACCGAACGACGTCTTCAGCCTCACGGTGAAGAAGGACGGCGTGACGGTCACGCCCGCCTTCGCCCGCGGTCTCGAACAGGCCACCGACGACAAGGGCCACACGTTCGCCGCGTACCTCCAGGAAGCAGAGACGACGTACCGGGAGGCGGCCCGCCGCTCCACCGAACCGACCCGCAAGGCCGTCATCCCGGCCGGCAAGGGCCTCGACCCGAAACTGAAGCGGGCCCTGCGGGACGAACTGCCGGAACTGGACGGCGAGGACCCGATCACCTTCCGCTGGGACACGCTGCCGTCGGAGGTCTTCTTCGAACTCGACCGGGAGGAGCGGGAGGTCAGGCTCAACAAGGAGTACCGGCTGGCCTTCAACGGAGGCCGCCGCGGCGGTCTGAACGACGCTCCGGTCGTCAAGAGCATGCTCTACCTCATGGTCAACGAGATCTTCCAGAAGGAACGGGTGCGGGCCGTCCACACCGACAACTTGGCGCTGTGGAACAGCGTCCTGGTGACCGCCGCCCGCTGCGAACTCTCCCGCTGACCCGCTGAAAAGAGCCCTTACGCCATGACTGACGCTGCGGATCACCTCTACAACCTGCACGGCGACGTCCTGGCCGCAATGCGCCGCGGCCCCAAGGCCTTCGCCAAACTCGCCTTCGTCCTGTCCGAGGCAGAGGAACCCGCCGACACGGACTTCGGCCACTTCCGGGACCGTATCGTCGCAGCGGGCCCCGGCGACGAACTCACGGCACTCTGGCACCGCACCCTGACCGCCTGGGACCTCGCGGAACACGCGGACTGGTCGACCGCCGCCGCCCGCACCGACGAGCGCCGCGCGGACACCTATGCCCGCCTCGGCTTCGGACCCGACCTGCGCAAGGCGCTGGACCAGGCGGTACCGGTGTTCAAGGAGCCCGGCGCGACGGTCATCAGCAAGGACTTCACGTCCTGGTACTCCCGCGACGCCGCCGCCGCCCGTTCCTTCTACTGGAACTCGTACGAGCAACTCCTGCGCCGCAAGGGCTGGTCGGACGCGGCCGTCTCCAGCCTCGACGAGGCAAGCCATGCCGTGGTCGAACGCCTCTCCGACCCCACCCGCACCGAGGCGTACGGCGCTCGCGGCCTGGTCGTCGGCTACGTCCAGTCGGGAAAGACCGCCAACTTCACCGGAGTCACGGCAAAAGCCATCGACGCCGGCTACCGCCTGGTCATCGTCCTCGGCGGCACCCTGAACCTCCTCCGGGGCCAGACCCAGCGCCGCCTGGACATGGAACTGATCGGCCAGGAGAACATCCTGCGCGGCGCCGACCCGTCGGACCTCGATGCCCTGGTCGGCATCGACTACCAGGACGACGAGGACTGGCCGGAGAAGTTCGTCAGCCACGGCCACCGGCCGTTCAACATCGAGCGGCTCACCACCCGGGACAACGACTACCGCAGCCTTCTGCAGGGCATCCGCGCCCTGGAGATCGAGAAGCGCGAACCGCACCTCCCGCTGTACGTCCCCGAGAACCTGCATCGCGCGGCCGCCCGCGTCATGGTCGTCAAGAAGAACAAGTCCGTCCTGACGAACCTGGTCAAGGACCTCAAGAAGATCGGTCCGATCCTCCGCGAGATCCCCACCCTGATCATCGACGACGAGTCCGACCAGGCATCCGTGAACACGTCCGACCCGAAGAAGTGGGAGTCGGGCCAGATCCAGCGCACGGCGATCAACGGACTAATCTCCCAGCTCCTGGGCCTGCTCCCCCGCGCTCAGTACGTCGGCTACACCGCCACCCCGTTCGCGAACGTCTTCATCGACCCGAGCGACGGCGAGGACATCTTCCCGCGCGACTTCCTGATCTCCCTGCCGCGGCCGGTCGGCTACATGGGCGTGCAGGACTTCCACGACCTGGAGGGGGAGGGCGCGGCCGAGGAGACCCACGTACGCGGGATATACGAGGGCACAAGCGACCGCCTCCAGGAGGCGATGGACGCGTTCGTCCTCACGGGCGCCCTGAAGCTGTACCGCGCCGACCGCGGTGTCTCGGAAGGCCCGTTCCGTCACCACACGATGCTGGTGCACGAGTCCGTGAAGATGGACGACCACGCGGATCTCGCCGCACGCATCAAGACGATGTGGAGCAACGCCGGATACATGTCCCGTGAGGGGCACGACCGCCTGGAAGCCCTGTTCGGAGCCGACTTCCGCACGTACGCGACCGACGGTCCACCCACCCCCGATTCGTACGCCGAACTCAAGCCGTACATCTCCCCCACGCTTCAACGCGTGTCGTCGGGCGGGTCCCCCGTCATCGTCGTCAACGGCGACACGGACCGCTACTTCTCCCAGATCGATCTGGACTTCGACCGCACACCGAACGTCTGGAAGATCCTCGTCGGCGGCACGAAACTGTCCCGCGGCTTCACCGTAGAGGGCCTCACGGTCACCTACTACCGCCGCACCACCCGCCAGGCCGACACCCTGATGCAGATGGGCCGCTGGTTCGGCTTCCGGCCCGGCTATCGCGACCTTGTCCGCCTCTACATCGGCCGCGAGGAGCCACTGACCAAGACGCAGACGGTCGACCTGTACGAGGCCTTCGAGGCGATCTGCCGCGACGAGGAAACCTTCCGCTCCCAGCTGTCGCGCTACGCGGAACTGGTCGACGGCAAGCCACAGGTCACCCCGGCCCAGATCCCGCCGCTGGTGTCCCAGCACCTGCCATGGATCAAGCCGAGCGGTCGGAACAAGATGTTCAACGCGGAGCTGGTGGAGATCCGGTCACCGGGGGAATGGGTCGAGCCGACGGCGTATCCGACGAATCCCGATGACCTCCGCCACAACGTGGAAGCCTGGCGCCCGGTCCTGGACTCGCTCGACCCCACACCCGTCACGGTGAGCTGCTCCTCCCCCGAGCACGGCCGCAGCGACAGTTACGAGGCTCTGCTCGGCACCCTCGATCACACCGCGCTGCTGCAGATCCTGTGCGATCTGCGATGGTCCGCTCCCTCACTGTTCTCACCGCACCTGGAGTCGCTCGTTGCGGTCGCCGATTCCGGCCCGGGCATCGACGACTGGCTCGTGGTCGTCCCGCAGCAGACCTCGGACCGCGGCGCTGCGGCAACGGTCCTCGGCTCCCGCCCGCTCACGCTCGCGCACCGCAGCCGTCGCCGCGGCGACCTCTTCGGCGCGATCAGCGAACCGAAGCACCGCGGAGTCGCCCTGCGAGTTGCGGGCGCCCTGAACGACTCCGGGGACCCCTCGGTCGAGAAGTTGGTACGGGAGCGGCGCGGGGTCCTGGTCCTGTATCCCGTGGTCGAGGACGAACCGCGCCTGTCCGACGACGGGGCTATCGATCCCCGGCACCTGGTCATGGCGTTCTCTCTGGTCGCCCCGAAGGCGTCGACCGGCGGTGAGAGGAGCCTCCTGCGCTTCCGGACCATCGATTCGGGTCGAAGGGATTCCGCAATCGTTGATCGTCAGAGCAGCGGGGCGTAGGAGACTGGGCAGTGATGAGCACGGCCAAACCTTCGTCCCCCGGGGTCTCCGCCCGGATGAGCCGCCAAGCGAGCCGCGACACCGCCCCCGAGGTGGCGGTCCGGAAGCTGCTGCATGCCGCGGGCTACCGCTATCGGATCAACGAGAAGGTGCCGGGCATGTCCCGCCGGACCATCGACATCGCCTTCACTCGGGCCAAGGTGGCAGTGATGATTGACGGATGCTTCTGGCACGGCTGCCCCGAGCACGCAACGCAACCGAGGGCGAACTCCGAGTGGTGGCGGAAGAAGCTGGATCGGAACATGGCTCGGGATCTGGAAACGACCGAGCATCTGACCGCGGCCGGGTGGACGGTGCTGCGGTTCTGGGAACACGCTCCCGCTGCCGGAGTCGCCGAGCAGGTGGCCGCAGCTGTCGACCGGGAGCGGCGCAGGCGCCGGGCACAACACAAGGGTGGGGATCTATGAGCAAGCTGCGGTTTGTCGACGTGTGCGCTGGGGCCGGCGGATTAGCCCTGGGGCTTGAGGGGGCCGGCTTCGAACCTGTGCTGCTGTTGGACAGCAAGCCGGTGGCATGCGAGACGCTTCGTCTGAACCGGCCGGCGTGGCGGGTTCTGGAGATGGACCTTCTGGATTTCGTTCCGGACGAGCACCCGGAGACGTACGACGTCGACCTGCTGTCGGCAGGGCTGCCGCGCGTGAAGTCCAGCGCGACCGCGGCGAGGGCCGAGACCGAGGAGGAACTACGCCTTCTGGAGGCTGCGGTCCTTCTGACCCACTCCGTCCAGCCGCGCGCTCTGCTCATCGAGAACGTGCCGGGACTGGTCGATGCCCCGGAGTTCGAGTCCGCTCGCGAGTTCATCCGCAAGGAACTGGAACACCTCGGATACCGGTTCGGCTGGTTCGTACTCAACGCCGCCGACTTCGGCGTACCGCAGGACCGTAAGCAGGGGCTGCTCGTCGCGTTGAAGGAGCGGTACTTCGACGCCTTCCGGCCGCCGACGCCGACGGTCGAGAGCCACGTCCCGGTCGGCCGAGCATTGCGCCGGTCCATGGCCGCTCGTGGTTGGTCCGGCGCGGATGCCTGGGCTGCTCGGGCCGTGAGCGTCGCTCCGACCCTGGTGGGCGGCTCGGACAACCGCGGAGGCGCCGATCTGGGGCCCACGGGAACAAAGAAGGCCTGGGAACGCATGGGGGTCAATGGCGGGGCTCTCGCCGACGAGGTACCCGGCCCGGACGACGACCCTTCGGCAATGATCAAACTCACGGACTCACAGACGGCCCTTCTGCAGGCATTCCCCCCGGAATGGCAGTTCGCCGGGAGGAAGACCGCTCGCTACCGGCAGATCGGACACGCCTCTCCCCCGCCGGTCGGGACAGCACTCGGACGGGCCATCTCGGCCGCCCTGACCGCACGACCTGGAACGGAATGACCGACCCAGAAGTACCGGACGGAGTGATCTTGAACGCCGGCTACACTTTGGCACCATGACCCGCCCACCTCACCCCTCACTTCGGCCTGCGCGATTCGGGATCGTCGATCTCTTCGCGGGGCCCGGCGGTCTTGATATCGCCGCCACGATCATGCAGCACGAGGGCGTGGAGAGCATCGGTGTCGAGTGGGACTCCGCCACGCGCAGGACGCGGGCGGCGGCCGGTCTCCTGACCACCGAAGTGAAGGATGTCGCCGCGCTCGGGCCGTGCGACCCCTCGGTCGTCGAGGCGACGGTGCTCACCGGTGGGCCGCCGTGCCAGTCCTTCTCCGTCGCAGGCAGTCGGAAGGGCCACAAGGCCCTGGACGACGTGCTGCGCCTGGCCACGCGCCTGGCCGACCATGAGGATGCGGCTTCGTTCGACGCCGCATGGAAAGAGGTCAAGGCCGAGACGGACCTCATGTCCGACGAGCGCACGGGATTCGTGCTCCAGCCCCTGCGCTGGATCATGGAGGCCAAGCTCAAGCGCGGCAGGCCGTACGAAGTGGTCGTCCTGGAGCAGGTGCCTACCGTGTTGCCGGTGTGGAAGCACTACGCCGAGATCCTCCGGCGGACCGGTTACGCCGCCGACGCCCACGTCCTGCACTCCGAGGACTTCGGTGTCCCGCAGACGCGACGGCGTGCCGTACTGATCGCGCAGTACGACCCGGGGAACGAGCGCCGGAAGGTCCGGTTCCCGGAAGCGACCCACCAGCGGTACAGGAAGGGCGCCGAACGACTGACGGCAAAGGATGACCACCGGGACGGTTCGCTGTTTCCGACCCCCCACGGCGATGGGGAGATCAAGCCGTGGGTGTCCATGGGGGATGCTCTCGCTGCGACGCGTCCCTATGAATTCGTCATGGTCTCCAACTACGGCTCCGGCGGCGACCCCAAGAAGCGGGGGCGTCGCAATTCCGTGGATCCCGCGCCGACGATCACCGGCAAGGTACGGCGCAACCGTCTCTTCCTGCTGAAGGAAGGCGAGTCGGGTGCGAAGGAGGTCGGTGAGGAGCTGGATCGCCTGACGTTCCCGGAAGCCGGGCTGCTCCAGTCCTTTCCCGTCGCCTATCCCTGGCGATCCACCGACGTGGCCCAACAGATCGGCAACGCCATCCCGCCTCGCCTCTCGCTCCACATCCTCAGCATGGCGCTCCTGCGCGAACCGCCGCAGGAGAAGTGGTACGCATTGCTGAAGGACTGGAAGCCCGAGGACCCGGCCACGGACGAGGCCGAGTACGCCTGAGGCCTTCGACGGGCCCAGGTGTCAGACCTCGTCGGCCTTCGTGTCGTCGGCGGCCACCTTTCCGCGTACGGGGACCTCGGCGAAGAGCTCCGCGAAGTGGTCGGCGAGTACGGCCACCGAGGTCTCCGGCGTCCTCTCCTCGTCCGGACCTTCCGGAAGCGCTCTGCGCGGCACAGCCGGCGCCGACTCGGCTGCCTCGATCCACGCCCGCAGCGGCCTGCCGTCCCGTTCCGCGTCGGGGGCGACGACGTCGTACATGAGCGTGGCCGCGGACGCGTTGATCGCTGCCGCCAAGGCGTTGATCTCCCTGCCGGTCCTCACCGTGGCGCGCTCGATCAGCCGCACCATCGCCTGTGCGGTCGGCCGGTGGTCGATCGCATCGAGCCGTAGAACGGTATTGAGCATGTCCTGGTGCGCGCAGACGGTCGCCACCGGCGCGTAGTCGGAACCGTCGCGGAACAGTTCGGCCGCCCACCACAGCCGGGCGAACGCCTGGGTGTACGCGGGGCCGCGAAACCGGGTGGAGGCGACCTTCGGCAGGTCCCCGTCCTTCTTCGGCTCGGACAGGTGTCGCCAGACGACGTAGTCGGGGGCGACGCCCAGAGCCAGGTAATTCCAGAACCTGCGGTCGGCGGCCTCGCGGCGGCTGAGCCTCAGCGTCGCGTGGAGTCGAGGAGCGAGCCAAGCATCAGCAGCTGTCACCTTCCCGTCGCGGAACCCGTGCATGGCGTCGTCGACCAGATCACGCACCGGCTCCAGCTCGGCGCGGCTCTCCTCCGCGTGCGGCAGAGGTTCGGTGATCTTGTTGAGCGCTATGGCAGGGACGTCTTCCTTGCCGGCGAGCAGTCCTTCAGTGAGGTACTGCGCCGCGTTAAGGTCCGCAAGCAACGCCAGGCGTTCCGGCAGATGGTTCGGCTTGTCGGTCATGCGTCGGTCCCCCGGTGGATGCGGTCCAGGCCACGAATGGTGGCGGTCAGGGCCTTGGGTACTTCCGCCCTGCGCGTCGCGGCGTAGTGAATGCGGGGTTGGAGATCAGTCCAACCGGACGTTCCGGTCCGCCGACGGTGAACCTCGCGCAGAGACTCCTCCAGGGGGCGGTCGGGCACAACGTCGGGCAGCATCTCTCGGAGTACCTCGCCACGCCAGTCCCGGGGGAACAGCGGCGTTCCGTCGTCCTCGATCTCCAGGTCACCGATGGCGGTGTGGAAGACGGCGGTCCACACGTCTGTACACATCTGGGCGATCAGCAGGTCTCGAACCAGGTTGTCGACCAACGTGCTGTTGCCGCCGACAAGATCGGCGACTCCTTCGAAATCGGTATTCATGTGGACGACGGGAAGGTCGCCGGACGTGTCGACGATCCAGGGCACTTCCCGGAAGCGACGCAGCCACTCCGGCCCTTCTCGGAAACCGACTTCGACGACTTCGAGTTCCCGCTCGCGCAGCGGCGCCTCGGCCTGCAGGTCGACAATCCAGTCCTTGTCCGAGGTGGCGATCTCGCGTCCCCGCACACCGTCGACAGTGGCGACCACATGGAGGGACATCGTGGCCCGGTCCAGATGGTCCGCACGCCACAGGTCGAGATGGCCCGTCCATTGGCGGCCACCCTCGTTGCCGGGCTTCAGGGGGGCCGTGATCCGCGTGTTGGTGGCACCTTCGCTCAGTACGACAACGACCGCCACGTCGGACCAGGGGCCGTCGGGCTCCGTCGCTCTGCCCGGGACGGTGGCGGAGAGTTTCAGGCGGACGCTCTCCCAGTCGTCCCGCTCGGCCACTCCCGGAGCGACCACCTGCTCGATGGACGAGAACGCAGTGGTGTCGAGGGGTTCCCGGATCTCACCCGGTCCCCGCAGTTCAACGGCGTCAACCCGTAGGGACACCATGCCGGGAAGTCGCTTGTACGGATAGGCCCTCACGCCTGGCCCCCCTTGTCGGTACGGAGTTCCACGACGAGGCCACTGAACACGGCCCGTACCGGATGCGTGGACACGTCTGTGGTTCCTCGGAAGGTCGCGTTGCGCGCGCCGGGCTCGAAGTGGATGGTGCCTTCGACCACTTCACAGTTGTGCACGGCGACGAGCTCGGACCAGCCCAAGACTGGTCGGGGCCCCGAGCGCACATCCAGTTTGGCCACTGGTGCGGGGCGCCACGAGTCGCCTCCGGCGGGAATCCTCACCTCGGCCGTGACGCACCACGCGCCGTCGCCGTCGATCTGGGCGTCGAGCTCCTCCAGCGTCGGAGGACCCGCCGTCGTCGTCGGCCGGGCGACCTTGCGGCCTCCCACAGCCAGGCGCTTGCGCAGCCGCTCGGAACCGCCGTTGCGCTTCTTGGTGGGCAACGCGACGAGGTCACGCACGACTTTGTTCGTCTGGGTAGTGAGTCCGGTGATCCGGCGGTACGCGGACGGCGAGTACAGCATCCGCAGTTCCTCCGTCTGTCCCCACTTGTCGTGCTCGGGCGGTTCGGAGGCCCGGAGGAACGCCTCGGCCTCATCCGCGAAGGGGGCGTCGTTGCCCGCCGCGTTGCCCGCAAGCAGCACGGCCTGGAAGGAGTTGGTCCCGACGGGCAGGCCGGGTACCCAACCGACCTTGACGGTCATGCGGTTGCCCCGCATCGTCGTCACTCTGTTCGGCTTGCCATCGGCATCCTCGGCCTCCGTAACCAGCACGACCGCCCGGTGCTCACCGCCGTTTCCGCGTCCCGCGGATGCCGGCACGGCGAGTGACACGGTCGCCATGGCGACCTGCCCGGATTCGGTCAGCCGCTCCACGGTCGTGCCGTCCAGGAATGCCTGCAGCGCACGTGTCCGGGAAGGTTGGGTGACACGGGGATCGACCCGGGTCTCGGGGATGAGCTCCACTCCGTTGCGGAGCGTCCGTACGGAAGCCTCCAGCAATGGCCGTTGCGTTCCTCCGCCGGTCATAGCCGCCCAGAAGTTCCGACCAAGGGCATCCAGGAGTCGGTTGTGCATCCGATGCACGCTGTCCTCGTCCTCGACGCCTTCACTCTCGGTCCCTTCGGCGAGGCTCGCCACGTCGTGGGCACCGACGATCAGGAACGACGTGCCGGCCTCGGCGCTCTCTCGCGACAGATGGAGACGCTCGACACTCTCCTCGTCGGCCCACCACGAGCGAGCGACGTTCACGTTGTCCGCATCGGGGTCGGGACGGCCGAACCATGCGGGTCCGGCCCAGGCCTTTCCGCCCACCTCACGCCAGGGCAGGTCGAGTCGGCCGATGAGTCGTCGTTCGGTGCGCCCTTCGTGCGGCTTCGACAGGGTGGAGTTCATGAGCACCAGGCCCAGTCGGCTCGTGGCCCAGAGCGTAGCCTTGCCGAGACCGTACGAACCACCGGCACCGCTCATCGACTTCTGGCTGTCCAACTGACGGCGAACGACGGCGGCGAACCGACCTGTCTCGTAGTCATCGCCGGTCAGCCCGGAGGCGTTGTAGTCGTCGATGCGGAGAAGGACCAGTCGATCGTGCTCGTACATGTCGCGCAATCCGGCAGCGACCATCCGCCCGACCTTCTGGTCCTGCTCGGCCGCCGCCTCGTAGTGCGGAAGGAGGTCGTCCCAGCGGATCTCGTCCCGGAAGCGGGCCAGGGCCTCGCCGCTCAACTCGTGCAGCGTGTAGCGCACCCGGACCGGCTGGGCAAGGTCGAGACGTTCGTCCAGGCTGTTCTGGGTCGCCTCGCGCGCCAGGACCCCGACGTCCGCCTGGAAAGCAAAGGCCGCCGCGTTCCCGAACTCGCGCCCGCCGTCGTCGTGTCCGGGACGGTGGTACCAGGAGATCGGCAGGCCGGCCAGGGTGTCCGCGGTACGGGTGTGAATCGTCCCCAGGTCCGTACCGAGCGCCTCAGCGATCTTGTTGATCGTCTCTTCACGGGGGGTCGCCCGCCCGGTGATCCAGGCCGATACCGCCGCTCGCGTCAGCCCGATGCGCTGAGCCAGATCAGCCTGGCTCAGGCCCGTGTGTTTGAGCTGTCGCGCGAGCCAGGGACCGAAATCCATGCCGCTGTCCAACGTCACCACTCCTCAGCTGCCGCACCGCCCACGGGCCCACCGTACACCGCCCATTTGACACTGGCGCCGGGGTGACAATTTTGATTGACATCACGCCCGGGACCCCAGAAAGGTTCCCATCGCTTCAAAAATCAAATGTCTCGATGGACCGCATGCTCAAAGAATGACGGGAACGACACCTTCGGCCCGATATGCACCATTGACCCGATTTACATCACCGCGATGCACGACAAGCGTGCGACGAACACCCTTGCTATGAGGGAGGATTGGTGTGTAACGTCCTGGGCGGCGAAACCCCATCGCCCGTGAATGGCACTTGAAAATAGGGTGCCTGCTTTTGCGTACCAGAACGCCAAAAATACGCTCTGCGCGCGATTTCGACGAATTCCGCTGAACCCCTGGCTCGAATCGCCGAAATGAATAGAGTGTGATTTACTCTTCGCATCGACTCACATTCCAGCGAATCTGCCAATTCTACCACCCTGCGGAATTCACACCCCCCACCTCGTGTGCATTCAGCCCTTTTGCACGTGCGCCATTTTCGGTATCGCCCGATTCGACATGCACAACACACGAGAGCAGGGGTACAGCCATGCCCGACGACGGGTTCGACATCGTCCGCGCGTACGACTCCATCGAGGACCCGGCGCTGAGGTCCGAGTTCCTCGACGCCTTCGACGTCACGCGCCCCCTCATCAACAGCCTTCGGCGCAGGCGCGATGCCGAGCGCGGGGCGGCGGCCGGGGCCACCCCGCCGCGTGATGCCAAGCGTGAGACGGCAGAGGCCACTCCGCAGCCGAACGCGTCCGCGCCTACTTCGCGCGACGGCGATGCGCCGCGCCGCCGCGTCCGGCGCACCCCCCGCCGCCCCCGGGTGATCGTGACCACCCGCCCGCCCAACAAGGACCGCGCGCTCCGTAGGTACCGCCGCACGCCCCCGACCGTCGTGTTCATCATCATCCTCAAGTCGGACTGACCAGGCGCACCGTCAAACTCCACGCCTATCGTTCACCTGATGGCCGGTCGCACCCCCGCAGCGGCCGGCCTCGGCTCTCCTCCCGCGTTCTCATCACGGTCATGGAATGGGATCACTTTGAACTACACGCAGGTGACGGGCGGTTCGTGCGACTCGCCCGTCATCCAGAAGATCGTCGAACAGTCGAAGCGCGTGCTGGAGACCTACCGCGTGGACCCCGGACTGATTCTGGAGCATGCCAATGGTGAGCGGCGAATCACCCAAGGCGGTTACGGAGACCGCCAGTTGTTCGAGCTCGTACAGAATGCTGCCGACGAGATAGCCGCTTCACCCGGCGGGAAGGTGCATGTTGTTCTCACGAACACGCACCTCTACTGCGCGAACGAAGGAACACCCGTCACGCCGGAGGGTGCCGAGACCATTCTCCGGATGAGCGTCTCGAAGAAGCGCGGGGGCCAGATCGGTCGATTCGGCGTCGGCGTGAAATCGATCCTGGCCATCACGGACACCCCCCAATTCTTCAGCAGCTCCGGCTCATTCGGATTCGACCGTGTTTGGTCGCACGAGGAGATCAGGAAGGCGCGGGGCAGCTCCACCGAGGAGACCTTCGAAGCGCCGGTTCTGCGCATGGCCCGCCCGCTGGACGCGGCGAAGGAGCGCACTGCGGATTCCATCCTCGATACGCTGCTCGGCTGGGCGACCACCGTGGTTCGGCTTCCGCTGCTGCCGGGCGCAGCCGAACGGCTCGGCCACGACATGCACGCGTCCATGAACAAGGACGATGTGCAGAGGGAGTTCCCCGCCCGGTTCCAGCTCTTCTCCCACCACGTGGGGACGGTGGTCCTGGAGGACACCCGTCCTATGCCGACGGTCCGCCGTGAGATCACGGTCGACCACGAAGGCTTTCGGCACACAATCCACGAGACGCGCACGGGTCGGCCCGAGTCGCACTCGGCATGGAGGGTCTTCACCCACGCCCACAGCCCCACCGCGGAGGCCAGGGCCAGCGCCGGCGAGATGCACGACCGGGGGACGATCGACATCTCGTGGGCCGTTCCCGAGTACACGGGTGACACCGTGCTCACCACCCCCAGGGGTCGGGGGGAGTTCTGGTCGTTCTTCCCGACGAAGTACCCCATGACCCTGAGGGGCGCTCTCAACGGCGCGTGGAAGACGAACGAGGACCGGCAGAACCTCCTGGACTCCAGCCCGTTCAACCAGGAGATCATCCGGATTGCGGCTCGTCTGGTGATCGACTCGCTGCCGCATCTCGCACCGGCCGAGGACCCCGGCGCATATCTCCCGCTGCTCCCCGGCCGGACCAAGGAGTCGGAGACTTTGAACTGGGCGGACAAGTATCTGACCGAACAGATCTGGCGGTTGGCGGCGCAACGCCCCTCCCTCCCCGACCAGGACGGCGTCCTCCGGATTCCCCGGGACATCCGGATTCACCCGGCACCGCACAACAAGGTGCCGCTCAAGCTCGACTGGCTCCGCATGTGGAACGCCTATCCGGGCCGACCCTCGGACTGGATCCATCCCTCGGTTGAGGCGGCCGAGTTCCGCGCCGGCAAAGTGGGGCACATCCTCGACGAGACCAAGCAGCGCCGCGCGACGGTGCGGGAATGGCTGGAGGCGCTCGTCGTCGACGGCACGGCCGAGGCCTCTGCCGTCGCGATCCGCATCCTCGCCTCGATGATCCGTGACGCGTCCCCGTTCGCCGCCGAGGCACGCTCGGCACGGATCGTGCTGACCGAGGAGAGCGGGATGGTTCCCGCTGTCCTCGGCAAGGTCTTTCGCCGGCCGGTCCAGGACGGGCTCCGCGACGGAACGACGTATATCGATCGGAAGCTGTCCGATGACGAATCCCTGATCAGCGACCTCGGCGAGATCGGCATTCGTGAGGCCACTCCCCGGGGCCGGTTCATCGGCGTCCTTGAGCAGGGTTTCGACAACTACGGTCCGCTGGACTGGGGCCGGTTCTGGGAGCTGTTCCACAGCGCGGGAGGCAGCCAGGTGAGTGGTGAGGTGAGTTCCCGTGTGCCGGATCCGTTGGCGACATTGTTCGTCCGCACCGCCGACGGTCGCTTCCATCGGATGCGGGACTGCCTGCTCCCGGGACCCGTCGTCCCCGGCGACGGTTCCCGTGACGGTTCGGTGGCCGTGGACCTGGATTTCCACTCCGACGACAGAATGGTCTTCCATGAGTTCGGTCTGCGCGAGCGACCGACCTCCGGTCACCGGCCAAATGACGAGGGTTGGTTCGACGAATACCGCACCGCCATCTATGACAGCTACTGCAGGACGTTGAGCAGCAGTGCCAGCCGACCCGCCATCACCCGCCTCAAGCTGGAGGGATCCCCCGTCGGAGGTCCGCTGCACCTCCTGGAACGGCTGTCGGAAGAGGGCAGGGCCGCCTTCGTCAAGGCACTGCCCGACGACAGCGTCATCGACACCTGGACCCTGCAGTTCGGCACCCAGGCAACGACGCGCAAGACGATTCACTCGCCTCTGCGTTGGATGCTCCGTCGGCTCGGAAGGGTCCCCACCTCTCAGGGCATCGTCCCGATCGCCAGCGCTGTGGGCCCACAACTCCGCTCCTACGCCGATGTACTGCCCGTGGCGGACATCAGCGGGGAGAAGGCGCGCAAACTCCATCTCCCGGTCCTGGTCGACGATGTTCCGCCGAAACAGTGGGACCGACTGCTCGAACAACTCGGAAGCAGTGACGACGACGTCTTCGTCGGACGCACCTATGTGATGCTGACCCGTCTCGAAGTGGACTTCCCCGAGGGCGAGCTCACCCGCTGCCGGGTCGGCTCAGAGTGGAGCGCGCGCGAGGACAACGAGATCGCCGTGGCTGCCACGGAGGCCGAATATCGAGCGCTTCGCGCCGAGCAAATTCCCGCCCTGTTCGCAGGTAGCACGGAAGACGCGGCGTTGCTGGTCAAGACGTGGGGGATGTTGCGCTACGCCGATGTCATCACCAAGGAGACCCGCCACGTCGGGGCCGGCGAGCCCGCCCTCCTGCACGACGAATTCCCCACGCTCCGTCAGCGCATGGGAAATGCGGTCAACAACCACCGCCTGCTGCGCTGCTCCGAGTTGGAGGAACTGACCCGTACGCCACAGGGCACCAGGGCCACGCCTCTCACCAGCGCCCTCCTGGGCGCCACCGTACTCGTCCTCGAACCCGCGGACAGGCTCGCCGCGCTGGTGGCCGTGGACCGCGAACTTCGGTGGGGGCTGAAGGAAGCAGGATGCAGGGCGGTCCTCGAAGCACAGGAACGACAGGAGGCTGACCAGGAGTTGCAGGCTTCCCTTCGCCGGGTCCGCGAGGCAGAGAGCGTCGAAGAGAAGCTGGAACTGCTCATCGGCGCGACCGCGCTCCGCGCGGGTCTGCCACCGGGTCTGCTGGAGAGCGAACGCGCCGAACTGGGAGGCACCGAGCCCTCCCCGCGCCGTATCGCCGGTCTGGCCTACAACGCACATGGTGACGGCGTCCTGCAGATGCACGCCAGAGACCTTCTGGCGGCATACCCCAGCCACGCTCCGTCGAACTTCACCGGTTCTTCGCCCGCGGTGAAGTTCGTCTCCGAATTCGGCTTCCCCGACTCCTTCGCCGGTACCCGGACTCCTTCGTTGCCCCCGCGGATCGAGGTCTCCGGCCCCACTGCGTTCCCCCGTCTGCACGACTACCAGGAACGACTCGCGGCGAAGGTCTTCGCGATGCTCGACAGGTTCACCCCGCAGCGCGGGATGCTCTCCCTGCCCACAGGTGCGGGAAAGACACGTGTCGCGGCAGAGGCCGTCATCCGATGGATCAAGCAGGTGGGCGACCTCGACGGCCCCATTCTCTGGATCGCACAGACCGAAGAGCTCTGTGAACAGGCCGTCCAGAGCTGGAGTTTCGTCTGGTCGAAGGTGGGGGCCGAGAGTCCGCTGACCATCAGCAGGCTCTGGACGACCAATGAGGCGGGGCCGGTCGGCGGCCGTCCCCACCTCGTGGTCGCGACCGACGCGAAGCTCCGTAACTGCCTAGGCACCGACGGATACACCTGGCTTCGCAGCGCCTGCCTCGTCGTCGTGGACGAGGCGCACATCGCCATCTCGCCGCAGTACACGGAGATCCTCACGCACCTCGGGCTGACCGCGCATGAGACCCGACGTCACCTGCTCGGCCTCACCGCCACACCCTTCCGCAACACCAATGACGAGGAGACCAGGCGCCTGGTCCGGAGGTTCGGCACCCAGCGGCTCGACGACGGGATCTTCCCTTCCGGCGACGCCTATGCGGAACTCCAGGAACTCGGCATGCTGGCGAAGGTCACGCACCGGGAACTCCTGGGAGGCACGATCGAGCTGACCAACGTCGAGAAGGAGCGGGCCGATCAGATGAGCCTGCTGTCGAAGGCCGCCGAGCAGCGTCTCGCCGACGACCAGGACCGGAACAAGCGCATCCTGGAGGAAATCGCCTCCATGCCGGCCGACTGGCCGGTGCTGGTCTTCGCCACGTCGGTCACTCATGCCAAGTTCCTCGCCGCGAAGCTCAAGGACCGGAACATCACCGCTGCTTCGGTGGACTCGGCCACGTCGACGGGTGAGCGCAGAAAGACCATCGACGACTTCAGGCGGGGCCGGATCCGGGTCCTCACCAACTACGGCGTCCTGACTCAGGGCTTCGATGCCCCGGCCACCCGGGCCGTCGTCATCACCCGCCCCACCTACAGTCCGAACGTCTACCAGCAGATGATCGGTCGCGGTCTGCGCGGACCCGGCAATGGAGGCGAGGAGACCTGCCTGATCCTCAATGTCCGGGACAACATCACCAACTACGACAAGGCGCTCGCCTTCACGCAGTTCGAGCACCTGTGGAGGGCGAAGTGAGCGACGCGTACCTGAACAGCCCGCCGCTGACCGAGGAGCAGCAGGCCGTCGTCGACCAGCCGTGGGACGCCCGGCTTCTGGTCACCGCAGGGGCAGGGTCGGGCAAGACGCACACCCTGGTGCGCCGCCTCGACGTCCTCATGGGCAATGGCGACGAGGCTCTCGAGGCGCGCGAGATCCTGGTCCTCAGCTTCTCCAGGGCCGCGGTGCGGGAGCTGCGCGAGCGGATAGCGCTGCACGCGCGCGAGGCTCGTCGGGTCAGAGTCCAGACCTTCGACTCATGGGCGTACTCGGTGCTGCGGAGCGAGCAGCCGGACCGGGACTGGGGCAGCCTCCGCTTCGACGAGCGGATCAAGGAGACCACGGAGGCCATCCTTCGCGGAGCCGTCGAGGCCATGGAGCAGGGAGCACCGGCCCATGTGGTGATCGACGAAGTCCAGGACCTGGTCGGCGACCGGCGGGACATGGTGGAGACGCTGCTCGACCGCTTCCAGGACAGCTGCGGTTTCACGGTGGTGGGCGACGGGGCGCAAGCCATCTTCGGGTTCCAGGTGTCGGACGAGGACGCCCGCGCTGCCGAGACGAACTACTTCTTCGACTGGTTGCGCGCGTCCTACATGGACGACCTGGTCGAGCTGCACCTCTCCACCAACTTCCGGGCCCGCACCGACGAGGCGCGCACTGCGCTGGCCCTCGGTGGTGCGCTTCAACGGCTGCCCTCCGAGTCGGCCGAGTCCGACGCGGCCGGCGAGGGTTACCACCGGAAGCTGATCGACCTCCTGCGCTCCTGCCCCGACTTCGGAGTTCTGGAGGCTCCGTTCACCATCGGCTCGCTCCGGGACTACCCGGGCGCGTGCGCGATCCTCTGCAGGGACAACCGACAGGCCCTGGTGCTGTCCGACACGCTGTTCTCCCTCGGAGTGCGGCACCGGATGCAGCGGGCCCTGCAGGACCGCCCCGTCCCGGCGTGGGTCGCCTCCGTGCTCCGCGGGACCGGTTCCACCACCCTGACCGAGGAGCGCTTCCAGGCGCTGCTCGACGGGAGCCCGATGTCTCCGGTGGGCGATCGGGCAAGGATCTGGCGGTCCCTGCGGGGGGCGGCACGCGCCCCGCGTGGGCTCCTGGACGTGTCGGCCGTGCGACGGTTGGTCGCCGAGGGGCGCTTCCCGGACGACCTGGCAGCCGTCGAGCCCGCCGATCTGGTGGTGTCGACCGTCCACCGGGCCAAGGGGCTGGAGTTCGACCGCGTGATCGTCGTCGAACCGACGTCGTTGGCGGAGCTGCGCAAGCAGCACACCCACATCGACCCTGCGGCGGAGGCGCGCTCGCTCTATGTCGCGATGACACGTCCCCGGGACGACCTGTTCCGGATCGCGGCACCGGAGACCGCTCTTGTCCGGCGGGACCGGGCCACCGACCGCTTGTACCTCGGCGGATGGAAGTCGTACATCCGCGACGGCATCGCCGCCTCGGGACGCGATGTCTGTCGGGAGCACCCGCCCGGCACGGACGGGTTCACGGACGAGGCCGTAGCCGTACAGGACTATCTGGCCTCGTCGGTGTCTCCCGGTGACCCGCTCGTCCTTCGGTCCCAGCACCAGATGACCGTCGCGTCGGATCAGAGTCCCCCGTACACCGTCTTCCACAGGGACCGTCCGGTGGCAGTCGTGTCGGAACAGTTCCGCCAGGACCTCCATACCTCCCTGAAGATCAGCAGGACATGGGACATCAATTGGCCCGTTGAGATCAGGGGCTTCAGGGTGGACTGCCTGGAGAGCGTCGCCGGCAGCGAGGCGTCCGGGGCCCGCGCCGGGCTGGGGGATCAGGGCATCTGGACAGTGCCGCGCATGTCAGGACTCGGTCGGTACAGGCGAGCCGGGAAGACCAAGCAGGAGGACATGGAACGATGACGGACGGATCGAACGCCCACGTGGCCCACTATGCGGTGCGCGACGGACTCGTCGCACAGCTCCGCAGGGATCTGCTCGGCCCCGGGGCTCCCGACGAGGTACTGACACAGGATCCGCCGATCACGACCTATCCCATCGGTGTGCTGTTCCCGCGCCCTTCGGGCGACGTGGCCGAGCAGGCTTTCGGAGAGGACACGGCCGAGAACGAGGGCCTGGACGACATGCCCCTCGTCAGGGGCGGCAGGGACGTCGAGGAGGCGGTCCCGGACTTCGGTGCCCCGTTGGTCGGCGACCGACGCCCCTCGTCCATGGGACTGACTTTCGCAGTCGACCCGAAAGTCTCCTCGGCGATCGTGGTGCGCACAGAGGCCGCGGTCTACGACCCGGTCGATCCGGAAGGACGCCCCGTGACCGCCAAGCGGGCCGAGGCCCGTACCGTCTCCGAACAGAAGGAGCACTGGCGCCGCCGGGTCCTGACCCTGCCCCCCGTCACGATCGATGTGACCGCTCCGTGCAGGCACCGCCCTGACCCGTTGGACGACGGCGTACGGGTCGAGGTTCTCGTACGCCCGCAGGCCGCCCTGAGCGGGACCGTCACCGTGACCGTGACCCTGATCAACACCCACCGGGTCGGGGAACGGGAGCTACAGGACGCCTTCTGCCTCTACCAGCCCCGCCTCACCGTGACGACCCCGTCCGGCGCACCCGCCTTCGTGGAGCGTCCCGCCGAGCGGCGTACGAACGATCCGGAGGTCGCGTCGAGCCGACTGCTCCACCGGCATGCGCCGACCTTTGCCATGGGCCACGGCTGCGCCGCCGACTGGGATTGGACGCCTCCGCCCGTCGGTGCGCACAACAAGCGTGCCGCCATCGCCACCGTGCGGACCGAGTTCGTCCCCACCCACGATGTGCTGCTGACCGACTCCAACCCGGACATCGACGACTCGGCCCTCACGATGCACGGCCTGGCGACCCGACCCGAGAGCGAAGTCCTGGCAGCGCTCAATGAGCTGATGGCCGGATACGCGGATTGGATCGACCGCAAAGAGGCGGAGACCGAGGCGTTCCTTGGCACGCCCTACGAACCGCCGGCACGGGAGCAGATCAAGCAATGCCGCACGGCGCTCGGTCGCATGCGCCGCGGCATCAGGGTTCTCGGAAACGACTCCGACGCGATGCGGGCGTTCCGTCTCGCCAATCGTGCGATGGCGCAGCAGCGCTCCCGCAGTGAGTGGGTGAAGAAGGGGCGGAACGGAACGCCGGACGAGTCCGCGGGGCGGTGGCGTCCGTTCCAGATCTCCTTCGTTCTGCTGTGTCTCGAAGGGATAGTGGACTCGAACCACAAGGACCGGGAGATCGCGGACCTGCTCTGGTTCCCCACCGGTGGTGGCAAGACGGAGGCCTATCTCGGTCTGATCGCCTTCACGACGTTTCTGCGTCGCATCCGCCTCAAGGAGCGCGGCGCAGGCGTCACCGTCCTCATGCGCTACACGCTGCGTCTGCTCACCCTTCAGCAGTTCGAGCGTGCCGCAGCCCTGATCTGCGCCATGGAACGCATCCGCCTCGGTGACGAGCGGACTCTGGGCACCGCGCCCATCTCCATTGGCATGTGGGTCGGCCAGTCCGCCACGCCCAACAAGCTCTCGGTGGCCGAGGAGAGCCTGAACGAGCTGCGCAAGGAGAAGGAACTCCAGGAGAAGAACCCCGTCCAGCTGCACTCCTGCCCGTGGTGCGGAACCCGCCTCGACGCGTACCAGTACGAGGTCGACGAGGCTGCGAAGCGGATGCATGTCCGGTGTCCCGACACCTGGTGCGACTTCCACGACGGGCTGCCGGTCCACCTGGTCGACGAGGCGGTCTACGACGCCCGGCCGACGTTGGTGATCGCCACTGTCGACAAGTTCGCCGCCATGCCGTGGCGGGAGCAGACAGCCGCCCTCTTCAACCGGGACCGCTCGGACGGCACACCGCCACCGGAGCTGATCGTCCAGGACGAGCTGCACCTCATCTCGGGACCGCTCGGCACGCTCACCGGTCTGTACGAGACAGCTGTCGACCTGCTGGCCGACAGCCCGAAGATCATTGCCTCCACCGCCACGATTCGCAGGGCGTCCGCGCAGGGCAAGAAGCTTTTCGATCGTGACGTCTCGCAGTTCCCGCCAGCGGGGATCGATGCCAGGGACTCCTGGTTCGCCGTGGAGACGCCGAAGGAACGGAAGGCCAGCCGCCAGTACGTCGGCCTTCTCACCCCGAGCACCAGCCAGTCCACGCTGCTCATTCGCACGTACGCCAACCTGCTCCATCAGGCGGCCCGTGCAGGCACCGACGATGACGTGCGCGATGCGTACTGGACCCTCGTCGGCTACTTCAACAGCCTCCGCCTGCTGGCGGCCGCCGAGCTCCAGGTCCACGACGACGTCGACGCGTACCTCGGTTACCTGGCCGAACGGGACGCCTGCGAGAAGCGAACCGTGGTGGAGCAGACGGAGCTGACCAGCCGGGCCAATTCCAGCGAGGTTCCGAAGCGACTGAAGCAGATCGAGAAGCGTCTGCCACATCCCGATGTCGTGGATGTTCTGCTGGCCACCAACATGATCTCCGTCGGTGTCGACGTGGACCGGCTCGGGCTGATGGCCGTCATGGGTCAGCCGCAGACCACGGCCGAGTACATCCAGGCGACCAGTCGAGTGGGTCGACGCCATCCCGGCCTGGTGGCCGTGATGCTCAACTCTTCCCGCTCCCGCGACCGTTCCCACTACGAGAGTTTCCAGCACTTCCACTCGGCGCTGTACCGCGAGGTCGAATCGACCAGTGTGACGCCGTTCTCGTCCCGCGCCCGCGAACGAGGTCTGCACGCCGTTGTCGTCGCTCTCGCCCGGATCCTGATCCCCGCGGCACGGCCCAACGACGGAGCCGGGCGGATCGAGGAGTTCCGCGACGAGCTGGAAGACATCGTCAGGACGGCACTCCTCGCTCGGGTCCAAGCGGTCGACCCCGACGAATACCGTGCGACCGCCGACGCGTTCAACGAATTCGTCGATTGGTGGGTGGCGGAGGCCGAGGCCCATGGTGGCCTCCTCTACGAGCCCAAGCGCGGCAGGCGTACGCCGTCGCTGTTGCGCGGGTTCGACGACGAGAACGAGGATGCGTGGCCCACCCTGTGGAGCCTGCGCGATGTCGATGCCGAGTCCGCGCTCTTCATGGAGGCAACCCGATGACCTCGCCCCCCGCCCGACGCCGTCGGGCCGGCGCCCCCGAACGCAGCTACCCTCGCCGCGGTTCGGTACGTCGCGCACAGATGATCACGACCTATGGCGTCGGCTCGATGGTCGCCGTGGACAACGAGTCATTCATAGTGACCGGGATCGACTCGTGGAACATCAGCGAGGCACCGACCATCCATGAGCACCGGCTGGCCCGCGTGCTCGGCGTGAAGTCGTTCCGCCTTCCCCCTGCGTCGGACGACACCAGCAAGGACGGCGTGCACGTCCGCCGTTTCCCTCTGTGGCATTCGTGTCCGAGCTGCAATGCCCTTCAGCATGTGCGTCAGTTCAACTCGCCGCCCGGGAAAAACGAGTGCGGGGACTGCGACGAGGAACTCGTCCCGTCGCGTTTCGTCATGGCATGCGCCAAGGGCCACATCGCCGACTTCCCCTACTGGAAGTGGGCGCACCGCAAGAACCGGCAAGAGGGCGACTCCGGCTTCTGCCACGGTGAAATGCGGCTGCGTACCAGCGGCAAGACCGCGTCCCTCCGCTCAATCCTGATCTCCTGCACGTGCGGGATTCCGGAAGTGTCCATGGAGGGAGCATTCCGCCGTTCCGCCCTGTCCGATCTGAAGGTCTTCTGCAGCGGGCTGCGCCCCTGGCTGAAGGATGCACCTACCGAGTCCTGCTCGGAGAGTCCTCGCACTCTCCAGCGCGGTTCGTCCGTCGCATGGCAGCCCATAGTGAAGACGGCCCTGTCGATCCCCCCGTGGAGCGACGGCGACATATCCCGGCTCGAACCCCACTGGGATGCTCTCCGTGAGCTGAACGCCGACGGCATAGAGATCTATCTCAAGGCCCTCACACTGCAGGAGAACTACGAATTCTCTGCCGAGAGGGTCATCGCACTCCTCGACGCGGAGAACCACGAAGATGCGGGACCCGATCAGGAGGAGGGGCACGACCACGCCTACGTGACATTGCGGAAGCAGGAGTACGAGCGGCTGATCGCCGGACGCCCGGAAAGCGAGACGGACCACGAGGACCAGTTCGTCTGCGAACCCCCTCGCTCGTCCGCTTCCGCCCTCGCTCCGTACGGGGTCGCGGGCCCAATGCTGGTCAAGCGACTTCGTGAGGTCCGGGCGCTCAAGGCGTTCTCCCGGGTCGAAACCCCGGAGACGCGTACCGACGTCCATGAGGCCGCGCTCTCCCTGGCCCCCATGGACTGGTTGCCCGCCATGGAAGTGCAGGGCGAAGGCGTCTTCCTCCGGCTCGACGAGCAGCGACTCGATTCCTGGGCAGAGAGCGTAGCGGTCGCCGCACGGGTCGAACGGATCCGGAACAACCACCTGCTCATGCTCCGGGAACGCGCCCAGGACCCGCAGTCCGTACCCGATTCGCCGGCAAGTGCCCGCATGGTGCTGCTGCACACTTTGGCGCACGCGCTGATCAACGAATGGAGTCTGGACGGCGGTTACCCGGCGGCCTCGTTGCGGGAACGACTCTACGCGGACGACTCCATGGCGGGTATGCTCATCTGCACGGCGACCAGCGACTCCGCCGGAAGCCTCGGCGGGCTGGTCGCCCAGGGGGAACCCGACCGCTTGGAACCCGCGCTGCACTCGGCCCTGGTCAGAGCCCAGTGGTGTTCGGCGGATCCCCTTTGCGTCGAGTCGCAGGGCAGTGGCGTGGGTGGCATCAACCTTGCCGCCTGCCACGCCTGCGTCCTGCTGCCCGAAACCAGCTGCGAGCACAACAATGGTCTCCTCGACCGTGCCCTGCTGATCGGGACTCCGGAGGATCCGACGATCGGGTTCTTCAGCGAAGCGCTGCTGCTCTGACCGTGGAGTCATCCTGCCTGGCTCAGCTCCGCCTCGAAGTGCGACTGGGCCAGGTCCAACGCCTCATCAGGGTCGTAGCCGTGGGCCCGCAGCCAGTGCAGGAGGTCGGCGATCAGGTCAATCGCCGCCTCCTGCTGGAACGCAACACGAATCCGCCCCGTCCCGGGGCCCGGAGCCGCACCTCCCGCGTAGAGGGTCAGGCACGCCTCGCCCTTGGCGACCCTTGGGTCGTCGACGTGGCCGGCGGACGAGGCAAGTCGGGTGGCCAGGTCGCACCAGACGAGCTTGGAATCCGCCCCAAGGATCACACCCCACCGTTCCGACACAGCATCCACCAGCGCCATCCCGCGCCCCCGCTCGGCGTCCGGGCCGACCGAAAGGAGCGTCGGCAGGGCCCGGGTGTCAGGGTCGCGTAGACCGATGCGCAGATACGTGTCCCGCATCTCGACCACGAGCGTGCACGGCGTTCCCACGCCGATATGCCGAATCGCATTCGCCACAAGCTCGCTCACGCAGATCTCGGCGGCCTCAACCACGTCCGGCAGCCCCCACAGCCGCAGGTGCAGCCGCATGACGCGTCTCAGTCCGGCGACCTCTTCGGGCTCGGCCAGGAAGGGCAGCTCCCAGGGCCTTCGCGTCATGCAGCCGTCGATCCCGTTCATCACGAGCGCACGCCTTTCACCGGAGCGAGCCCGCGAACTTCACCCAACGCGAAGAACAATGACTCACAGTCGTTCCGTCTTCGAGAATGCCAAGCGCCGATCCCTTCATGCAATGTGCACGGCGAGATTCGCCCCTTCGGGTGATTGGCGGCCACCAACCGATCCGATGGGATGGAAACTCCGTTACAAAAAGGGGAGTTGAAGTGTCCGGTTCACCTACAGCACGTCGCCGGCGACTGGCGATCGAGCTCAAGAAGCTCCGTGACGAGAGCGGCTTGACCTGCAATCAGGTCGGCAAGGAACTCGACTGGAGCGGCTCCAAGGTTAATCGCCTGGAAACTGGTCAGGGCCGGGTGCAGCCCTCGGACGTGGACGCTCTTTGCCGCTTCTACGGAACGTCCCACGAGCTGCGCGACCTGTTGAAGTCCCTCGCGAAGGAATCGAAGACCAAGGGCTGGTGGCACGCCCACGGTGACGCGGTGCCTTCGTGGTTCTCGGTGTACGTGGGTTTGGAACAAGCCGCCTGCAGCATGCGCACCTACCAGGGAGAGTTCGTCCCCGGCCTGCTGCAGACGCCGGAGTACGCCACTGAGATGAGCCGCGTCACGCCGGACCTCCCCCACGAGGAAATCCAGCGCCTCGTCGATGTACGCATGCGTCGCCAACAGCTGCTGACGGCTGCGGACGGACCGGACTTCTGGTCCGTGATCCACCAGAGTGCGCTCATGCATGTGATGGGCAGTCGAGAGGTCATGACGGCCCAACTCGAACGTATTCTGAAGATGTCGAAGCTGACCAACGTCACGGTGCAAGTACTGCCGTACGACGCCGGGGCGTACCCCACGACCGGGCCGTTCACCGTGCTTGGATTCCCCGAGCAGGAGGACCCTGATGTGGTGTACCGGGAGGGCCTCACCGACTCGATCTACCTGGAACTCCCCGCAGATGTAAGTGTGTACACGAGGGCGTTCGACCACCTCAGAGCCCTCGCTCTGAGCCCGCAGAGATCAGCCGCCCTGATCCGTTCCGTCATGGAGGAACACTCGCGATGAACCTGCCTACCACCGTCCCGCAGTGGCGGAAGAGCAGCTACAGCAACGGCGCAGGCGGCGAGTGCGTCGAGGTCGCCGACCTGGAAACAGTCATTGGCATACGCGACTCGAAGAAACCGACCGGCCCCCACATCGCCGTTCAGCGTCGCGCATGGGCTGGGTTCGTCGCTTCGGTTCGGCTGCGAGAGATCTGAGCTGTTCGGCGACAGCGGCGGGCCGAGTCACGGCCACCTGGAGAAGCGGCGGTCGGCTGCGGCGAGTTCCGGGCCGCCGTCACCGTCCGCAGGAATGATTCGGTGAAACTGAAACCCGACGGCGCAAGACTGCATGTCGGCCGCGGTCAGCGAACGTCGAGACTTCGGCGGGCCTGGGCGATCACGTGTTGGGCCTCGGCTCCGAACACGACTGGAGCCCGCACGCCTCGCCGCGGCGCAGGCCGGTCCCGGCGATCACCTCGAAGAGGGCGCCGAGGCGGTGCGTCCCGATGTGGTCGAGGAAGGCGCCGAGCTCGGCGGGCTCCCAGGGGATGGCCTCCCCGGGGCAGGAGCTTCGCTGACAGGGAGACGCCACTACGCCCTCCGACCCGGCCCTGACCTACGTCTCGCGCAGTGCGCTGCTGGCTGCGGTCAGCCGTGGAGCGGGCAGCGCGAAGTGGTTCTCGGGGTTGCGGAAGCTGTGCGAGCCATCGCAGATCCAGGTGCCATCGGCTTCGCGCCAGCTCGCCGGAGTCCATTGGCCTTGATTTTCGAGGAGCACGCGAGCGACCTCGGCGGGGTCCTCAACGATCGTGAGTTCAGCCAGTGCTGAGGCGAGGCGGGGCGCCGCGGCTTCGGGTACGTCGACATCCCCAAGCATGGGGAAGAGGAGCAGCAGCCGGGCGTTGGGGTCGGCGACGCCGGATGTGGAGATCTGGTCGGCGGACGCTTCCAGCTCAGACCAGGACAGGCCGGGCCCCATGAAGTGGCCGTCGTCGGTAGCGAGGGTGGCTGCCTCCGTCCAGTCGGGGTGGGAGAGCATGTAGTCGACGCCGTGATCGCCCTCCAAGTTGCGGTAGACGACGTGGAGCGCGTACCCGGAGTGCAGGTGCACGGTGAACGCCGGCCACTCATCGGGGGAGGAGAGCGTCTTGTACAGCTCTTGAGCGTCGTCCCAGTCGGGGCCGAAGGCGACGGCCTGTGCTTCCTCGCCCCAAAGACTTGAGCCGAGGTGGCACGGCCAGAAGAGCGGCATGTCGAGGAACCTCGAACCGTCCACCAGCGGGCCATCTTCGTAACCTGCAATCTCCAGCATTGGCAGATGGTCGCATAGCGGGGTATCGCGGCCTCGGAGTGGCCGAGCGGCGCCGCCAAAGGCCCGGGCGGCGCCGCATCATGGCTGTTCAGTGATAGTCCGTACTCACCTGTTCAGCACATGCTTTCAGTCGAGCTCGTCGACTTCGGCTGTGGCGGATATTTCGTGAAGTAGCTGGTGGCGGTTGGGCCAGCAGCTGGGTCATGCTTGATCGCTAGCGGCGGGGCGCGGGTCCGGCACGGCTTGTTGGGGGTCTGTGGTGGTGGTCAGCGAGCTGGTGCGCGCAGAACTGGGGCGGGTCGATTGGGCTTCGTTGGAGTGCGGGTGCGGTGATTCTGCGGAGCATGTGCCTCTGATGATCGAGGCGATCATCACCGCTGAGACGGCCCAGGACATGATCGGGTACACCCTCGACGGTCACGTCGAAATCAGCACGATCATCTTCGAGTGCACTCCGCCCGCAGTAGGCGTGATCATGGCTGCTCTGGCGGGCGAACTCTCCATACTCGCCCGAGGTGTACTCCTGCAGACACTGTCGTTCGTGGCTGCAGGGTCCGGCGACTATGAGCCAGATACGGAAGGCGCGAGCCTGGGTGACGAATGCAGGCACCATGCTGAGGAGGGGTTCTGGGGGCTCGCCCAGATCGGGCTCACGGGCAGTGCGGACGACGCCGAAACGGTGGCCGACATCTGTGAGTACTTCGGGCTCGGCGGTGACAAGGCCGCCTTTTACCAGGCCCAGCTGCGCGAGCGGATGCGGTCGAAGACCAAGCGCGGGCGACGCGTCTAGTTCCGTTCTTCGCGGGTGGCTGATTCGGCTGATTGAGGCGGGTGGCCAGTGTCCGGTCCGGTGGCGGTCGCGTTGGTGGGGTGTGACGAAGTCTTCCCGGTCCCCGCGGCCACGGACTGTGCGACCACGCATGAACTGCGTGGTCAGCGCCGTGGTGGAGAAGCGTCTGGGCGCTCTGCCTGTCGCTGCCGAGTTTCTGCGCCGGCTGGACCTGGCCGGGATCGTCGACCGGTTGTGCCCGGGCCGCAACATTGCTCATGTGACGCATGGCGCGGTCATCGAGACGCTGGTGGCCAACCGGTTGACCGCGCCCGCCCCGCTGTGGAGGGTGGGGCCCGCGAGTGGGCGGTCGAGGACGTTTTCGGGATCGAGCCGGAGCTGCTCAACGACGACCGGCTGGGTCGGGCGCTGGACGCCATCGCCCCGCACCTTCAGGAGATCACCGACAGCGTCGGCGTGATCGCCAGGACGCGGCTGGTGACCGGCTGCCTGCGCACGAGTGTCACCACCGACGTCGCCGGCCGGCCCGCCCTGCACTGGCACTTCGACCAGGCCGTGATCGATGCCGAGGCGGCCGTCGACGGCTGGTACGCGTTGCTGACCACCCTCACCCCCGAACAGGCCGACGCCGCCGAGGTCCTGCGGTCACAAGGGCCAGGGCGCGGTCGAGCGCCGCTACGGCGACTTCAGAGGAACCCGACTACATGGGCCCGCCGAGCCGCTTTCATCGCCGCGTCACTCAAGGGTCACCCCGACATCAACCTGTGGAACCCCTCGGTGGACATCATCGAACCTTCCGTGGAGCCCGTCTACCAGCGGGGTTACCACCTCTTTCGCGAGCTCTACCCGGCCACCGCCTCACTCGTGTACGCGGCCGCGGCTCCACTCCCCCAAGCCTGAACACCCCCGAGTCACACGACAGGGAACGCACATGAGAACCCTCCTCCCCCGGACCCTCGGCGCCGCGCTGGCCGTGACGTTGCTGCTCGGCGGCGCACCCGCCGTCGCCGCCGCGGCCACCGCTTCACCCGCCTCCGACGCACCGACCGACGCCGCAGCGTCGGGCACCACCATCGATCCCGACAAGACCCCGGAGACCCCCTGCGCCACCGCTCCGCGGGTCAAGGTGACCACCGGTGCGGTCTTCTCCGACCCGCTGCGCAACCGGGCCGGCGCCGTCGCCGAGCGCCTGTGCTCATACTTCAAGCAGGCCGACCGCGGTTCCACCATCTCCGTAGCGGCTTTCGTGATCTCCGGCAAGGCAGGCGAGGACTACGTGGACCAACTGGTGGCCGCGCACCGCCGCGGGGTCAACGTGCAGGTGGTGATGGACGGTTGGCAGATCTCCAAGGCCCCGGCCGCCCGGCTGATCGGCGAGCTCGGCACGAACACCCGCTCCGGATCCTGGGTGGCCGTCTGCTCGCACACCTCCCCCGAGGGCAACACGAGCTCCTGCCAGGGCACCAAGGGCATGCACAACAAGTTCGCCCTGTTCTCCTCGCTCTCCGGCCAGAAGGACGTGGTAGTGCAGTCCTCCGCGAACGTCACCGACGTGAACCACGTCAGCTACTGGAACAACGCCCTCACGGTGACGGGCGACCGCGGCCTCTACCAGGCCTACCGCTCGTACCACACCGACCTGGCCGCGATGAAGCAGGACCCGGACTACCACCGCACCGTCACTTCACGTGGCCCGTCCGGCGTCTCGGTGGCCCGCTTCTTCCCCGCCGCGACGGCGGATCCGGTCGAGGAGCGCCTCTCCACCCTGCGTTGCGTCCCCAGGCACACCCGGATCGCCGTGGGCATGAGCGAGTGGGACGATACCCGCGTGGGCATCGCGCAGGAGCTCGCCCGCCTGAATCGTCAGGGCTGCCGTGTGTCGGTCGTGGCCGGCCCGCTGGGCGAGCAGGTCTCCTCGACGCTGGATGACGCCGGCGTCCCGCGCAGGAACCTCGAGGACGAGAAGGCCACCGGCCGCCTGCACTCCAAGTACCTGGTAGTCTCCGGCGCCCGCGACTCCGCCTCCCCGAAGGGCGATCACGGGGATGCTTCATTCGTCTTTACCGGTAGCCACAACTACAATTCCACCAGCCTGCGCCGCAACGACGAGGCCATCCTCGAGCTGCACAATCGCAGCGTGGTGAAGCAGTATCTTGCCAACTCCGACCGGCTGTGGCAGGTCTCCCTCAGCCCGACCGCCTGAGACGGCCAGGAGTCCTGCCCCTGGAGTGGGCGACCAGCACCGAGGAGCAGCGGCTCGTGCCGGCCGCCGCCTGACCCCAGATACGCGAAAAGGCCCGGACGACGGTCCGGGCCTCACCGGTTGCGGGCGGATCAGCTGGGCACTTCGCCTGTCCGCAGCATGTGCAGGTACTGCACCAGCTGTTCCTCGTCCTCCCGGAGAGTTGCGCGAGCAGGAACGGCGCCGCGAGGCCGCCCGCATCGCGGCGGAGGCCGAGATGGCACGCGAAGCCCAGCGCGCCGAACTCACCCGCCGCTGGCGGCTGGACCGCCACGCCTCGCGCCCTCAGCAGGAGCAGCCGCGCCACTGGGTATCCCGCGAGCCGGAGCACGTCCACGACGCGCAGATGGAGGACCGCCGCCGATCTGAGCCGTTCGGCGGCAGCGGCGGGTCGAGTCGCCCATGCCGCGTTTCCGGAACGGGCGACTCCGCACCGACCCTCAACCCGGTTGGGGCCCTGTTCTGACTTCGGATCACTCACTGAGCTGATCCGGCTCCTCGAACCGGTCTACGACACTGGGGTTGTTGCCGAGACCGTGGTTGTGTACACCTCCAGCGCGGACTGCGGCTTTCGTCCGAGCAGTCTGCGCAGCATGTTGTGCCCGATGCCCGTGCCGTCCAGGAAACCGGCTGCGATCGCCGAGTACGTCCCCACCAGCATCGGCACCTGGAAGGGCAGGGCATTCCCGGCCGCGATGAGCGCTTCTCGGGTCTGAGTGAGGGAGCCGGGTTCGTACGAGCCGCCGACCGCGGCCGCCAGTTCGGCCCCGCCCAAGGGCTCCTCACCGACAAGCTCGTACGTACGGCCCGCGTGCTGCTGCGAGGCGGTTACCACGCGAGCCGCCACCTCCGCGAGATCATCGCGGGCAACGGCGGCCAGGCGTCCCTCACCCAGCGGTGCAGCGATCGTTCCGTCGGGGCCCGGGGCGGCGATGGCGGCGAGAAACTCGGCGTACAGGCCATTTCGCAGGATGGTCCACTCCAAGGCGCTTTGCTGGATCCTGCGCTCGGTCCAGCGATGAGCGAGTGCATACGCCAGGTGGTCACCGTCGCCGCTCAGGCTGGTGTAGACGATGTGCCGTACACCAGCCTTCTCGGCCGCTGAAATGGCCGCGTCATGACGGGTGATGACGACGTCGTCCTCGCCGTACCCGGCGGAGATCAACAGCAACGTGTCCACGCCCGTGAAGTCGAGCGATGCCGGGTCGTCGAAGTCGACGCGGCGCTGGGTCGGTGAGCGGGGTAGCCGGGTGCCGAGGAAGACGTCGTCGCGTGCCGCCAGCTTTTTGGTGACGAGCTGTCCGAGTGCGCCGGCGGCGCCGGTGATCAGAATCATGGGAAGTCCCTCCTGAGCTGTGTGGTTCCATCCTCAGCAGAGGAACTCGCCCGCATAAGGAGGCACTTTCATGTCAGCAGGGCACATCACAGTAACCACCCCGGCGATTGCCGAGCCTGTGATCACCTGCGAGACGCCGCAGGACGAGTGCGGCGTCCGGGACGTGCTGGACCGGCTGGACGACAAGTGGTCCGTCTACGTTGTGGTCGAACTCGCTTCCGGCATCCACCGTTTCAAGGAACTCCAGCGCGCCATTCCAGGCGATATCTCGCAGCGCATGCTCACGCTCACCGTCCGGCGTCTGGAACGCGATGGCCTGGTGAAGCGCACTGTGTATCCCACCATTCCGCCTCAGGCCGAGTACGGGTTGACGGAGATGGGCCACAGTCTCACCTACATCATCAAGACCCTCGCCGACTGGTCGATCGCACATCGCCCGGCCATCGCCGCTTCCCGCGAGGGCTGGGACGCGGCCCATCCGGACTCGGACGTTCGCTGATCCTCGATCCACGGCCCCGACGGCAGAACTGGACACGTCGACGCCCGACGGGTAGACAAGCATGCGAAGCCTCTGGTGGAGACGGTTCTCTTGGTCGAAAAGTCATCTGCCAGGGGCTTCACCGCATTGTCAGCCCAACCGCCCTGTTCTTGCGGCAGGTTGGAAGGAGCTCATGTGCTTCCCCGCCCTCCCGGTCAACACCCGTTCGCTCCCGGTAAAGGTCTATAGACCCGTGATTGCTTCAGACCCGCACGTCAACGCCTTCGCCGAGATCTTCGGCAATCCGCCGGCCGACTTCGCCGTACCTGTCGACTGGGCGGCAGTCGAGTCCTGGTTGGGGACGAGCCTGCCCGCCGACTACAAGGCCATCGCCGCCGCGTACGGCCCACTCGACATTGGCTCCTGGCTCTGGCTTCATATGCCCTGCGTCAACCGCGGTTGGTTCGACTACGGGGCCTGGGTCCAGCAGACTCGGCGTAACGCCCCCGGCGTCCTTCCCTTCGGCGCCACCCGTACCGCCGATACCCTCTACTGGGACACCACAGCATCCAACGACCCCGACCAGTGGCCGGTCGTCATGCACTGTCAGGACGACGAGAACGCGGGCCGCGACCCCTGGCGGCGCTTCGCGACCCCGCTCGTGCCGACGCTGGCCCGGCTCGTGGCCGACGGCATGCGCCCGGTGGCCGCCCGAAGTGGCATGCAAACCGACCTGGAGCGCACCCCGTGGACACCGCCGCCTCGGCGACCGGAGCCAACCGCTCAGCAGCGGGCGGCGCTCACCACAGGCAGCGGGCTGGAGACTTTGATCGCACTCGTCCCGCCGCCGGAGACACCCGCGCTCGGTAAGCACAACTGGGACTGGCTGTACGAACGGCTGGGTACACATCTGCCCGGCGAGTACATACGACTGATGGAGCGGTACGGGGCCGGCTCCTGGTGCGGCTGGCTGCGCTTCAACCTCCCCTTCGGCGAGGACCAGTACGCGCTCGCACCGTGGGCCGAGTGGTACGCGGAGGCCTACCAGGGGCAGCGAGCCGAGTTCCCTGAGTACCATCCCCTGGCTGTCTATCCCGAGCCCGGGGGATTCCTGCCCTTCGCCGACTCCATCGACGGCGACCAGCTGTGCTGGCTGACCGAAGGTGCCACACCGGACGACTGGCCGTTGATCGTTGTACCGCGCCATGCCGACCAAGGCCCACCGATCAACACCAACCTCACCAAAACCCTGCTGGAGTGGCTGCGCGGCCGGTTCGCGACCGAGGGCCTGCCCCCGCTCGGACGCCGCGACGAGGACCCCCTCGACTACATCGAATTCGAGCCCTACGACGCAGAACCAGCCGCTGATGACCAATGATTCAGCGCCGCATCGGTCGAGTTTGAGGTAGGTAGCCGACTCCATCAGCCCAACCCACTGTTAGCCGATATCGACCTTGAACGTTGAGGTGCTGCCGTCCCGGGCGGTCAGGGTGACCGGTCCGAAAGTGATGATCGCGCTTGACGTGCTGCCGGGGCCTCGATAAAAGCCTGTCGCCTTGGTAATCCTGACGGCCAGGGCTGCGAGAGTAGCTGCCTTCTGCTCGTCGGCCTTGACCTTTGGCTCTGCGAGAGCAGGGTGGCCGTTGGCCTCGGCCCAGTCGCGAACGGCGCATGCGTCGCGACTCATCTCGGGCAGGATGCTCTCGTTAGCCCATGCCCACAGCCACGATCCCGACGAAGAGCTGTAGCTACCGAGGAGCTGCGCCGGCGCGGTGGCAGTCCTGTCGGGAAACGTCCAGGTGATGATGCCGGTTCGCTGGTCGAGTCCCCACCGGTCCGCCGAACCTAGCCCCCAGGACATGTGCGCGCGCGCCAGCTGATCAATCATGTCTTCACCCTGCAAGAGCAGCGTGCTCAGCCCATCCTGACCAGGGCCCCGCGCGGCTCCTTCCGGCTTGTCAGCTCGCTTGAAGAATCCCATGCGGCGAAGTCTGCCAAGGGCGCCTCCGCCCCACGGCACCGGCCTCGGCTCGGACCCGGTCCATCCAACCGGAAGTTGTCAAGTCAAATGAGACGGTTTGACGCTATGCGGACTGTTGTAGAGGTTTTGTTTCCGGTGTCGGTTCGTTGATCCAGACCTGCTCGGGTATCACGGGCGGCACGGGCCGGCGGGCGAAGCGCTCGGGGTGGCGGGCGTAGGCGTCGGCGAGGGTGACAGCGCGCTGCTCGCGGACCAGGTCGGCCGTGCCGAAGTGCACGGAGGCGGGGGTGTGCAGGCCGATCCCGGAGTGGCGGTGCTCGTGGTTGTAGTACGAGATGAAGCCCTCGCACCAATCCCGCGCGTGGGCGAGGGAGGTGAACGAGTCGGGGTACTCGCCGCAGTACTTGATCGTTTTGAAGTTCGCCTCGCTGTAGGGATTGTCGTTGCTCACCTTCGGCCGCGAGTGCGACCGGTTCACCCCGAGGTCGAGGAGGAGCTGGGAGACCTTCTTGGATGTCATCGAAGTGCCGCGGTCGGCGTGGACGGTCTCGGGCACGATGCCGTTGCGCTC
>NZ_JBITER010000031.1:0-75130 GCF_044455345.1 Streptomyces sp. NPDC051286 | reverse complement strand
CCCCGCCGGCCCGCCGCCGGCCCCCCCCCGGCGCCCGCGGCCCGCCCCCCCCCCCCCCCCCCCCCCCCCGCCCCGCCCCCCCCCCCCCCCCCCCCCCCCCCCCCCCCCCCCCCCCCCCCCCCGCCCCCCCCCCCCCCCCCCCCCGCCCCCCCCCCCCAGCCGCGCTCGGAAACCGCTGGGCGTCCGCCGTCGACGTCGGACTGGCGCTGCTCGCGGGTCCGGCCCGCGCACGATTCGGGATTGCCGCGTCCGCCGAGGATCCGGTCCACACCGTCGGTCCCCGGTGTGGGGACGTACGGCAGAACTCCGAGCGGAAGGAACCCCGGTGAACAGCACACAGTCGCAGACGGAGGAGAGCCGGCACGGAAAGGAGGTGTCGGTCGCCATCAGCGGATGCGCGAAGGATGATGCACGAACGGTCTTCGACGTCCTGCGGGCCGCCTTCGCCACTGACCGGGCCCTGGCGGACGTGCCGCAGGACCTGGCGGGAAAGCGCCCCACGGTATGGACCGTGACCGTCGACGTTTCCGAGGCGCGGGTGGTCTCGGGTCCCGTCGCGCTGGGCAAACCCGTGAAGCTCGATGTGCAGGGCGGTTACTGGGCGGTCGAGGAGCTCAGGAGACACCTTGCCGACGCCTTCACGGTGCAGGTCGTCGGAACGGTCTCCGGTGACCAGGAGGAGGAGGTTCGCCTGCGGCTGCAGAGCCGGTAGGGCGCAGAATCGAACCGGCGCGGCTCACCGCCCTCGAGCTGCCCCCGTGGCCGACGTCCGGATCGACATCGGCAGCAGCGCGCCGCCTGAAGTGATCCTGGCCGACGGTTCCGCGGGTCTCCCGGGGCTGGTCCGTGCACAAGGCGTCCACCGCGCCGGCACGACACCTGCGCGAGCGCACCGGACCCCTGCCGGGCGACGGCCTCACGGTCACCGCCGACACCCCGGAGGAGACGGCTGCGCAATCCCCTTACGCACGGCATGCGTTCGGCGCGCCCTTTGCCGAAGTCACCGTCGAAAGCCGCACCGGTGAGGTCCGGGTGCGCCGCATGCTCGGCGTCTTCGCCGCCGGACACTCCCTCAACTCCCTTAGCGTTCGGCGCCAGTTCACGGGCAGCGTGACCACGGTGCTCGGCATGAAGCTGACCGGGGGCAGCGCGATCGACCCCTTCTTCGGCGACTTCACGCAGAACGATTTCGCCTCTTACTCTGTGTCGGTCTGTGCCGGCGTTCCGGAGATCGAGGCGCACTGGATCGACGAGGACGACCCGCATCTCAACCCGATGGGCAGCAAGGGCATCGGCGAGATCGGCGTCGTCGGGGCCGCGGACGCCATCGGCAACGCGGTGCGGCATGCCGCCGGAGCCCGGCTGCGCAATCTTCCGGTCACTCCGGACAAGCTGTTGCCGTATCTGCCCTGACCTTCGGTGAAGCGTGGCACATCGGCGGTGAGTTCATGGGCATGACACTGCTTGGCGCGCAGGTCCTGCTTGTCCCTCTCCGCGCTGAGCTGGGTTTTCGGGACGGCTTCCCCGTCCCGTCGCTGCGGCTCGTCGGTCGACGTGTTGCGCAACCGGTCCTACCGGGTCACCCTAAGGAGTGACCTAACAGTGACATCTGCTCACTCTTCGTATTCGGGGGGTCGTGGTTTCAGCGGGCGAAGCAAGTGGGCCTCGATGTGAGGAGCCTCGACGATGACCGTTCCACCCGACCGGCACTATCTGGTCGAACTCCAGGTATCGGCAGAGCGCGTTACCCAGGTGCGACGGATCGTCGCCGCGCATCTGCGCCACTGGAGCCTCGAACTCCACGTCCGGCCGGTGTGCCGGGGCGTGGAGGAGCTGCTGACCAACGTCCACCGGCACGTCGGTGACGACAACCATTGCGTCGTCGAACTCCGCTGGTCCGGACGGCACCTCACGGTCTCCGTCGAAGACAACAGCTCGGAGATGCCGCGGCTGCTCAGCACCGGCGGCGGTGGTCTCAGCCGTGTGATGGCCCTGAGCCATAGCTGGGGCACCTGCCGGACACTCGACGGCAAGGTCGTCTGGTTCACCCGTTACGCCGAGGCGCCGCGCAATACCGATCTGGTGCCGCGCACGCCGCTGCCCGGCGTAGGCGAGTTTCTGCTGCCGCCCGTCTCTGAGCCCGCCCTCGTCTGACGCGGCCGCCGCCTGCCCCACGAAACCGGCAGCGCGCACCCGCCGCCCGGACCGGTACGTAGGTCCATACGCGAAGAACTCTGCCCTGCCCACCGGCGCGGATGACGTGCTCACAGCACGCGCAGTCCGAGCCGGTCGGGTTACCCGCACCAGGGCCCGCGTTGCGCGACGGGGCGTGGCGCGGCACGGTCGAAGAACCGAGGCAAGGAGGCGACAGTCATGCCCATCGCGACGGTCAACCCCGCGAACGGCGAGACCCTCAAGACGTTCGACGCACTGGGAGCCGCGGAGATCGAACGCAGGCTCGCGACCGCGGACACCACGTTCCGGGAGTACCGTACGACCGGGTTCGGCGAACGAGCCCGCCTGTTGAACCGGGCCGCCGACCTCCTCGACGAGGACCAGCAGAACATTGCCCGTACCATGACCACCGAAATGGGCAAGCCCGTCAAGGCGGCCCGTGCGGAGGCCGCGAAATGCGCCAAGGCCATGCGCTGGTATGCGGCGAACGCAGAGCGACTTCTCGCGGACGAGCACCCTCCGGCCGGCGATGTGACCGACGCCGGAGCTTCCCGGGCCTATGTCCACTACCGTCCGCTGGGCCCCGTCCTCGCCGTGATGCCGTGGAACTTCCCGCTCTGGCAGGTCGTCCGGTTCGCGGCCCCCGCGCTCATGGCGGGCAACGTCGGCCTGCTCAAGCACGCGTCGAACGTGCCGCAGACCGCGCTGTACCTGGAGGACCTGTTCCGCCGGGCGGGTTTCCCGGCAGGCTGCTTCCAGACGCTGCTGGTCGGGTCCGGGGCGGTCGAGTCCATCCTGCGTGACCCCCGGGTCGTCGCCGCCACCCTCACCGGGAGCGAGCCGGCCGGCCGCTCGGTCGCGGCGATCGCAGGCGACGAGGTGAAGCACACCGTGCTGGAACTGGGCGGCAGCGACCCCTTTCTCGTTCTTCCCTCGGCCGACGTGCGGCAGGCCGCCCGTACAGCGGTGACCGCCCGCGTGCAGAACAACGGCCAGTCCTGCATCGCCGCCAAACGGTTCATCGTGCACACGGATGTGTACGACGAGTTCGCCGAGGAGTTCACCGCGGGAATGCGCGCGCTGAAGGTCGGCGACCCGCAGCAGGAGTCCACCGACATCGGCCCCCTCGCCAGCGAACAGGGCCGCACCGACATCGAGGAGCTGGTGGACGACGCCGTACGGCAGGGCGCGACGGTGCTCTGCGGTGGCAGCCGGCCCACCGGCCTGGGCGCGAGGCTGGACCGCGGCTGGTTCTACGCCCCCACCGTCCTCAGTGCGATCACCCCGGCCATGCGGATCCACCGCGAGGAGACCTTCGGCCCCGTCGCCACGCTGTACCGGGCGGCCGACCTGGACGAGGCCGTGGCCCTGGCCAACGACACCCCCTTCGGTCTCAGTTCCAACGTATGGACACGTGACGCCGACGACAGCCGTCAGTGCGTGCGTGATCTGCAGGCGGGCGGTGTCTTCTTCAACGGCATGACGGCCTCCCACCCCGCACTGCCCTTTGGCGGAGTGAAGCGCTCCGGCTACGGACGGGAGCTCTCCGGGCACGGGATTCGCGAGTTCTGCAACGCCACGACGGTCTGGTACGGCCCCGAGGCGGACGGCAGCTAGGGGGCGTGTTTCGAAAGCAGCGGCGTCCGCCCGTAGGGCGGGCCTGGCGGCGTCTGGTGCGTGCGATCGCAAGACGGAGGGTCGCCCCGATACCGGTCGTATCGGGGCGAGCCCGACAACGCAGCGAGCGTGCGTGCCAGGCGTCGCGAGGCAGGCGGGACTTACGAAACACGCCCAGGCTGCCCCGTGACGCCGGCGCGTACCGTCTGCGACCTGCCGAGCAGGCGCACGGACGGACCGCGAGGCGGACGCCGGCCGGCAGGGGCGAGCGCTCAGCGGCCGACCGCCCTGGCCAGTTGGGACTTTGTCATGTTCGAGCGCCCCTTGACGTTCTTCTTCCTGGCCTCTTCGTAGAGCTGGTCGCGGGTGGGGCTTTCGGCTCCGCTGGGGGAGCCCGGACCGCCGCGCCGCACGGACGAGAGGTCATGGACGAACAGATCGCTCGCGGCCCCCGACTCGCCGGTGCGGGCACGCTCCTTGTGCACCGTGCGCGCCGCGATCTCCTCGGCCCGCTCCTCACTCACTCCGCGCTCCTGCGCACTCTCCTTGATGTGTTCGTACTGCCGCACATGTTTGGCACTGGATCCGGGTGGCATGGTGCGGTCACTTCCTCTCCCGGGTGCTGTGTCTTCTGCGGGACGGGGCCAGGGGCGCCCTCTCCAGTGTCCCAGCGGCTTCCGGGGCACGCATCGGATCCGCCCCGGTGCGGGGCCTTGCGGCCGCCCGGGCAGCCGCAAGGCCCGGCGTGTCCTCGTCCGTCCAGCCGTGCGGCGCCGTGATCACAGCCCAGCCGCCCACCGGGGGCCTGGTTTGCGCCGTCGGGGGCCGACCGGGCGTCGTCGCTGGGCGCGCCGCGGGTGGCCCCCCGGCCTTCTCCGCCCTCGAAGCGGCGCGGGCGCTGCGGCCCGCCGACCGGAGGCTGTCCGCCGTCCCGCGTAGCGCCGCGCCCGCACCGGCCCTGTTCACCTGGGGTGCTCGCCCCGCTCAGCGACTCCTGCTCAATAGCGCAGAGCTGCCGTGATCCGCCCGTGCTCCGCCAGCGAGTCGTCGGCGAGGAACACCACGTCCGCGCCGCTGTCCAGTGCCGCCTCGACGAGTTCGTCGACGATGTCCTCGCGGATCGTCCCGTCGGCTGTGCCCACGGCGTCCGCGGGCATCGGCTCCAGGTGCTCGTCCGTGACCCGTACGGTCTGCTGGAACTGCTCCTCCACCGCGACGAGAGCGGCCCGCCCCTCCCGCACGGCTGCCCACACCTCGTCGAGACCACCTGCGTAGGCACGGCGGCTGCGGGCGTCGTCGAGCCTGGCCGCGACCTCCGCGGCGACATCCGCCCGGCGTTTGTCGAGAGCGGGTGCGAGCTCCTTGAGGAAGTCGCTCGGCGACAGATCGGCCGGCACCCCCTTCGTGACCCGGCCGACTGCCGGCTTGGTGGTCCCGCCGACCTCGTCCAGCAGGGCGAGGGCCGGGGCGAGACCGACCAGGTACATCGGTCGCGGATCGGCGGCCAGGACGGCACGCAGCTTCTCGTCGACGGAGCGCAGGAAGATGCGCGTCTCCTCGTCGGAGAACGTGCTCGGCGTGTCGCCGATCTGCTCCTCGCGCTGCGGGTTTGGCTTCTCCTGCGGAATCGTCAGCGGGAACCCACCGGTCTGTTCCTGGTGCACGGAGCCGACCGTTCCGCTCCACAGCGTCGCGTGGTCGGCTGCGACGGTCAGCGCCCAGTACGGCTCGGCCAGGGCCTTCGCGGCCACCAGGTTCCGGGTCAGATAGGTGTCGCTCAGGATCACCCGCTCGGGCGCCGTGCGGGGGAGCAGCCAGATCTGATGTTCGTGCGCCGTGGCCAGGATGACCAGACCGTCGAGCCTGCGGCGCGTATCCACCTCGTCGACCGCGCGGGAGAGCTGCGTCTTGATGGCCGCCCTGGCCTCCCGGGACACCGCGGGATCGGCATCGAGCCGCCGTTCGGCTTCGGAGAGCAGGTTGCGCAGCCGTACGGCGTCCTGGGCGTTGTCCGGAGCCTGTCGGTGCGTCGGCATGGTCAGGGACACAGCCGGATAGGGCTTGGGCGCTCGCAGCTCCCGCAGCAGGCCGGCGGTCAGGGCGTCCGTATCCATAGTTCCCTCCGGGGGATTGCGCCCACTCCCGTGCAGAGCGGGCGATTTCGACGAGTCAATTCATACCTTTTGATCCTAATATGAGCGAATTGCATGACCTTGCCTCAGGAGGGATGCCCGATGTCCACGCTCACCGTGTGGAAGTTCCAGTCGGCCGAGGGCGCGGAGGAGGTGGAGACCACGCTCAAGTCCCTGCAGAAGGAGGGGCTGATCAGGATCCTCGACGCCGCGGTGGTCAGCTGGCCGGCCGACAAGGCCAAGCCGAAGACCAAGCAACTGCTCAACCTGGTCGGCGCGGGCGCTTTGAGCGGCACGTTCTGGGGGATGCTCTTCGGGCTGATCTTCCTGATGCCGCTCCTGGGTGCGGCCATCGGTGCGGCGGCCGGGGCGCTGGGTGGCAGGCTGGCCGACGTCGGCATCGACGACGACTTCATCGCCGAGGTCAAGAAGCAGGTGACGCCCGGCACTTCGGCGCTTTTCCTGCTGACCACGGACGAAGTTCCGGACCGGATCAGCGGCGCGCTCCCCGGTGGCGGGGCCGAGCTCCTCCACAGCAACCTGGACACCCTCAGCGAGGCGCGGCTCCGCGAGGTCTTCGGCGACGACGCCGAGTGACCCGAGTGGAGGAGCCCGGCTGAACCGGTTCGTCCGGTGTGTCCCCCCGCCCTACCGTTTGCCGTCAACCCACTTTCCCGAGCAGACCCGGAGTGTCCGTGAACCAGTCCCGCCCCCTGCGGCGCACCCTCGGCGGCCGCACCGCCCGCCGCCTGACCCCCGCCCTGCTGGCCGCGGTGATCGTCGCCGGCACCGCCGCCTGCGGCGGCTCCACTACCGCGCCGGGCACGGCCAGGAGCACCCGTACGGTGTCCCCGGGCCCGTCCGAGTCGCCGTCCCCGAGCGTCTCGCCGCGTACCCACGAGTCATTCGCGGCCTCGGTCTCCGCCGAGGTCGAACGCAATAGGCAGCGGGCGACCAAGCAGCTCGCAGGCGTCCAGGGGCAAGGGAACGCGGTGAAGGACGTGTCGGTGACCGGGCTGCCGGTCGCGAAGTCCGAGCAGTTCCGAAGCGCCCTGGTCCGCGTCACCAACCCCACCGACAAGCCGGCGTTCTACGCGGTCCGGGTGGAGTTCGTCGATGCGTCGGGCAAGGTCCTCGACTCCGTGGTGCTCGGCTTCGCGGACGCCCCGCCCGGCAGGACGGTCAGCCAGCACGCGAACAGCCGTAAGGCGGCGGGCGTCAAGTCGTTCCCCCGGATCGCCCAGGCCGAGCGCAGCTGACGACGGGGCGCGAGGTGTGCGCCGCCGCCGGTGCAGTGTCGGACGTTCTGCGGGAACTGCTCAGCCGCTTCGCGGGGGGAGCGGGTCGGGTAACTCATCGACTGCATCCAGATCTGCCCTGGCAAGATGCCCCGGTTGATGGCGGCCGACGTGGCCTACTGGCATTGCATGAGCGGCGGGGGACTGCACCCGGACACCTACGTCTGGGCAGAGCTGCCCTGCCCTGGGAAGTGCTCCGGGGACAGAAGGAATGCTCACGCTCGCTGGTCGAAGCAGCCTGCGCCCGGGATTTCATGCGGTGCTGAGCTCAATGAACGGACAACCCGCCGTCGACGAAAATCGCCTGCCCGGTGACGTAGCCGGATGCTTGGCTGGCCAGGAACACGGCCGCGCCGGCGAAGTCCTCGGCCAAGCCGTTGCGCCCGACCATCGTGCGCGCGGCCAGCGCCGCTACCTTCTCCGGGTCGGACGACAACCGCGCATTGAGCGGGGTCATGACGAAGCCGGGCACCAGCGTGTTGCAGGTGACGCCATGCGGCGACCATGCCTCCGCCTGAGAGCGGGCCAGCGACTCCAGCGCCCCTTTGGAAACCCCGTAGGCGCCGCTCTGGACGAACGCCCGGTGCGCCTGCTGGGAGGTGATGTGGATGATCCGCCCGAAGCCCCGCTCGGCCATGCCGGGCCCGAACCGCTGGCCCAACAAGTAGGGCGCCTCCAGGTTCACCGCCATCGTGGCGTCCCACACCTCCTCGCCCAGCTCGCCCATTGGCGGCCGCAGGTTGATCCCGGCGCTGTTGACGAGAATGTCGGGCTCGCCGAACACCTCGGCTGCCTGCTCCGCCGCCGCGCGCACCCCGTCGCGGGTGCTCAGGTCGGCGCTCACCCAGGCCGCCCGGCAGCCGTTCGCCGTCAGGTCGTCGACCGTGGCGGTCAGTTCCGACTCCTTGCGCGCCACGATCACCACGCCCGCCCCCGCTCGCGCGAGAGCCCCGGCGATGGCTCGGCCGATGCCTGAACTCCCGCCCGTAACCACGGCGACCCGGTCGTCCAGCGAGAAGAGTTCGGAGAGGTAGCTATGCGAGATCATGCCCGCACCCTAGTGCCCCTCCCGGCAGGCTTTGCCCCGTCGCACCGCCCAGCACGCCCTCTCACACGCCGCCCGTCTTGGGATCGACATGGAAGTCGCCCAACGCGAGAAACAGGGGCTTTACCCCGCTCCTGAAACGATGGGCCGGCGAGTGAACCTACGGATGGCTGATGCAACACCGCCGCCTCGTCCACGACTACGAACCCTGCCCACCCGCTCCGAAGCCTTGATCCACCTCGCCATGACCGACGTCATGACCCGCCGTCTCACCGGCGAGACCACCGTTTCCGGTGCGACCCGACACCACGGGACGAAACGCAATCCACGGGAAGGAACACCGGGAGAGAACGACCTCTCAGGCGCCTGAGGGATCAGTGTGGTCGGGGCTTCGGCGGGGCGACAGCAGCTGACTGGTGGCAATGAGGAGGAGACCGGTGAACAAGAGGGCGTTTCCGCCGAAGAAGCGGACCTCCCAGGAGGCACTCGGCAGGATCCGGAAGTAGAAGAGGCCCTGCATGAGTAGGGATGCGCCCGTTGCCAGGGCGCCGAGGCCGTGGAGCTGGGGTCTGGTGACGTGGCGGCGCGCCGTGGGCAGGATCCACCCGGTGCAGAGCGTCATGATCCCCAATGCGATCGCCAGCAGACCTATGAGCATGCCCGCTCCTGCCACCCACGCCATGAGTCCACTCCGCTTTCCGGTCAGGTGAGGTTCGGAACGTGCATAACGCCCGTTCCGGAGTCGTCCATATGGTTGCCGGACCTGGTGGGACCTGGCAATGCCGGACCTCGGCAATCTCGGACGCGTTTTTACTGCCATTGTGACCGCTGGATGCCGGCGGGGCGCAGATGACGGCCGTCTCGCCGACCCCGTTCCCCCAGCCAAACGTGCAGCGCACAGTGGCGCGACATCGCCACCAACGCGCCTCACACGCATCAGCCCTGGTCGTACTCCTTGCCGTCCTCGGCGAGCCCTTCCATCGCACAGGACTGCGAATGGGCCCTTCTACCATATGGATTCGACCCATTCCGGGTGGTCGATGAACGGGTTCCTGTTGTGCTGGTACTGGTTGAATATGACGTCGTTGCGCCGCTTTTCGAAGGCGTCCGGCGGGTCCTCCTGACTCCACTGCTTCAGCACGGAGAGCCTGCCGATGTTCGGTGCGGCGCCGTTGTTCACCTTCTCGTTCGGTTCGAGGTCGGCGAAGGCGTCGTCGCCCTCGTACCGCACCGCCATGTAGAGGATCATGCGGGCGACATCGCCCTTGGCCGCATCGCGCGGCTCGAAGGAGTCGCCGTCGGTGTAGTTGCCCGGCGCCCCGCTCACCGCGCTGCCGCCGTTGTCGAAGTCCTTGTTGCCGCGGATGGAGTTGACGGTGACGTCCTCAGGGCGCAGGTGGTGGATGTCGGTGCCGGGTCCGGTGGTGGTACCGAAGTTGCCGTGCGACTTGGCCCAGACGTGCTCACGGTTCCACTGGCCGACCGAGCCGCCGTTGTCGCTCTTCCGCGCGGAGCGCCCGGAGTAGATAAGGATCACGTTCGAGGAGTTGGCGGGGTCCTGGTCGGTGTTCTTGAGCGCGTCCCAGACCTGGCTGTACGAGATCTTCGACTGGACGCTGATGATCGAGTGCAGGGCGCCCTTGAGCTGGGTTCCGGTCTTGCCGATTGCGCTCTGGTAGTAGGTGTCGTCGAGCGTGGTGAGCGGCGTCGCGGCCGCCGGTGCGGTCCGGGGTGCGGTCGGCGTCGCCGGTGCGGCGGCGGCCGTGCCGGCGAGAACCGCGAAGGCGGCGAGGGTGGCGAGCAATGGGCGCCGGTAGTGAGGGCGGCGACGGGACATGTGGGGTGTCCTCTCCGGGGCATGCGGCACCGCGACGCCGTCACAGGGCGGGGGCGGCGCCGTGGTGGTCGTGTGGTAAACGGTCAGCGGGAGCCTTCCACACGCACCGTGATACGGGCGTGAACGCTGCGTACTTATCATGTGCAGGTCAAGTGAAGCCTTCGGATGCGCTCCTGGAGCCGCAGGGCGAGAATTGCCGCAAGGACGAGGAGGCGGTATGAGCGAAGACCCCGAATCCGTATCCGTATCCCTGGCCCGGGGGGTGACCCCGGACAGCCTCTTGCACACCGGCGGGAGCGACAACGCGTCGGCAGAGGATCTGGTGCTCGCCTCCGGGCGGGACCTGACTCCGCAGAATCTGGAGTGGGCACAGCGCCGACTGGCACGAGAGGGCCGGGCGGCAATCGAAAAGCAGCTGCCTTAGACCCTGCCGAGCGACCTCCGATCGGAGAGCGGACGCGGCGTGGTGCGTGCGATTCCAAGGCGCCGGGATGGCCTCGTAAGTGGAGCTACTAGGGCATTTCGGCAATACCGGAAGCGTGCGTGCCACGCCGTGGCCGCCCGATCAGAGGTCGCCCGACAGGCCCTTAGCGGGCGGCCGGTGCGGTGGGGAGCGTGTGGGTGCTCCCCACCGCTCGGCTAGCCTGAACGCACAATGAACCGTTTGACGACGTCAAAGGGCGATTACGAGCTCGCCCGCTACCCCGAGCACCCGCGCGACCCGTTCCGCGCCTGGGACGCTGCCGACGAATATCTGCTCCGGCAGCTGGAGGGGGCCGACGGTGCGACGCCGGTCGAGCTGACCGGCACCGTGGTCGTGGTGGGCGACCGCTGGGGTGCCCTGAGTACGGTGCTGGCCGGGCACCGCCCCGTACAGATCACCGACTCGTACCTCGCCCAGCGTGCGACCCTGGCGAACCTCGCCCGCAACGGCCACGACGAGGACGCCGTACGTCTTCTGTCGGCCAGGGACACCCCGCCGGACCGGATCGATGTCCTTCTCGTGCGGGTTCCCAAGAGCCTCGCGCTTCTGGAGGATCAGCTGCACCGGCTCGCGCCCGCCGTGCACGCCGGAACCATCGTCATCGGTACCGGCATGGTGAAGGAGATCCACACCTCCACCCTCAAACTGTTCGAGCGGATCATCGGCCCCACCCGCACCTCGCTCGCGGTGAAGAAGGCTCGGCTGATCTTCTGCATCCCGGACCCGGCCCTGGCTCGCACCCCCAGCCCCTGGCCGTACCGGTACGAGCTGCCCGGCGACGTCGGCGCGATCTCCGGCCGGACCGTGGTCAACCACGCCGGGATCTTCTGCGCCGAGCGCCTCGACATCGGCACCCGCTTCTTCCTGAACCATCTTCCCGAGCGCACCGGCCACGACCACGTCGTGGACCTGGGCTGCGGCAACGGGGTCGTCGGCACCTCCGCCGCGCTCGCCAACCCCGGATCGGCGGTCACCTTCGTCGACGAGTCCTACCAGGCGGTCGCCTCCGCCGAGGCGACCTTCCGTGCCAATGTCGGCGCCGACGCCGAAGCCCGCTTCCTGGTCGGTGACGGGACGGCGGACCTGGCCCCGGGCAGTGTGGACCTGGTGCTCAACAACCCACCGTTCCACTCGCACCTGGCGACCACCGACGCCACCGCCCGGAACATGTTCCATGGGGCGCGGACCGTGCTGCGGCAGGGTGGCGAGCTGTGGGTCGTCGGCAACCGGCACCTCGGGTACCACACGCAGCTGCGCCGGATCTTCGGCAACTGCGCCACCGTCGCCGGTGACCCGAAGTTCGTCGTGCTGCGCGCAGTCAAGCGCTGACACCCCGGGTAAGGCTCCGCGGCCCTTCCGGATTCTTGCAACACGTTCTACTGTGTGCGCCACCGCACACGGGCGACGCGACCGCGAGACTCCTGGAGGGGCCGTGCACCTCGAATACACGCCTGAGCAGCAGCAGTTGCGCGCCGAGCTGCGCACGTACTTCGCCGGACTCGTCCCCGACAACGCCTACGCCAGATACGACGACCCCGCCGCCCAGAAACGCTTCTACCGCGAGACGATCCGGCGCCTCGGCACCGACGGCTGGCTCGGCGTCGGCTGGCCCACGGAATACGGCGGACGCGGCCTGTCCCCGATGGAACAGTTCATCTTCTTCGACGAGGCAGCCCAGGCGGGCGTACCGCTGCCCCTGATGGCACTCAACACCGTCGGCCCGACGATCATGCAGTTCGGCACGGACGAACAGAAGGCGTACTTCCTGCCGAAGATCCTGTCAGGCGAGATCGACTTCGCGATCGGCTACAGCGAACCCGACGCGGGCACCGACCTCGCGGCCCTCAAGACCCGCGCCGTACGCGACGGCGACACATATGTGGTCAACGGGCAGAAGATCTGGACGACCAACGGCGACACCGCCGACTGGGTCTGGCTCGCCGTCCGTACCGATCCCGACGCGCCGCCGCACAAGGGCATCACCATGCTGCTCGTCCCCACGAGCGACCCCGGATACTCCTGCACCCTGATCAACACCCTCGCCTCGCACGACACCACCGCCAGCTACTACGAGAACATCCGCGTCCCCGTCTCCCGCCGCGTCGGCGACGAGAACAAGGGATGGCGGCTCATCACCAACCAGCTCAATCATGAGCGCGTCACCCTCGCCGCCCACGGCACCATGGCCATCCGCGCCCTCCACAACGTGCAGCGCTGGGCCCTCGGCACCGAGCTCGCCGACGGGCGCCGGGTCATCGACCTCGGCTGGGTCCGCGCTCTCCTCGCCCGGACCCACACCCGGCTCGACGCCATGAAGCTCCTCAACTGGCAGATGGTCTCCGCCGTCCAGCGCTCCACCCTCACCCCGCAGGACGCCTCGGCTGTCAAGGTCTACGGCTCCGAGGCGCGCCGCGACGCCTACGCCTGGCTGATGCAGATCCTCGGCTCTGCCGGGCCGCTCAAGGAAGGCTCGGCGGGCGCCGTCCTGCACGGCGAACTCGAACGGGGATACCGGTCCGCCGTCATCTTCACCTTCGGCGGTGGCAACAACGAGATACAGCGGGAAATCATCTCGTGGATCGGCCTGGGGATGCCGCGCGTACGCCGCTGAGCGGTTGTGGTCCCAGCACGCCCAGATCCGCCGGTGGCGACTTGGCTGCCGTCGGCGGTGGTCGAGAGATTCCTCGTCCGGAGTATTTCAGCAACGCACTGATTTACCGTCTGCGGCAACCTGATGATGCCCGGTACTTGTTGGCGGTCTCAACGCCGGGCAGAGCTGGGGCAGACAGCAGGGCTGGGGTCAGCCCGGCGAGTGCTGGAGGGCGCGGGTGGTCACGAGGCGGCGTGCAGTGCAGGCAGCGGCTGGCGGAATGCTCGCGCTCCTTCCGGCCAGTTACGTGGCTCCATGGCTCTGGGCGCCGGCCGGTGGGGGCCTTCTGGATCCGGGAAAGGTGGACAAGTACGTCACGCCGCTCGTCGTCCCGCCCGCCATGCCGCAGGCCGGGGGCGGCGCCGCTGATCGCATCGACCACTACGTGATCGGCGTGCGACAGTTCCCGCAGCAGGTGCTGCCCCCCGGCCTGCCGGCGACGACCGTGTGGGGGTACGGCTCAACTCTGCATCCGCGCAGCTTCCACTACCCCGCGTTCACCGTCGAGGCCCGCTTCGGAACGCCTGCGCGGGTGAGGTGGAAAAACCAACTGCGTGATCGCAAAGGCCGTTACCTGCCGCACCTGCTGCCGGTCGACCCCACCCTGCACTGGGCGAACCCTCCGGGCGGTGCGTCGGCCCGGGACTCACGTCCCGGATTCCGCTCGACACCCGGACCGTACTCGGGCCCGGTGCCGATCGTGACGCACCTGCATGGCGGGCGGAACTCGGAGGAGAGCGATGGCTACACCGCAGCCTGGTATCTTCCCGACGCGCTTGACATTCCCGCGGGATACGCTGAAGTCGGCTCGTTCTACGAGGAGTTCAAGGACAAGTTCGAAGACCGGTTCGGCGACACCTGGGGCCGGGGGGACGCCGTATTCCAGTATGCCAATGCGGAGAGAGCCTCGACCTTCTGGTTCCACGATCACGCACTGGGGGTCACACGGCTGAATGTCTACGCCGGACTGGCGGGGTTCTACCTTCTGCGAGGCGGACCTGCAGACCTTCCCGGTGGAGTGTTGCCCGGTCCCGCACCCCGGCCCGGTGATCCGCCCGGCCGGAAGTATTACGAGATCCCTCTCGCCATCCAGGACCGCTCGTTCCACGTCGACGGCAGCCTCTTCTACCCGGCCGGGCGCACTGCCTTCGACGGATTCAGGGGCCCCTACATCCCGGGCAGCGACATCCCTCCGATCTGGAACCCCGAGTTCTTCGGCAACACGATCGTGACCAACGGGAGAACCTGGCCGGCCCTTCACGTCGAACCGCGCCGCTACCGGTTCCGGCTTCTCAACGGATGCAACTCGCGGTACCTGATCCTGAAGATCGTCACCCGCCCGCTCGCCCACAGACCCGCGGCCCCCGCCCTCCCCTTCTGGCACATCGGCAGCGAAGGAGGCTTCCTCCCCACGCCCGTACAGCGCGACCAACTGCTTATCGCTCCCGCCGAGCGCGCCGACGTGATCGTCGACTTCGCGTCATTCGCGGTCGGGACCGAGTTGTATCTCATCAACGAGGGCCCCGACAAAGCATTCCAGGGCGGGAAGGCGGGTACGGACTTCTCCCCGGCGGACCCGGCCACCACCGGGCAGGTCATGAAGCTCACGGTCGGAGCACTCACTGCACCGGACACGACCGTCCCACCCGCCCAGCTGTCGCTGCCGTCGTTCGAGCCGTTGGGGAAGGCGAGCCGCATCCGACGGCTTTCCCTCAGTGAGCAGAACTCCGCATCGCTGCCGTACATCGGCCCCCGGCAACTGCTGCTCGGAACCCTGGATCGAAACGGAGCTGCTGTGCCGATGCGCTGGGACGACCCCGTCACGGAGAATCCGGCCCTGGGTGCGACCGAGATCTGGGAGATTCACAATCTCACGAAGGATGCCCACCCGATCCATGTCCACGAGGTCCAGTTCCAGGTTCTCGACCGGCAACAGAGCGGCCGTGCCGTCCGGCCTGCCGAGCTATGGGAGAGCGGGTTCAAGGACACAGCAGTCGCTTACCCGGGTGCCGTGACGAGGCTGAAGGCGACATTCGACCGGGCGGGCCGGTATGTCTGGCACTGTCACATGCTCGAACACGAAGACAACGAAATGATGCGGCCCTACACCGTCGGATGAAGGTGGAACCTATGCCGTCAGGCAGGCCGAGTCACCGGTGTTCGGGTCCTTCCTTCTCATGGTGTGCGGAAACCACCGGGTTCGTGGAATCCGAGCGTTGCTTCCAGTTCCCCGACGCCAGGTGCGACAACGACCTGTTCGCCCTGCCCGATCCCTGCGCCTACGCGATCGAGTCCGGCACCCCGACCGTCATGCCCGCGCCGCACACCGCCGGCCTTTCGGCGCGATCGAGGAGGACCGACCTCACCGTTGAGCGAACCCGAAATGGCTGCTGGTGCCCACGCTGAGGACTCGGACACCTGTCACCCGGAGGTGGCGACGTCGCTCGGCGCGGTGTCCGTACTTCCGGCCCGGAGCAGCTGATTGCCGAGGTCGATCAGGGCCCGGCCGGCAGCGTACTCGTCGCCGATCTCGGGGACGGGTGCGTCGTGAGGGTTGCGCTGGGCGGAGGCGCGGCTCTGAAGGGTGGTGTCACCGGTGTCGAGGATGGCATGAACCTTGGTGAGATCACCTTCCTCGAAGAGGTCCAGGCGCACGCTCCACTGCTTGGTGCGTGGCTTCTCGGTGCTGGTGTGCCGGGGCATGGCCAGGTACTTCCTTCCGCTGAGAACTCCAGGCTGCCGGGGAGACGATTCATCTGGAGCGCGGTCCTTCTTACGGTTCGATCGTCAGTACCTGTTCGAGGGGGCGACGTGGCGTACGCGGTCCTGTGGGCCCGTATCCCAGGCGGACGATCATCTGCGCGTGTCCCGTGCCGAAGACGGGGTCGCGCAGGATCCATCGCAGATCCGGCCATTCGAGGGGCTGTGTCGCGAAGGAGGTGGACACCGCGTGGAGTGTGGCGGTGAGCAGGACGCGTTCCAGGGCCTGACCGGCGCGCAGCCAGTCTTCGGGACGGTCGCCCGGAGTGCTCAGCAGAGCGAGTTGGGGCCGGTTCTCGAACAGGACGCGGGCCCGGCCCGCGAAGACGGCGGTGCCCGCGAAATCGCGCACGGTCGCCCGTTCGGAGGCGTCGCGGGGGCCGAAGGCGTAGTCCGGGATTCCGTCGACGGGCGCCTCGGTGTGCGTGTCCCGGGTCCAGCGCCGTTGCTCGGCTTCGCGTGCCGGGTCCCCGCGGTCGTATCCCTCGGCGTCCCGGATCAGTTCGAGCACGGTCTCCAGATGGACAGGGGTCAGGAACGCGAAGTCCGCGCCCTCGGCGCGCGCCGCGTCGGCGAAGCGCCCGCGGATGTCCTCGGGGATCGTCTGTTCGTCGAACGGGTAGCGGCTGGTGTGCCGTTCCCGTATCGCGGGGTGGAGAGCGGCGAGGGCTTCGTCCTCGGGCTTCCGTGGGGCATCGGGGTGACTGTCGAGCCGGACGTGGGCCATTACGGTCGGGGCCGAGGGGACGGGCAGCAGTGCGGCGACCGCCTCCAGACCGCGGTGAGCAGCGGAAACCCGCAGATTCAGCAGGGCCGAGCCGCAGCCGACGTGCAGTGCTCGGGTTTCGGGGTCGGCTTCCGGCATCGCGCGGTCGAGGTCCGCCAAGAGGGTGAGCGTCCGGCTGCCGCGCCCGTAGCGGAACTGCCAGGGCTGGGCGTTGTGCATGGACGGGGCGGCGGTGGCATCGGCGACGAGGCCGTTCAGCGTTGTGTCGTCGAGTGCTTCGGTTGGCATCGTGGGTCTCCCGGGGAGGCGGGAATGATTGATGTCTTCAGCATGGAGTGGACCGTTGCCCGGTGCGTATGGGCCGTTCGTCCCTTGATCGGACCGGATGGGCTCCTCGGCGGGCGCAGTCCCTTCCCGGACCCAGCCGGATGCCACTCCTTCGCGTCGGCACTCCACGCCGACCACGCCTTCCGCGGACTGAACGAGGCGGGCGGCGGCGGGAATGAGGGCGGCGTCGCGGACACGACCGGTGAGCGCGGGCACACCCCGGGTTACTCGAGGGTGCCGCGCCGGTACTCGGCCTCGGTCGCACTTCGGAGCAGGCGCTCGCCGACAGCATCGTCGAAACTGCCGCTGAGCGCGCCCGCAGTCATCTCGGCACCCGCCTCGGCCGGGTCGCTCGCACCCTGCTTCACCGGTCCGACTGTCCCGTGGCTGTCATACCCTCTGGCGACTTGACCGTACGAGACGTGCCCGCCTCATTCGCACAGCTCTGACGCATGGTCGGGGACGTACGTCTGAAGATCCCTCGGCGGACGCTGGTATCCGGTGGCCGACGGGCGTTGAGGCAGTTCGATCGCCGGCCAAGTGACCTCTTCGTACGGCACGGTCGACAGCAGATGGGCGATCATGTTCAGTCGTGCCCGCCGCTTGTTGTCGCTCTCGACTACGTACCAGGGGGCTTCCGAGGTGTCCGTATGGACGAACATCTCGTCCTTCGCCCGCGAATAGGCCTCCCAGCGGCTGATCGATTCCAGGTCCAGCGGCGAGAGCTTCCATCGACGGGTGGGATCTTCCAGCCGACGCCGGAATCGCTGCTCCTGCACCGCGTCGCTCACCGAGAACCAGTACTTGCGCAACAGGATGCCGTCCTCCACCAGCATCCGCTCGAAGATCGGGCACTGGCGAAGGAACCGCTGGTGTTCCTCCATGGTGCAAAAACCCATGACGCGCTCGACTCCCGCGCGGTTGTACCAGCTCCGGTCGAGCAGGACCACTTCCCCTGCGGCTGGAAGATGCTCGACGTAGCGCTGGAAATACCACTGGCTGCGCTCGCGCTCAGTGGGCTGCGGCAGCGCGACGATTCGTGCGACCCGGGGATTGAGGAGCTCGGTGACGCGCTTGATCGTGCTGCCCTTGCCTGCCGCATCACGCCCCTCGAACACCACGACGAGCCGTGCACCTTCGGCCCGAACCCATTCCTGGAGCTTTACGAGCTCGGTCTGGAGCCGGTACAGCTCGTGCTCGTACACCGAGCGTGGCAGCTTTCCGGGCCCGCCCGAGTCCTTCTCGTCCGACATGGGATGACGTTACGGAGGAGACCGTGGTCGAAGTCAAGCGTCAGGGCCGCACGGGCCTCGCTGCGCAGATGCGGAACGACCCGATCGGTGAGCCAGGCCGGCGAGCGGATCGGTTTGAGCATCTCGTCGACCACTCCCGGCCGCGTGTTCCGGCCACGCATGGATCGCCTCCGCCGCGCGCGGACCGGGTTCCTCCCCGGCGCGCCCCGCCGGGTTCCGCATGCGCCCACGGAGGATCTGGGGTACTCATCGTCAAGGGAACCCGTGCCCGGGGCGTCTGCGTAGGTGCTCACCCCGTCGATCCCCTGCCGTCATCCCGCACGCCCTGGACCGGGGCACAGGGGTCACAGCAGTGCGGAAATGCGGCTTCCACATCGTCGTTCCGGCTTCTTACGAGACGGAGGCAGTCGTCATGGAGCCATGCGTCACCGTTGGCCTCGACGGGTCACCCGAGAGCCTGGCCGCTGCCCGTTGGGCCGCCGACGAAGCCGAGCGGCGCAAGCTCACGCTGCGCCTGCTGCACGCGTGGCCTCTGCTGGTGCCGGAACCGACCCGCATTCCCGCCGAGATGGATCAGAATTACTGGGCGAGGCGGATCGTGCGCAACACGCGAACGGAGCTCCAGGCACACCACCCGGGCCTCCCCGTCGTCGGCAGCCTGGTCGCCGACGACGCCGAGCACGCGCTTCTGCGAGCGGCATCGGAGTCCGAGATGATCGTGCTCGGTTCGCGGGGGCTGACGCCCCTCGAGAGCTATTTCCTCGGCGACATCAGCATGCCCGTCGTGGCACACGCCGAGCGGCCGGTGGTCCTCGTGCGAGCCAGTGCGGACAGAGACGGCTCACAGTCCACTCGAACTGCGACAGGCGGCGTGGTGGTGGCGCTCAAACTGCACGGGCCCTGCGACGACCTGCTTCAATTCGCCTTCGAGACCGCTGCTGCGCGAGGCATGCCTCTTCGGGTTGCCCACGGCCGAAGCCTGCCGGTGGACGCATACGTGCCCTGGGGCGTGGACCATGACGTGGCGGAAGGAATCGTTCAGGACGCACACAAGCTTCTCAGCCAGACCCTCCACCCCTGGCGTGACAGGTTCCCGCAGGTGGACGTCACCGACAGCACGGCACTTGTCAGCCCTGCCAAGGCTGTCGTACGGGCCGCCGAGGGTGCCGATCTGCTGGTCGTCGGCCGACGCCGGCACCGCCGCCCTCTGGCGGCACACCTCGGACCCGTGGCGCAGGCCGCCGTTCATCACGCGCGCTGTCCGGTCGCCGTCGTCCCCCACGACTGACGCGAGGAACCACACAGGGCCGACGCGTTGACACAACGGGCCGGCCACGTGGGTGAGCCGTCGATGTGCCGCTCTCTCCCGCGTGCCGAGGCACGTGAGGCCCACGCCTTGATCGTCTTGTCGTCAGCGACCGCCCCCGTACAGATCGGTACGGGCCGTTCAGCCCCCGGCAGGGCCCATATTTCCTCTCCTCAACGGTCCCGCGCCGCGCCACCCTGGAACTGTCGGCGGTCGGCCGTCAGAAAGAAGGTGATCGGCATGATGTGGTACGAGGGCCACTGGGGCTGGGGTGGATTGCTCTTCATGGCGGTGATCATGGTTGTCTTCTGGTCGCTGCTGATCGTCGGGGTCGTCGCCCTCATCAACTACCTCACCCGCACCCGCCGCAGCTACCAGCCCGGTCCGCGCCCCGGTGAGGCAGCATGGGGAAGCCGACGAGCCGAAGACCTGCTCGCAGAACGGTTCGCCCGCGGGGAAATCGACGAGGACGAGTACAAACGCCGCCTCACGGTGCTGCGTGAACAGCCGTGAACAGCGCCGCCGCACGGGTGCCACGGGCAGCACCGGACAGAGGGCCGTGACGGAGGCCAGTGGCAGGCGGGCGACGGCGTAGCCCCGGATCACGGAGCCGAGAGCGGACGGCAGAAGGCCGAGGAAGGTGGCGGAGAGCAGGGCGTCGGCGGGTGCGTGGGTGGCCGCTCGGATGGTCGCGGGCAGCAGCGGAAGGGCGAAGACGGTGCCGGTGACCATGGCGCAGGTGGCGACTGGGTCGAAAAGAGCGTCGGCGTCGGGGCAGCGCCGGGATGTGACCGAGCCGGAGCGGGGCCTGGAGCGTCAGCCCGGTCACCGCGCATCCTGTGGGTGCATACGCCCTACCTGCGTACGCGGCCGAGCAGGAGGTACGAGCAATCATGGTGGAAACCGACCCGGGGCTCTTCGGTCCTGAATCCGTCACCTGGCAGTTGCACGGCGACCCGATGATGTGGATCGCCGGGGTGCGTGCCCTCTACCTCCAGGCACTGCACCCGCGCGCCGTCCGCGGCGTCATGCAGAACTCCGATTTCCGCAAGGACGCCTGGGGGCGGCTGATGCGCACCGCAGGCTTCGTCGGCACCCTCACCTACGGCACCACCGAAGCCGCCGAGAAGGCGGGCGCCCGAGTCCGCCGGATCCACCGGCTGCTCAAGGCCACCGACCCGGCGACCGGCGAGACGTACGGCGTCGACGAACCGGACCTGCTGCTCTGGGTGCACTGCGCCGAGGTCGACTCCTACCTCCAGGTGCAGCTCCGCTCCGGCCAGAGGATCAGCGCCGTTCAGGCCGACCGTTACATCGACGAACACCGGACCAGCGCCCGCCTGGTGGGCCTCGACCCCGAGGGGGTACCCGCGACCACCGACCAGCTCGCCGCCTACTTCGACCGGGTGCGCCCCGAGCTCGCCGCAGGAGCCGAGGCGTTCGATGTCGACTCCTTCCTCCGCCGCCCGCCCGTCCCCACGCTGTTGGTACCGGCGCGCGAACTCCTCTGGCGGTGTGTCGCAGCACTTGCCTACCAGTCACTGCCCCCTTACGCCCATGAGCTCTACGGCAGGGCCGCGCCGTCCCCGCACACCGTCGACCGGCGGCTGCGCGCCGCCGGCACGGCCCTGCGCTGCATCCCTTCACGGCTGCGCTGGCAACTCCCGCCCCGCCACATTGTGAAGGCGATGGAACGACTGGGTCCCGGCAGCCGCCCCACCCCCTCCAAACTCCGTAGCCGGACAGCCATACTGGACGGGCCGGGGAGGGCGCAGCAGTAGGCGAGGCGACGGGGGCGACAGCACGCGATGGCGGACACCAGGCTGATCCAGAGCCGGTACCGGCTGCTCGATCTGATCGGGCGCGGAGGCATGGGCGAGGTGTGGCGCGCCCGCGACGAGTCGCTGGGCCGCCACGTGGCCGTCAAATGTCTCAAGCCTGTAGGGCCCCAGCACGACCAGTCGTTCACCCGGATCCTGCGCGAACGGTTCCGCCGAGAGGCACGGGTGGCCGCCGCCCTCCAGCACCGCGGTGTCACCGTCGTCCATGACTTCGGCGAGCACGAAGGCGTCCTCTACCTGGTGATGGAGCTCCTCGACGGCCGCAACCTCAGCCAGCTCCTGGAGGACAACAAGCAGCATCCGCTGCCGGTCCCGGACATCGTCGACATCGCCGAGCAGGTCGCCGACGCCCTCGGCTACACCCACCAGCAGGGCATCGTGCACCGCGACCTCAAACCTGCCAACATCATGCGGCTGGCCGACGGCACGGTGAAGATCTGCGACTTCGGCATCGCCCGGCTCGGCCACGACGTCGGCTTCACCTCCCGTCTGACCGGTACGGGCATCGCCATGGGCACCCCGCACTACATGTCGCCCGAGCAGATCAGCGGCGGCCAGGTCGACCACCGCAGCGACCTCTACTCGCTGGGCTGCGTCCTCTACGAGATCGCCACAGGGGTTCCGCCGTTCGACCTCGACGACGCCTGGGCCGTCCTCGTCGGACACCGCGACACCCAGCCGGAACCGCTCCGTACCCACCGCGCCGAACTCCCCGGCTTCTTCGACCGCGTCGTCCTGGAGCTGCTGGCGAAGACCCCGGAGGAGCGGCCCGCCGACGCGGGCGACCTGCGGCAGCGGATCGCCGTCGGACGCACCGGTGAACAGCAGCATCTTCCGTCGTCCGGACCCCCACGGCCGGCGGGGCGTGTCCGGCTCGCCCCGCCGGTCCCCGTCGTACGTCCGGGACAGCTGCCGCCCGACGGCGAACCCCGGCTGCCGTCCTGGACCCGGGGCATGACCACCGGACACAAGGCGTCCGGCGCCATGCAGCTCGGTCTCGCCCCGCCCGACCACTCCGCGGGCCTGACCGGCGAGTGGACCACCGGCGCCGACCTGAGGGCCCTGACCGGGGGGCTGCTGCCCGCCCGGCCCGAGCGGCCCACTCCCTCCCCGGAGCTGCTCTCCACCCTCGCCAACCGGCACAGCGCGGGTCTCAACCTGGGACGGCTCGGTCACTGGGAGGAGGCCGGTGAGGTGCACCGCGCGGTCGCCGCCGAACGCGAGCACGCCCTCGGCCCCGACCACCCCGACACCCTCTCCAGCCGGTACGAGGTGGGGTTCACCCTCAGCCGCACCGGGCGCGCCGCCGACGCGCTGCGTGAATTCGGGCGCGTCGCCGAGGGCCGCGAACGCATTCTCGGCCCCGACCACCCGGATACCCTCGCCGCCCGGCAGGAAATGGCATACGTCCTCGGCCAGCTCGGCCGCCACTTCGAGGCCCACCAGGTGTACGCAGTGGTGCTCGCCTCCCGGGAACGGACGATGGGCCCCGACCATCCCGATACCCTCCGCTGCCGCCACAACCTCGCGTTCAACCTCAGCAGGCTCGGGCGCCTGGAGGACTCGTACCGGATGGCCCGCGACGTGGCGCACGCCCGCGCCCGGTTGCTCGGTGCGAGCCACCCCGACACCCTGGTCACCCTCTATGAAGTCGCCTACACCCTGGGCCGGCTGGGGCGCTGGACGGATGCCCTGCAGACCTACCGGGAAGTCACTCAGGGCCGCGCGCGAACCCTTGGCGCCGACCACCCCGACACGCTTTCGGCCCGCTACGAGGTCGGCATCAGTCTCGGCAGACTCGGCCGCAGCGCGGAAGCCCTGAAGCTCTACCGTGCGCTCGTCGCCGACCGGACCCGGGTGAACGGCCCCGCCGACCCCGAGACGCTCCGGGCCCGCCACGGCCTCGGCGTCAATCTGGGGCGGCTGGCCCGCTGGGAGGAAGCCCTCACCGAAGCACGCGACGTGTGCGCGATCCGGGAACGGGTCCTGGGCCCCGACCACCCCGACACCCTCATCAGTCGCCGCGAGGTCGCCGTCGGCCTCGGCTGGCTCGGCCGCTGGGCCGAAGCCCTCACCGTCTACCGGACGGTTGCGGAGGCTCGCGAACGCGTTCTCGGAGCCGATCACCCCGACGCGCTCGCCAGCCGCAACGACGAGGCGCACTGCCTCGAACAGCTCGGCCGGGGCACCGAGGCGGTCGAGCTGTACCGCAGGGTCGCGGCGCTGCGCCAGCAGCGGGGCGTGCCCCCGCACTGACCGGGAAATCCCGGGCCACCGCCTCTAGGGCCTGTTCTGAGTTCCCCGCCTGCGCCCCGACGCCCGGCACGCACGCTCGCCGCACGGCCCCGCAGGACAGGTGGCTCCGCCACATGACCTGCGACACCGCACGCCGATCGCACGCACCGACCGCCGCTGCGCCCGCGCTTCGCGCGGGCGACGTGGAACTCAGAACAGGCCCTAGCCGACGGCGATCATCCTGTGTTACCAAGGGCCATGCCCGCACCCGACACCTATGACGCAGTGATCGTGGGCGGCGGCCACAACGGTCTGGTCGCCGCCGCCTACCTCGCCCGCGCCGGACAGTCCGTCCTGGTCCTCGAACGCCTGGGCACCACCGGGGGAGCGGCCGTCTCGACCCGTCCCTTCGACGGGATCGATGCACGGCTGTCGCGCTACTCCTATCTGGTGTCCCTGCTGCCACAGAAGATCGTCCGCGATCTCGGGCTGGACTTCGCCGTACGGAAGCGGACCGTCTCCTCGTACACCCCGACCGTCCGTGGCGGGCGAGCCACCGGACTGCTCGTCGGCGGGGACCGCACCCGCGAGTCCTTCGCCGCCCTCACCGGTGGGGAGCGCGAGTACGAGGCCTGGCAGCGCTTCTACGGCATGACGCAGCAGGTCGCCGAGAGGGTCTTCCCGACCCTCACCGAACCGCTGCCCACCCGGGATGCGCTCCGCGACCGGATCGGAGACGCGGACGCCTGGCGCATGCTCTTCGAGGAGCCGATCGGTGCGGCCGTCGAGCAGAACTTCACCGACGATCTCGTGCGCGGCGTCGTGCTCACCGACGCACTGATCGGTACCTTCGCCGACGCGCACGACCCGTCGCTGCTCCAGAACCGCTGCTTCCTCTACCACGTGATCGGCGGCGGTACGGGCGACTGGGACGTTCCCCTCGGCGGCATGGGCGCGCTCACCGACGCCCTCGCGCAGGCTGCCCGGACGGCGGGGGCCGAGATCCGGGTCCACCACGAGGCGACCCGGATCGAGACCGATGGAACACGGGCCGAGGTCACCGTCGGCTCACCCGAAGGCGAGCGGACGGTCGCCGCCCGCCGGGTCCTCGTGAACGCCTCACCGCAGGCCCTGGCCACACTTCTCGGCGACGAACCGCCGGCTCCTGCCGAGGGCGCTCAGCTGAAGGTGAACATGCTGCTGCGCCGACTGCCCCGGCTGCGCGACCGCTCCGTCGACCCTCGCCAGGCGTTCGCCGGAACGTTCCACATCGCGGAGGGGTACGGGCAGTTGGCCGATGCCTACCGGGACGCGGCTGCGGGCCGGCTGCCCACGGCACCGCCGTCGGAGATCTACTGCCACTCGCTGACCGACCCGTCGATCCTCGGCCACGACCTCGCCGCCCTGGGCTACCAGACCCTCACCCTCTTCGGTCTGCACACGCCCGCCCGGCTCTTCGCCGCGGACAACGAGGCGACGCGCGCCGCCCTCCTCAAGGCCACGCTCGCCGAACTCGACGCTCATCTCGACGAGCCGATCGCCGACTGTCTGGCCGTCGACGGCAACGGCGAACCGTGCATCGAGGCGAAGACCCCACTCGACCTCGAACGGGATCTGCGGCTGCCCGGCGGCCATATCTTCCACCGGGACCTCGCCTTTCCGTTCGCCACGGAGTCCACCGGCCGGTGGGGCGTCGAGACGGCGCACGCCAACATCCTGCTGTGCGGGGCGGGCGCGGTGCGCGGCGGTGGGGTCAGCGGGGTCCCCGGACACAACGCCGCGATGGCGGCGCTGGGCCGGTGACCCGTTCCCGTACCTACGGACCGAGGACGCCGCCCAGTGCGCCGAGTTCGCGCGGCAGCTCGTATGACGCGCCGCCCTCGTGCCCGTCATACGGGACGAACTCGGATCGTCGACCACGCCCGGGTGGTGCGTACGTAGGTGGGTTCGGTCATGGCCGAGGAGCGTAGTGGCTCGGTAGCGGTCCCACATCTGGGTCCGACCGGACCCCGCTCAGTCCCGCGCGCGCCTATCTGGGGCTGACCGGGATGACCCTGCTGAACCCCACCACCGTCGTCTACTTCACGGCGCTGGTGCTGGGCAGCCGGGCGACCGCCGCCGCCCCGGACCGGCTGGAACAGTCTGTGTTCGTCCTCGCAGCCTTCGCCGCATCCGCCGGCTGGCAGTTGCTGCTGGCCTGCGGGGGAGTGCTGCTCGGTCGCGTACTCACCGGCGGCCGGGGGCGGCTCGTCACCGCCCTGGCGTCCTCCGCGCTGATCACCGCGCTCGCCGTCCATCTGCTCGTACCGGCATCCTGACGCGCAACCAACCCGTCGGACCAGCGGCTGCCGGCCGGTCCGAACCGGCCGGCAGCCGTTCTCAGTCCGCGGACACCGTCCACCCGTTCGCCTCGATGCGCCCGGCGTCGCCCGACCTGCCGTCGTGGAAGACGGTCCGGCCGTCGTCCTCGACCCGGATGCCGTCCACGTACACCCCGCGCCCGACGTACAGCCGATCGGTGCTGTACCGCCACCGCAGCCGCACCTCCTTGCCCCGCCAGGCGGCCAGGTCCGCGTCGAGACGGTGCCAGACCCGGCCCGACCAGCCGGAGACGGAGCCCCCCGGATGCGGTTCCGGCTCCGCCCGGTGGGATCCGGACGCCGTCGGTACGGTGGTGAAGGGCACCGGCTGCCAGGTCGTTCCGGCGTCCGACGAGGCCTCCAGGAAGAGGAAGTCGGAGCCCGGTTCGGTGTCCCACCACACCGCGCAGCTCAGCGCGGCACGCGCGGACGCCGGACGCAGAGCGGGCAGCGTGAGCGTGGCGGAGGCGGCGCTCGCCATGCCCGAGAACCAGGCGGTACGGCCCCGGGCGGGGCGCACCGCCACCGCCCGCGCCATCTGGTTCGCGGTGGCGACCCGAGGTGCGCTTCCGGAGCGCCATGTACGCACCGGATGAACGGAGTTGCCGAGCACGATCAGGAACGAGTCGGTCGTCGGATCGAGGACCAGGCTCGTCCCGGTGAAGCCGGTATGGCCCGCTGTGCTCGGGGTGGCCATCGCCCCCATGTACCAGTGCTGGTAGAGCTCGAAGCCGAGCCCGTGCTCATCTCCGGGGAACGCGGTATTGAAGTCGGTGAACAGGAGATCCACCGACTCCTCGGAGAGGATCCTCGCGCGTCCGTAGACGCCGCCGTTGAGCAGCGTACGGGCGAGGACCGCGAGGTCCCAGGCGCAGGAGAACACTCCGGCGTGGCCCGCCACCCCGTCCAGGCTGTACGCGTTCTCGTCGTGCACCTCGCCCCAGACCAGCCCGCGGTCCAGGCCGGACCAGGGCAGCCGGGCGTCCTCGGTGGCCGCGATCTTCGGCTTCCAGGCGGCGGGCGGGTTGTAACGAGTGCGGTGCATCCCGAGCGGCGCGGTGATCTCCTCGCGGAGCAGCACATCCTGGGTGCGTCCGGTGATCTTCTCCAGGACCAGCTGCAGCGAGATGAGATTGAGGTCGGAGTAGAGATACACCGTGCCAGGCGGATTGGCCGGTACCTCGTTCCACAGCAGCCGCAGCTTCCCCTCCCGGGTCGGCTCCTTGTAGAGCGGGATCCAGGCACGGAATCCCGAGGTGTGCGTGAGCAGCTGACGGATCGTGACGTCCTGCTTGCCGCCTCCCGCGAAGTCGGGCAGATACGAGGCGACCTTCGCCTCCAGTTCCAGTGCCCCGCGCTCGATCTGCTGCACGGCCAGGATCGAAGTGAACAGCTTCGACACCGACGCCAGGTCGAAGACCGTGTCCTCGGCCATCGCGATCTGCTGGTCCGCCGGGAACTCCACCCCGGTGTCGGTCTTCTCGTCGTAGGCCGCGTACCGCACCGCCTTGCCGATCGGCCGGTGCAGCGCCACCGTGCCACCGCGCCCGGCGAGCAGCACCGCGCCTGCGTACCACGGGTGTTTGGGGGATGCGGAGAGGAACTGTTCCGCCTCTGCGACCAGTTGGTCCAGCGGTCCCTGCAGCAGTCCGGCGCGGGCGGCGGAACCGCGCCGCAGCGTCGGGCGCCCGTCGGCAGCCGCATCCGCAGCGTCCACGGCGCTTGCTCCCGACGTTCCCGCCCCCGATTCCATGGCTGATGCCGTCTCCGCGAAGGGAATCGGTGCCAGGGCAAGCGCTCCGCCCAGTGCGAGCATCCCACCGCTCAGCCTGCGTCGGCTGATCCCTCTGCCGGTCGCGTCCTCGGTCATCCGGAACCCCTTCCTACCGGTTGAAAGTAACTTTCTTCATTCAGTCCTACGGTGAAACTTCCTGCCGCCGCAGAGATTACTGTCACCCCTGCCGTCCCGGAGGCCCCCGGTGCCACAAAGAATCTGACACTGCATCAGAAAATCTCTTCCTTCGGATGTCCGACTGCGGCATCCTGCCGCTCATGGAGACGGAGCTGAGCAAGAAACTGGGAGTGGCGCACGCCATCTTCGGCTTCACGCCCTTCCCGGCGGTGGCCGCGGCGATCACCCGGGCCGGCGGATTCGGCGTACTCGGCGCGGTCCGCTACACGGCCCCCGACGACTTGGCACGTGACCTCGACTGGATGCAGGAGCACACCGACGGCAAGCCGTACGGCCTCGACGTCGTCATGCCCGCGAAGAAGGTGGAACGGGTGACGGAGGCCGATGTGGAGGCGATGATCCCGGCCGGACACCGCCAGTTCGTCCAGGACACCCTCGCCAAGTACGGCGTCCCCGAACTCGCCGAGGGCGAGGCATCCGGCTGGCGCATCACCGGGTGGATGGAGGAGGTCGCCCGCAACCAGCTCGACGTCGCCTTCGACTACCCCATCAGGCTCCTCGCCAACGCCCTCGGCTCGCCCCCCGCGGACGTCGTGCAACGTGCCCACGACCGGAACGTCCTCGTGGCCGCCCTCGCCGGAAGCGCCACACACGCCCGGCACCACGCCGACGCGGGCATCGACATCGTCGTCGCACAGGGATACGAAGCGGGCGGTCACACCGGAGAGATCGCCTCCATGGTCCTCGTCCCCGACGTCGTCGACGCCGTGGGACCTCTTCCCGTCCTCGCCGCCGGAGGCATCGGCAGCGGACAGCAGATTGCTGCCGGGCTCGCACTCGGCGCCCAGGGTGTCTGGCTCGGCTCGCTCTGGCTGACCACCGAGGAGGCCGACCTCCACTCCCGCGCACTGACCCGCAAGCTCCTTGCCGCGGGCTCCGGCGACACCGTCCGTTCGCGCGCCCTCACCGGCAAACCCGCACGCCAGCTCCGTACCGAATGGACCGATGCCTGGGACGACCCGTCCGGCCCCGGCCCCTTGCCCATGCCGCTCCAGGGACTGCTGGTCGCCGAGGCCGTCTCCCGTATCCAGAAGTACGAGACCGGCGCACTGCTGGGCACCCCCGTCGGCCAGATCGTCGGAAGGATGAACACCGAACGCAGCGTGCAGGCCGTCTTCGACGACCTGACCCGCGGCTTCGAACGCGCCGTGGACCGGATCAACCGCATCGCCGGACGGAGCGCCGCATGAACGAGCCGCCCAACGGCTTCTGGGCCCAGGCCACCGACGACCCCGACCGTACGATCCTCGTCGCCCCCGACGGCGAGACCTGGACCGCGGGCCGGCTGCACGCCGCGGCCAACCGCCTGGTCCACGGGCTGCGCGCGGCCGGGCTCCGGCAGGGCGACGCGTTCGCCGTGGTCCTCCCCAACGGCGTCGAATTCTTCACCGCGTACCTCGCCGCCTCCCAGGCAGGGTTCTATCTCGTCCCCGTCAACCACCACCTCGTCGGCACCGAGATCGCCTGGATCGTCTCCGACTCCGGCGCAAAGGTGCTGATCGCGCACGAGCGGTTCACCGACGCGGCGACCTCCGCCGCCGACGAGGCGGAACTGCCCGTGAGCCACCGCTACGCCGTCGGCGCGGTCGACGGCTTCCGCCCCTACGCGGAACTGCTCGCCGGGCAGTCCGACGCGCCGCCCGAGGACCGTAGCCTCGGCTGGGTCATGAACTACACCTCGGGCACCACAGGACGCCCGCGCGGCATTCGCCGCCCGCTCTCCGGCAAGCTCCCCGAGGAGAGCCATCTCGGCGGGTTCCTCGGCATCTTCGGCATCAGGCCGTTCGACGACAACGTTCATCTGGTCTGCTCACCGCTCTACCACACCGCCGTGCTCCAGTTCGCGGGCGCCGCCCTCCACATCGGGCACCGCCTCGTCCTGATGGACAAGTGGGCGCCGCAGGAGATGCTGCGGGTCATCGACGCGCACCGCTGCACCCACACGCACATGGTTCCCACCCAGTTCCGCCGCCTCCTCGCCCTGCCCGACGAGGTGAAGGAGCGGTACGACGTCACCTCGATGCGGCATGCCATTCATGGCGCGGCCCCCTGCCCCGACCACGTCAAACGCGCCATGATCGACTGGTGGGGCCGGTGCGTCGAGGAGTACTACGCGGCCAGCGAGGGAGGCGGCGCGTTCGCGACCGCCGAGGACTGGCTGAAGAAGCCCGGCACGGTCGGGAAGGCCTGGCCGATCAGTGAACTCGCCGTATTCGACGATGACGGCAACCGCCTCCCGCCGGGCGAGCTTGGCACCGTCTACATGAAGATGAGCACCGGCGGCTTCAGCTACCACAAGGACCGGACCAAGACGGAGAAGAGCCGCATCGGGGACTTCTTCACCGTCGGCGATCTGGGCGTCCTCGACGAGGACGGCTATCTCTTCCTCCGCGACCGCAAGATCGACATGATCATCTCGGGAGGGGTGAACATCTACCCCGCCGAGATCGAGGCCGCGCTCCTCAGCCACCCCGCGGTCGCCGATGCCGCCGTCTTCGGTATCCCGCACGCCGACTGGGGCGAGGAGGTCAAGGCGGTCGTCGAACCGGCCGAAGGACACCCCCCGGGCGACGGGCTGGCCGCCGAGATCCTCACCCACTGCGCCGAGCGGCTGGCCGGGTACAAACGCCCCAAGAGTGTCGACTTCATCGCCGCGATGCCGCGCGACCCCAACGGCAAGCTGTACAAGCGGCGACTGCGCGACCCGTACTGGGAGGGACACCACAGGGCCCTCTGAACGTCGGTGGCCCCGCACCGTCCGCCGAGCGAGCCCCGGCCACCTCTGGCAGCGTGTGGCTCATGAACACGAGCGCGACGGTCCGGTCCCTGGCTACCCAGTGGACGGTGGTCGTGCCGATCGTCGCGGCGGTAGCGCTGGTGCTGAGCTGGGGGCGGGTGCTTCCGGCCTTCGCCGTCGGTGTCGTCGCGCTCTGTCTCGCGGGCGCCGTGCTCGCCGCTGTCCACCATGCCGAGGTGATCGCCCACCGGGTCGGCGAACCGTTCGGCTCGCTCGTCCTGGCTGTCGCCGTGACCGTCATCGAGGTGGCCCTGATCGTCACCCTGATGGCGGACGGCGGCCCGAAGACGTCCGCGCTCGCCCGCGACACCGTCTTCGCCGCCGTGATGATCACCTGCAACGGCATCGTCGGGCTGTCCCTGCTGGTGGGCGCGGTCCGTTCACGGGTCGCCGTCTTCAATGCCGAAGGTTCCGGCGCCGCCCTCGCCACCGTCGCGACCCTCGCCACCCTCAGTCTGGTGCTGCCGACCTTCACCATCGGCAGACCGGGCCCCGAGTTCTCCACCGCGCAGCTCATCTTCGCCGCCGTCGCGTCCCTCTGCCTGTACGGGCTGTTCGTCGCCGTACAGACCGTCCGGCACCGCGATTACTTCCTGCCGCTCACCCAGGACGGCCGGCTCAAGGAGGAAGACCAGCACGCGGCGCTGCCCGGCCGGGGCGCCACCGCGCTCAGCGTCGCCATGCTGCTGATCGCGCTGGTCGCCGTCGTCGGCGACGCCAAGTCCGTCTCGCCGACGATCGAGTCCGGCGTGGAGGCCGCCGGGCTGCCGCAGGCGGTCGTCGGTGTCATCATCGCCCTGCTGGTGCTGCTGCCCGAGACCCTTGCCGCGGTCCGGGCCGCCCACCGCGAACGCGTGCAGACCAGCCTCAACCTCGCCCTTGGGTCGGCCATGGCCAGCATCGGGCTGACCATCCCGGCCATCGCCCTGGCCTCCATCTGGCTGCCCGGACCGCTCCAGCTCGGACTCAGCGCCACCCATATGGTGCTGCTCGCGCTGACCGTGGTGGTCGGCACGCTGACCGTCGTACCGGGACGGGCCACGTTGCTCCAGGGCGGCGTCCACCTGGCGATCTTCGCAGCGTTCGTCGTCCTCGCGATCAGCCCCTGACCGCACGCAAGGGCCGGCCCCTGATCGTCGGCAGGGATGGGCCCTGACCGCCCGGAAACGGTCAGGGGCCGAATTGCCTCCGGAGCGTGCTACCGGTGCTCGCGCACCCGTACCACCCGCAGCGCCGGGGAGCGCGCGATGTCCTTCTCGCAGAACCGGGATGTCACCCAGCGCTCGCTCGAGTAGAGCTCAGTCTGGTCGCTGTAGTGCGGTGAGTTGGGGTTCGAGGACTGGGAGTACGTGAGCAGGGTGCGGGCCACCGGGCACGAGGAGCCGTCCCAGCCGACTGCCTGGATGTAGCTGGAGCCGGCCGAGACCTCCGTCGCTCCGGCTTGCCGTCCACCAGATACACGGTCGGATCGGCCGGATCGAGGGTCAGCTGATGCAGATTGAGGGTGACACCCGTGGCGACGGTGTGGCTCCAGGCGATGTTCGCGTTGTGCCCGATCGACACGGTCGCCGAGCCGAGCAGCGAACCGCCCGCCACGTTCAGCTCCCCGGGGATGGTCTGCTGCGACTGCCAGAACCGCCGCCCGCCCTGCCACGGGTAGTGCGGATTGCCGAGCAATAGCCCTCGCCCGTTCGCCGTCGTACTGCCCCGGAACGCGACCGCGTTGGAGCCCATGTCGGCGTTCTGCGTGGACAGTAGCCGCTGCGCCGCCTTCGCCGCCTCACCTGGCGGAACACCGGGCGACGCCGGTGTGCCCGTGGGCGGATGCGCCGCCGTGATGCCGTCGGTCCCCCGGCCCTGACCGCCCAGCACGGAGAGCGCGAAGGCGCGGGTCGCGACATCCAGCATCGTCACCGGCCGCACCCAGTCGGCGCCCCGGCAGGCCGGATCGCTGATCCGGTTCTGTTTCAGCCAGGCCTTGTAGCCGGCCGCCCAGCCGCGCTCCAGCTCCTTCACGTCATGGCTCAGACCGGCCGGGGCGGGCACTGCCAGCAGTTTCTCCACGGTGCCGCTGTCCTGAACCCCACGGAAGTAGAGATCGCTGGAGAGATTGTTCGTCGCGGAGGACAGTGAACCGTCCGGAGCCGCGTCCGGACCGAAGTACCGCGACCGCTCGCCGCGCAGCGTCACGAAGCCGTCGGCGAGCGTGCACACCTGGTCGGCGGCCTGCGCCCAGCCGTTGCCGAACCCGAGAGCCGCGTAGTCCTTCGCCACGATGTGCGGGATGCCGTACTCGGTGTAGCGGATCACGGCGGACAGCCCGCCGCCCGACGGATGCCGGGTGTGCGAGGCGCCGGCCATGGCCGGAGGCAGGGACGCCGAGACGGTGAACAGTGCGAGACCGGACACCGCGAGGAGTCTCAGACGGTTACGGAGGGACAAGGGTCCTCTCAACTGTGCGGGTGAGAAAGGCGGTTGCTCGGATGCGCCGAGACACCAAGCGCAACTCAGCCAGCACGTCCGCAGCCCTGTCAACAACTCGGCAGTAACAGAACCCTTGACCACCCGGTCCCGGCCGCCCAGGATCACGCCATGACAGGTGTTCGCAGCTCCACAGTCGATGGCGTCGTGACCCGCAGCGCACGGCGCACCCCCGAGCGCACCGCCGTGCGGTACGCCGACCGGTCCTGGACCTACCGGACGCTGGACACGGCGGTCAGCACAGCGGCGGCCGTCCTCCTCGCCGACCACGGCCTGCACCCCGGCGACCGGGTCGCCTCCTACGCACACAACTCCGACGCGTACCTGATCGCGTACCTCGCCTGCGCCCGCGCCGGGCTGGTCCACGTGCCGGTCAACCAGAACCTCACCGGCGACGACCTGACCTACATCCTGCAGCAGTCGGGCAGCGCCCTCGTCCTCACCGACCCGGCACTCAGCGACCGCCTCCCGGCCGGATTCGCCGTACGGCCGCTGCGCGACGCACCGGACTCCCTGCTCGGCGCGCTCGCCACCCCGCGCCCCTTCACCCCAGAGCGCGAACCCGCGGCCGGTGACCTCGTGCAACTGCTGTACACCTCGGGTACCACCGCGCTCCCCAAGGGCGCGATGATGACGCACGGCGCCCTCGTCCACGAATACATCAGTGCGATCACCGCCCTCGATCTGCGCCCCACCGACCGGCCCGCCCACTCGCTGCCGCTCTACCACTCCGCGCAGATGCATGTGTTCCTGCTGCCCTACCTCGCGGTCGGGGCGGAGAACACCATCCTCGACGCGCCTGAAGCGGGCCGGATATTCGACCTCGTCGAGGCCGGGCAGGCGGACAGCCTGTTCGCCCCGCCCACCGTCTGGATCGGGCTCGCCAACCACCCGGAGTTCGCGGCCCGCGAGCTCGGCGGGCTGCGCAAGGCGTACTACGGCGCGTCGATCATGCCGGTCCCGGTGCTGGAACGGCTCCGCGAGCGGTTGCCCGCGCTGGCCTTCTACAACTGCTTCGGACAGAGCGAGATCGGCCCGCTCGCCACCGTTCTCGGGCCGGATGAGCACGAGGGCCGGATGGACTCCTGCGGCCGGCCGGTGCTCTTTGTCGAAGCACGGGTTGTCGACGAGCACGGCAAGGAGGTCCCCGACGGCACGGCGGGCGAAGTCGTCTACCGGTCACCGCAACTGTGCGAGGGCTACTGGAACAAGCCCGAGGAGACCGCCGAGGCATTCCGCGACGGCTGGTTCCACTCCGGCGACCTCGCCGTCCGTGACCCGGAGGGCTTCTTCACGGTCGTCGACCGGGTGAAGGACGTCATCAACTCCGGCGGTGTCCTGGTCGCCTCCCGCCAGGTCGAGGACGCCCTCTACACCCACCCCGCCGTCGCCGAGACAGCCGTCGTGGGGCTGCCCGACGAACGCTGGATCGAGGCCGTCACCGCCGTCGTCGTCCTACGGGAGGACGCCACCGAGCAGCAACTTCTCGACCATGTACGGGAACGGCTCGCGCACTTCAAGGCCCCGAAGAAGATCCTCTTCGTGGACGAGCTCCCCCGCAACGCGAGCGGAAAGGTCCTCAAGCGCGAGCTCAGGGACCGGTTTGCGCAGCCGTGACCCCTGTGGGCCTTTCTTTCGGATCATGCCGGGCTGATCCGAAGGAAGGGCTCTCATCGATGATCGCGCCGCAGCCGACGTCGAGCACGGACCCCGCCAGGGCCGTGAGAGACGGTGACCGGTCCGGCGGGGCGCCGGACGAATCGACGCCACGGACCGGTTCGTTGAGACCGGGGAAGGGGCGACGCTTCGTGTGCATCCCCTCCGGCCCGCCGGTTGCGCGCGGACCGGTGACGCCGCCTCGTGGCGGACCGCGGCACCGGCCGGGCTTCCCACCCGGGAGCCGTCCCCTACGCCGTGACGAACCGTGGTTCGCGGAGGGCCGGGACGCGCTGGAGCCCGTCTGGGTGGGGCGGCGTTCCCCGACAGCCACCTCGCGCAGGACCAGTTTGCCTGGATGGCCCAGCAGATTCCCGACTGCCGCCTGGCCACCATCGACGCCGGACCTCTCGTCCACACGGCCCGGCCGGCAGAGTTCCATGCGGCCCTGCGGTCGTTCGGGATGGACCGAGACATCGACGAACCGTTGGCCGACGGCGTCAGCTCCGGCTGAGCAGGGAGGACAGTACCTCGTACAACGTCGCCTCCGGATCGGTGACGGAACCTTCCGAGCGCCAGGCCACGAAGGCGTCGGGGCGCACCAGCACCGCACCCTCGGCGCTCGTACCGTGCGCCTGTGCCCAGTCCGCCCCGTTCTCCGGCTCCAGGTCGGAGCCGGCGCCGATACCGAGCGCGTCGAGCCGCACCGAGAGCCGGGCGGCCACGCGCGCCGCCGCCCGGCGCCACGCCACATCCGCGCCGTCGCTCAGCAACACGAACGACCGCTCGTACAGGTCCAGTGTCGACTTGCGCTCGCCTGCCCGACGGACCCACAGGTGTGGTGCCCGGGAGCCGGGGTCACCGTTCAGCCGCAGCCCTTGCGGCACCACCGGCTGTTCGGCGTCCACACCCAGCACGGCGCCACGGACATAGCGGTATCCCAGCGCCACGGGAAGCAGGCCGCCCTTCTTCCCGCCGCCCACACCGGGAGCCGGGGCATATCCGGGGTGGCTGTGCTCCGCGGAACGGGACGAAGCCCGCTCGCTCGTTGCCCGCGCCACGGGCAGCCGCTCCGCCTCGTACGTGTCCAGCAGCCCCGGACCGGCCTCGCCGCGCAGCACGGCGGCGAGCTTCCAGGCGAGGTTGTGCGCGTCCTGGATACCGGTGTTGGAGCCGAACGCCCCGGTCGGCGACATCTCATGGGCGGAGTCCCCGGCGAGGAAGACTCTGTCCCGGCCGTACCGTTCGGCGACCCGCTCCGCGGCGTGCCACGGGGCCTTCCCGGTGATCTCCACGTCGATGTCCGGGGCACCGGTCGCCCGACGGATGTGCTCCGCGCACCGCTCGTCCGTGAAGTCCTCCAGCGTCTCGCCTCGTTCGGGATGCCACGGCGCGTGGAACACCCACTCCTTCGTGTTGTCCACCGGCAACAGAGCACCGTCCGCCGCGGGGTTGGTCAGGTAGCACACGATGAAACGCCGGTCGCCCAGCACGTCGGCGAGCTTCCGCGAGCGGAAGGTGATGCTCACGTTGTGGAACAGGTCGCCGGGTCCCGACTGACCGATCCGCAGCTGCTCCCGGATGCGGCTGCGCGGACCGTCGGCCGCGATCAGGTAGTCCGCACGGACGCTGATGTGCTCACCGGTCTCCCGGTTCTTCAGTGCGGCGTCCACCCCTGATCCATCCGGGTCGAACGTCATCATTTCGGTGGAGAACCGGATATCGCCGCCCTGCTCACGGGCCTGCGCCAGCAGTACCGGCTCCAGATCGTTCTGACTGCACAGGCACCAGCCGCTCGGGCTGAACCGCGCCAGTCCGCCGCCCGGGTCGATCTCCCTGAACAGCCACTCCTGGTCGTCGCCGGTCAGCGAACCCGCCTGCAGAATCCCGTGATTCTCCGCGAGCACCGAAGCAGCCTCCCGGATCAGCTGTTCGGCTCCCGCCGTGCGGAACACCTCCATGGTCCGTACGTTGTTGCCGCGGCCACGCGGGTGTGTGGAGGTGGCCGCGTGTTTCTCGACCAGCAGATGCTCGATGCCCAGCCGGCCGAGGAAAAGTGAGGCGGACAGGCCCACGAGGGAGCCGCCCACGATGAGGACGGGTACACGGAGGTCGACGTTCTCGTTCATCAGTTGCTCCAGCTCCGACGCTGTACAGATGCATTGTTCTTGCCCCTGCGGGAGCCGTTCGGACGGCCCCCGGAGGGCTGCTCACCTGAACGGTTCATAAATCTCGCGTCGACCGGACCAGCGTTTCACGATCGGTCACGGAGACGCAGCCCGCGGCGCGGGGGCAAACGGTACGCATCCGCCGGGAGATTTCCCGCTCCGATTCCATTCGACAACCGACGGCCCGCCATTCACGTGGACGCCACGCCGTCTCGAAGGAGAACGACACATGACCACCCTTTCGGAACGGATCTCGCAGTCCGCCTTCGACGGCTCCAGGCTGCGGGTCGTTCTGCTGCTGGATCTGCACGACGGAGCCCAGAACCAATTCCTTGAGGCGTACGAGCACCTGCGCAATCAGGTGGCATCCGTACCCGGGCACATCAGCGACCAGCTGTGCCAGTCGATCGAGAACCCCTCGCAGTGGCTCATCACCAGCGAATGGGAGAGCGCACCGCCCTTCCTCGCCTGGGTCAACAGCGAGGAGCACGTCCAGACGGTCCAGCCCCTGCACAGCTGCGTACGCGACACCCGGTCGCTGCGCTTCTCCGTGCTGCGGGAGACCGGGAGGGCCTTCGAGAGCACCCCCGATGCAGCCAAGGGCAACCTGCAGTCCGCCCCCCGGCTGGGCGACGGCGTGGTCCGCCACGCCCTCACCTTCACCGTGAAGCCCGGCAGTGAGGACGTCGTCGCGAAGATCCTCGCCGACTACGACTCCCCGCAGGCCCGGGTCGACGAGCACACGCGGTTGCGCCGTACTTCGCTCTTCATGCACGGAAACCGGGTCGTCCGGGCTGTCGAGGTCGAGGGGGACCTCCTTGCGGCGCTGCGCCATGTGTCCCGTCAGCCCGAGGTCAGGGCCGTCGAGGAGGCCATCAACCCGTACCTGGAGCAGGACCGGGACCTCAGCGACGAGAACTCCGCCCGGGTGTTCTTCACCCGGGCGGCTCTGCCCACGGTCCACCACGTCACCGCCGGCCGGCACAACGCCGCGGACATCCGCCGGTACGCGCTGTTCTACCAGGCCAAGGAGGGGTGCGGGATGGCGCTCGCCCGGCTGCTCGCCAGCAACGACGAGGAGGCGGCCGAGGACCGGAACAGCACGATCGACAGCAGCACCATCTTCCAGCGCGACGACATCGTCGTGCGGCTCCTCGAAATGGTCGGCCCGCTGGACGCGCAGCCCGCCCAGGCTCTGGGCATCGACGACCCCGCCAAGGTGGTCCGGCTCGGACGGCTCCTCGACGGCGGCGTCAACGCCGCGCCGACCAACGACCAGGAGATCGCGCGCTTCCTCAAGAAGTCCGAAATGACTCTGATCACCGATCGTCGGGCCGCGGATTCCTGAACCGCGCGTCAGCACCCTGGGGGGTTCTCGCTCAACCCGTCAACACCACGCGCACTGCGCCAGGAGGAAAGCAGTCATGACCACGCATCGGCCACGCATCGTGGACCTCAGTGAGACCCAGCCCAACCGCAGGCGCGGAGGCGACCTGCGCGCCATGCTCACGCCGACCGCGGTGGGTGCAACCAGCGGCTTCATGGGGCTGGCCATCGTGCAGCCCGGCGACCGCATCGGCGAACACTACCACCCGTACTCGGAGGAGTTCGTGTACGTCGTGAACGGTCTCCTGGAGGTGGACCTGGACGGGGAACCGCATGCCCTGCGGCCCGACCAGGGCCTGCTGATCCCTCCGCATGTACGTCATCGGTTCCGAAACGTGGGAGATGTGGAAGCGCGCATGGTCTTCCACCTCGGTCCGCTCGCCCCGCGTCCGGAGCTCGGTCACGTCGACACCGAGCACACCGAGACCACCGAGACCGCCGGCCGGGCCGCGCCGCCAGAACGAACCGAGGCGGCTTCATGACCCGGCGCGTGGCGGTCACCGGAGTCGGTGTCGTCGCCCCGGGCGGAATCGGCGCCCCGGCCTTCTGGGACCTCCTCGCCAACGGACGCACCGCGACGCGCGGCATCACCCTGTTCGACCCGGTGGGATTCCGCTCCCGGATCGCCGCCGAGTGCGACTTCGACCCCGCGGCCCACGGCCTCGACGAGGACGAGATCGCCCGCTCGGACCGGTACATCCAGTTCGCGCTCGTGGCCGCCAGGGAAGCCCTCGGCGACGCGGGCCTCGACCCGGAGAAGGTGGACCCCTGGCGCATCGGGGTGTCCCTCGGCACCGCCGTCGGCGGCACCACCCGGCTGGAGCACGACTACGTCGCCGTCAGTGGCAGCGGCGCCCGCTGGGACGTCGACCACCGCCCGGCCGGCCGCCATCTGGAGCGGGCCTTCTCACCCAGTTCCCTCGCCTCGGCGGTCGCCGAGCAAGTCGGCGCGCACGGCCCGGTGCAGACCGTCTCGACGGGCTGCACCTCCGGCCTCGACGCGATCGGGTACGCGTTCCACTCCATCGAGGAGGGCCGGGTCGACGTCTGCATCGCAGGGGCGTCCGACTCGCCGATCACCCCGATCACGGTGGCCTGCTTCGACGCGATCAAGGCGACCTCCGCGAACAACGACGACCCGGAGCACGCCTCCCGGCCGTTCGACGCACACCGGGACGGCTTCGTCATGGGCGAGGGCGGAGCCGTACTCGTCCTGGAGGAACTGGAACATGCCCGCGCCCGCGGTGCCACCGTGTACTGCGAGATCGCCGGCTATGCCACCTTCGGCAACGCCTATCACATGACCGGGCTGACCCCCGAGGGACTGGAGATGGCCGAGGCCATCAACCGGGCCCTCGGTCATGCCCGGATAGACAGTTCACAGATCGACTACGTCAACGCGCACGGATCCGGCACCAAGCAGAACGACCGCCACGAGACGGCCGCAGTGAAGAGGGCCCTGGGCACGCACGCCTACGAGGTGCCCATGAGCTCCATCAAGTCCATGGTCGGTCACTCGCTCGGCGCCATCGGCGCCATCGAGATCGCCGCCTGCGTACTGTCCCTGGTCAACCAGACGGTGCCGCCGACAGCGAACTACGAAACCCCGGACCCGGAGTGTGACCTCGACTACGTGCCGCGTGACGCACGGCCCCGGAAGCTGCGCAGCGTCCTGTCGGTCGGCAGCGGATTCGGGGGTTTCCAATCCGCCGTTGCCCTGACCAGAACAGGTGGGAGGACATCATGAGCACCCGAAAGGCCAGGCGCACCGTCGTCACCGGCATCGGTGTCGTGGCACCCAACGGCACGACCACGGAGTCGTTCTGGAAGAGGACGCAGGAAGGGACGAGCGTCCTCGACCACGTCACCCGCGAGGGCTGCGAGCATCTGCCGCTGCGGGTCGCAGGCGAGATCAGGGGCTTCGACCCGGTGGACCTGATCGAGGAACGCTACCTCGTGCAGACCGACCGGTTCACGCATTTCGCGATGGCCGCAGCGGATCTCGCCCTCGACGACGCCCGGATCGGCCGGGCCGACTACGAGGGCGACCCGTTCGCCGTGGGAGTGGTGACCGCCGCCGGCTCCGGTGGCGGCGAGTTCGGCCAGCGCGAACTGCAGCGGCTGTGGGGGCAGGGGTCCAATTACGTAGGCCCCTACCAGTCCATCGCCTGGTTCTACGCGGCCAGCACCGGCCAGATCTCCATCCGGGGCGGATTCAAGGGGCCGTGCGCCGTCGTGGCCAGCGACGAAGCGGGCGGCCTGGACGCATTGGCGCATGCCGCCCGGTCCATCCGCGGCGGCGCCGACGCAGTGGTCGTCGGCGCCGCCGAGGCACCTCTGGCCCCGTACTCGGTCGTCTGCCAGCTCGGGTACGAGGACCTCAGTGTCTGCGAGGACCCTGAGCGGGCCTATCGCCCCTTCACCTCGGACGCGTGCGGCTTCGTACCCGCCGAGGGCGGCGCCATGCTCGTGGTCGAGGAGGAGGCCGCGGCGAACCGCCGCGGGGCCCGGATCAGGGCCGAACTGGCGGGCTACTCCGCGACGTTCACCGGGGCGTCCCGATGGGAGGAGTCCCGGGAGGGGCTCGCCCGGGCGATCAGCGGCGCGCTGCGGGAGGCCGGCTGTGCGCCGGAGGAGATCGACGTGGTCTTCGCCGACGCCCTCGGCGTACCGTCCGCCGACCGCGCCGAAGCACTGGCCATCGCCGACGCGCTCGGCGTGCACGGCAAGCGGGTACCGGTGACGGCGCCCAAGACCGGGATCGGCCGGGCCTATTGCGGGGCGCCGGTGCTGGACGCGGCAGCCGCCGTACTGGCCATGGAATTCGGGCTCATACCTCCCACCCCGAACGTCGTCGACGTGTGTCACGAACTCGATGTCGTCACCGGCCGGGCGCGCCCCGCCGAACTGCGGACGGCGCTCGTGCTGAGCCGCGGCCTCATGGGTTCGAACGCGGCCATCGTGCTGCGGCGCCCCACCGCTATCCACGCGTGAGAAGGAGAAGTCGTCATGAACGGTCCACTGACCTACCAGGAGCTGGCTGCGCTGATGAAGAAGGGCGCGGGAGTCAGCGTCGACCCGCAGGAGATGGAGAGCCGGCCCGCGTCCGGCTTCGACGAGTACGGCCTGGACTCGCTCGGCCTCCTCGGCATCGTGGGCGTGCTGGAGAACCGGCACGGCAGGCCGCTCCCGGCCGACGCCGACCGGTGCAAGACGCCCCGTGAATTCCTCGACCTCGTCAACCACACCCTCATGACAGGAGCCTGAAGTGTCCGGACACACCGAGAACGAGATCACCATCGCCGCCCCTCTCGACCTGGTCTGGGACGTGACGAACGATCTGGAGAACTGGCCGCGGCTGTTCAGTGAGTACGCGGCGGTCGAGGTGATCGAACGGGACGGCGAGAGGACGAGGTTCCGTCTCACCATGCACCCCGACGAGAACGGCAAGGTGTGGAGCTGGGTCTCGGAGCGCACGACCGACCGCGCCGGGCGCAAGGTCGTCGCGCGCCGCGTCGAGCCGGGCCCGTTCGAGCACATGAACATCCGCTGGGAGTACTCGGAGGTCCCCGGTGGCACGAAGCTGCACTGGACGCAGGACTTCGCGATGCGGTCCGACGCGCCCGTCGACGACGCGTGGATGACCGACAACATCAACCGGAACTCGCGCGTCCAGATGGAACTCATCCGGGACAAGATCGAGCAGCGCGACCGCGAGCGCCGTACCGCCCCGGTCAACGCCCGCTGACCCCCCGCCCGCCCGCGTCCGGCCACCCCGCCGCCCCGGCGGGGTACCGGCCGGGTATCAGAAAGGCATCCCACCCATGCACCACGCTCTGATCGTCGCCCGGATGGCGCCGGAGTCGGCGCCGGACATCGCCGAACTGTTCGCCGCCTCCGACCGCAGCGAACTGCCGCACCTCGTCGGAGTCAACCAGCGCAAGCTGTTCCAGTTCGGCGACGTCTATCTGCACCTGATCGAGTCCGACCGTCCACCGGGCCCGGAGATCGCCAAGGTGCACCAGCACCCGGAGTTCCAGGACCTCAGCCAGAAGCTCACCGCCTTCATCAGTCCGTACGACCCGCAGACCTGGCGTGGTCCGAAGGACGCGATGGCCCACGAGTTCTACCGGTGGGAGCGCGACTCCAGCGCCTGAGAGCCTGTCGGGCGACCTCTGATCGGGCGGACGCGGCGTGGCCGCGTCCGCCCTTCGATCGAAGGGCACCCGACAGGCTCTGACACACACGACGGTCGCCCCGGGTCCGGCTGAAGAGCCGGACCCGGGGCGACTGCGTGAGGCGAAACGGTTCAGCTGGGCACGACGCACTCGAACGCGTGCAGATATCCGTTCACCGGACTGATGTCGCCGACGATCAGACCCGCTTCCTCCATCCGTTTGAGCAGGCTCTCCTTGGTGTGCTTCGCACCGCCGACATTGAGAAGCAGCAGCAGGTCCATGGCGGTGGTGAACCGCATCGACGGGGTGTCGTCGACCAGGTTCTCGATGATCACGACCCGGGCACCCGGGCGGGCCGACGCCATGACATTGCGCAGCGTCCTGCGCGTGCTCTCGTCGTCCCATTCCAGGATGTTCTTGATGATGTAGAGATCCGCCTCGACCGGGATCGCCTCGCGGCAGTCTCCGGCGACGATGCTCGTCCGTCCGGCGAGCGCTCCGCCGTCCCGCAGCCGGGCATCGGCGCGCGCGACCACGCCCGGCAGATCCATCAGCGTGCCGCGGACCTTCGGGTGCTTCTCCAGCAGGCTGGCGAGCACGTGCCCCTGACCGCCGCCGATGTCGGCGACCTCGGACACCCCTGCGAGGTCGAGGAGTTCGGCGACATCCAGCGCGGACTGCATGCTGGACGTGGTCATGGCCTGGTTGAAGATGTGCGCCGACTCGTGCGCGTCGTCGTGGAGGTAGTCGAAGAACTCCTTCCCGAACACGTCGGGGAAGACGCTCGTGCCGGAGCGCACCGCGTCGTCCAGCCGCGGCCAGACCTCCCAGGTCCAGGGCTCGGTGCACCACAGGGAGATGTACCGCAGGCTGTTCGGGTCGTCTTCGCGCAGCAGTCGGGACATGTCGGTGTGGACAAAGCTTCCGTCGGCGGTCTCGGCGAAGATTCCGTAGCAGGACAGAGCGCGCAGCAGCCGGCGAAGTGGCGCCGGCTCGGCGTTCACCTCCGCCGCGAGCTCGGCTGCGGTGGCCGGCGTCTCACCGAGCGCGTCGGCGACGCCCAGCCGGGCCGCGGCGCGCACGGCCGCGGCGCAGGCCGCGCCGAAGGCGATCTCGCGCAGCCGCATTCCCGGCTGCGGGGTGTGCAGGGGAGTGGTGGGGATGGGAGTGGTGCTCGCGGTGGTCATACCGTCTCGCTTCTTCTCGTGCGGCGGGTCACGGTCGGCACATGCCGGCCGGTGCGGACGTCGCGCATGTGTTGCCGACGAAGGTGTTGCTCGGTCCGGCTTCCTGGTTGGCCAGGTCCGCGGGCCGGTTGCCCAGCACCACATTGCGGCTGATGGTGTTGCCGGTGCTGTGGGCGCCCACGAAGCTCTTGAACAGCACGAGGCCGCCGGAGAGCGGGGTGGCGCCCACGTTGTTCCGGATCGTGTTGTCGCGCACCTTGGTGTCCACGGTGCCGGTGAGGACGATGCCGGAGCCCTGAATGGCGGGCAGCCGGGGGGTCTTCGGGCAGAACTTGTTGTTGTCGGTCATCCGGTTGTTGTGGATGGTCATCGCCCCGGCCTGCGGCTTGTTTTCGTCGCCGACGACGAACATGCCGCTGCAGTTGCCGGTGGAGGTGTTGTCCCGGATGGTGAGGTTGCGGACGCGGCGGGCGGTGATGCCGATCCGGTTGTCCTTCAGCGTGTTGCCGCGGAGCTGCGTCCCGTGGGTGTCGGTGGCTCCGCCCTCCTCGGCCACGGTGTTCGCGACGAAGATACCGGCGTCGCCGTTGCCGTGGGCGGTGTTGCTCCGGAGCTCGGAGCGGGTCGACCTCTCCTGGGCGATGCCCCAGACACCGTTGGTATCGGAGGTCACCTCCCGGACCTTCAGACCGTCGGTCCAGGACGCCCAGATGCCGGTCTTCTTGAATCCGGAGACGGTGAGGGAGCGGATGCTCACACCGTCGACGGTGTGAGCGGACGTGCCCAGCACGCAGATGCCGTTGCCGGCTTTCGCGCAGGCGTTGCCGGCCTTGGTCCCGGTCGCGCTCGGCTTGATGACGGTCCGGGCCCCGGTGCCGCGCAGGGTCAGACCCTGCTTCTTGATCAGGACGCTCTCGTGGTAGGTGCCGGGCTGGACGACGATGGTGTCACCCGTCCGGGCGGCGTCCACGGCGGCCTGGATCGACTGGCCCGGCTGGACCGTGCGCACGGCCGGGGTGGCGGCGGAGACGGACGGTTCGGCGCAGGCCACCGCGGTGGCCGAGACGACTGCCATGCACACGAGGCTGGTGATGTGTCGTTTCCTCATGAGCCGAAGCTATGGGCGATCGGCGACCATTGCCACGCAGGGTGAGCGGACGAGCGTATCCCGTGCCCGAATGGCTTACGACCGGACGGCCGCGTCGCACGTCCGGGGGTTGCTCGCGGGCTGAGGCAATCGGGTGACTCGGCGCGTCTCAGCCTTGAGCCCCGCTGCCGGGTGCCACGACAGAGCGGGCCCACCGGTAGTCGGCCTTGCCACTCGGTGAGCGCTGGATCTGCGGAGCGATCACCAGCTGGCGGGGGATCTTGTATCCGGCGAGACGGGTGCGGCAGTGCGCCTGGACGTCGTCGAGCGTGGGATCGGCCGCGCCTTCCCGCAGCTGCACGACCGCTGCCACGCGATTGCCCCACCGTGCGTCGGGCACCCCCGCCACCAGTGCGTCGTACACGTCCGGATGGGATTTGAGCGCCTGCTCGACCTCCTCCGGGTACACCTTCTCGCCGCCGGTGTTGATGCACTGGGAGCCGCGTCCGAGGACGGTGACGATGCCGTCCGCGTCGACGGTCGCCATGTCACCGAGCAGCACCCACCGCTCCTCGCCCTTGCGGAAGAACGTCTCCGCGGTCTTCCTCGGGTCGTTGTAGTAGCCGAGCGGCACATGCCCCCGTTGGGCGATCCGCCCCGGCTCGCCCGGAGCCACGGGTTCGCGCGTCGATGGATCGACCACCGCGGTACGGGAGTTGACCTGGAGGCGGAATCCGTTCTGCGGACCGGAGTCGGCCGTCGCCGTGCCGTTGAAGCCGGACTCGGACGAGCCGAAGTTGTTCAGCATCATCACGGTGGGCACCAGTGACTGGAACTCCGCGCGCACCGAGTCCGACATGATCGCGCCCGAGCTGGATACGGAGAACATGGACGAACAGTCGGTGCCCTTCAGTGGTCCCTTCAGTGCGTCGATCAGCGGCCGCAGCATCGCGTCGCCGACCAGCGACACGCTGGTGACCTTCTCCTTCTCGATCGTCCGGAGCACCTCCTCGGGGACGAACTTGCGGTGGATGACCACCCGCTGCCCGAAGTTGAACCCGATGAACGCGGTGAGCGTCGAGGTGCCGTGCATCAGCGGCGGAGTGGGGAAGAACGTGATGCCGTCACCACCCGCGGCCACCCGCTCGGCCAGTTCCTGCGGCGCCTTCACCGGCTCTCCGGTCGGGGCGCCGCCGCCGAGGCCGGAGAAGAAGAGGTCCTCCTGGCGCCACATCACACCCTTGGGCATGCCCGTGGTCCCACCGGTGTAGATGATGAACTGGTCGTCGGCCGAGCGCGGGGCGAAACCGCGCCGGGGATTCCCGGCCGCCTCGGCGTCGGTGAACGCCACGGCATCCGGACCGGGCACGCCCCCCACCGGCGTGCCCACCCGTACGAGGTGGCGGAGCTTGCGGGCCTTCGGCGCGGCGGCCGCGACCCGCTCGTCGAACTCGGCGTCGAAGACCAGAGCCGCCAGATCGGCATCACGGTAGATGTATATCAACTCCTCTTCCACGTAACGGTAGTTGACATTGACCGGTACCAGGCGCGCCTTGAGGCAGGCCAGTACCGTCTGCAGGTACTCGATGCCGTTGTACAGGTGGAGGCCGAGGTGCTCTCCCGGCGTGAGGCCCGCGTCGATCAGATGGTGGGCGATCCGGTTGGCGGCGGTGTCCAGCTCCGCGTAGGTGAGCCGGCGCTCCGCACCCGTACCGGGGTGGTCGAGGTACACGAGCGCCTCGCGATCCGGGACCGCGTCGACGACCGACTCGAACAGGTCGGCAAGGTTGTACTCCACCGTTCCTCCTGACCCCAGGGCGCTGAGTGGCTCGGCGGTCATTAGAGCGCCGACCGGCACAACTGGGAAGAGGTGCCGTAGAAGAAATCTGACTGACTGTCAGGAAACTATTGAACTGAGCCCCGGCCTCCTGCAACCTGTTCTGGATCTGGAGACGGGAGGCAGGCAATGGGTGGTACGGAACACCTCACCGTGCAGCGCGAAGGCGCCACACTGGTGCTCACCCTGAACAGGCCGGAGGCGAAGAACGCGCTGTCGCTGCCGATGCTGGTCGGGCTGTACGACGGCTGGCTGGCCGCCGACGAGGACGACGGCATCCGATCCGTCGTCCTCACCGGCGCGGGCGGTTCCTTCTGCGCCGGCATGGACCTCAAGGCGCTGGCGGGCAAAGGGATGGAGGGCGAGCAGTACCGGGACCGGATGGCGGCCGACCCCGATCTGCACTGGAAGGCGATGCTGCGCCACCACCGCCCCCGCAAACCGGTCATCGCCGCAGTCGAGGGATACTGCGTGGCCGGCGGCACCGAGATCCTGCAGGGCACGGACATCCGTATCGCCGGCGCGAGCGCCACCTTCGGACTCTTCGAGGTCAAGCGCGGACTGTTCCCCATCGGAGGCTCGACGGTCCGGCTGCCGCGTCAGATCCCCCGCACCCACGCCCTCGAAATGCTGCTCACCGGACGCCCGTACAGCGCTGACGAAGCCGCCCGTATCGGGCTCATCGGCCGAGTCGTCCCCGACGGCACCGCACTGGAGCAGGCCCTCGACGTCGCCGAGCGGATCAATGCCTGCGGCCCGCTCGCCGTCGAAGCCGTCAAAGCCTCCGTGTACGAGACCGCCGAGATGACCGAGACAGAGGGCCTCGCCGCCGAACTGAAGCGCGGCCGACCGGTCTTCACCACCGCCGACGCCAAGGAAGGCGCCCGCGCCTTCGCCGAGAAACGCCCGCCCGTTTACCGGCGCGCCTGAGCCAAGGAGACAACCGTGCCCGACGTCCTCAGCGCACCGCTGGTGGTCGAGTTCCCCTTCACCCGCTCCCTCGGCCCCGTCCAGAGTGCCTTCCTCACCGGACTACGCGAGCGGACCGTCCTCGGCGTGCGGACCCCCGACGGAAGAGTCCTCGTCCCCCCTGTCGAGTACGACGCCGTCACCGCCGAAGAACTCAGCGAACTGACCGAGGTCGCCGCCACAGGCACCGTCACCACCTGGGCCTGGAACCCCGCCCCGCGCCGCGACCAACCCCTGGCAACCCCGTTCGCCTGGGTGCTGGTCAAGCTGGACGGGGCCGACACCGCACTGCTCCACGTCCTCGACGCACCGGGACCCGGAGCAGTGCACACCGGCATGCGTGTCCGCATCCGCTGGTCCTCGGAGCGTACCGGTGCCATCACGGACATCGCCTGCTTCGAACCGTACGAGGGCGAGTTCGGCCAACCGTCCCCGCACAGCGGTGAGTTCGCGGACCCTGTCACCGGAATCGTCACCCCGGCCCGCCTCGACTACACGTACACCCCCGGCCGCGCCCAGAACGCGTACCTCAACGCCCTCGCCGAACAACGCATCGTCGGCGAGCGCTGCCCGTCCTGCCGCAAGGTGTATGTCCCGCCCCGCGGCGCCTGCCCCACCTGCGGCGTCGCCACCGCCGAACAGGTCGAGGTCGGCCCGCGCGGCACCGTCACCACCTACTGCATCGTCAACATCAAGGCTGCGCACACGGCGAATCTCGACATCGAAGTGCCGTATGTCTACGCCCACATCGCACTCGATGGCGCCGACCTCGCCCTGCACGGACGGATCGGCGGCATCCCGTACGACCAGGTGCGCATGGGGCTGCGGGTCGAACCCGTCTGGACCGGGGAGGGCCGCCACCCCGACCACTACCGGCCCACCGGAGAGCCGGACGCCGACTACGACGTGTACAAGGAGCTGCTGTAGATGCGAGACGTTGCGATCGTCGCCTTCGCGCAGACGGATCATCTGCGGCGCACCGACGAACTCTCCGAAGTCGACCTGCTGATGCCGGTCCTCCACCAGGTCCTCGACGCCACCGGTCTGAAGGCGAGCGACATCGGGTTCACCTGCTCGGGATCCAGCGACTACCTCGCCGGCCGAGCCTTCTCCTTCACCATGGCGCTCGACGGCGTCGGCGCCCACCCGCCGATCTCCGAGTCCCATGTGGAGATGGACGGCGCCTGGGCGCTGTACGAGGCATGGGTGAAACTCCAGACCGGCGAGGCCGACACCGCCCTCGTCTACGCATACGGGAAGTCCTCTCCCGGCAAGGTCCGCGACGTCCTCACCCGCCAGCTCGATCCGTATTACGTCGGCCCGCTCTGGCCCGACTCCGTCGCCCTCGCCGCGCTCCAGGCCCAGGCACTGATCGACGCGGGCCACACCGACGAGGCCGCCCTCGCCGCGATCGCCCACCGCAGCCGCACCGCTGCCGCGGACAACCCGCACGCACAGCTTTCGGGTTCGGTCCCAGCCGGTGACTACCTCGTACAGCCGCTCCGCACCGGGGACTGCCCGCCGGTCGGCGACGGCGCCGCCGCCGTGATCCTCGCCGCCGGTGACACCGCACGCGCCGTGTGCACCCGACCCGCCTGGATCCGTGGCATCGACCATCGCATCGAGGCCCACAGTCTCGGGGTGCGCGACTTGACCGACTCGCCGTCGACCCGCCTCGCCGCCGAACGTGCGGGGGCCTTCGAAGGACCGGTGGACACCGTGGAGCTGCATGCCCCGTTCACGTCGCAGGAGGTCGTGCTGCGCAGGGCGCTCGGACTCGACGCCGGGGTCAGCGTCAACCCGTCCGGAGGAGCGCTCGCGGCCAATCCCGTCATGGCTGCCGGGCTGATCCGGCTCGGCGAGGCCGCGGCCCGCATCCAGCGCGGTGAGTCGGACCGGGCGCTCGCTCACGCCACCTCCGGGCCCTGCCTGCAACAGAATCTGGTCGCCGTCCTTGAAGGGGAGGCCGCTCATGCCTAAGGAGCCCGTGGCCGTCGTCGGCATCGGCCAGACCAAGCATGTCGCCGCCCGCCGGGATGTCTCCATTGCCGGCCTGGTCCGCGAGGCCGCCGTCCGCGCGCTGCAGGACGCCGCACTGACCTGGGCAGACATCGACGCAGTCGTGATCGGGAAGGCGCCGGACTTCTTCGAGGGCCTGATGATGCCGGAGCTCTATCTGGCCGACGCCCTCGGCGCGGTCGGCAAACCGATGCTGCGGGTGCACACCGCGGGCTCGGTCGGCGGCTCCACCGCACTTGTCGCCGCGAATCTGGTCTCCGCACGTGTGCATCGCACTGTCCTCACCCTGGCCTTCGAGAAGCAGTCCGAGTCCAACGCCATGTGGGGCCTGTCACTGCCCATCCCGTTCCAGCAACCCCTGCTCGCGGGCGCGGGCGGCTTCTTCGCCCCGCACGTGCGCGCGTACATGCGCCGCACGGGAGCGCCCGACACAGTCGGCTCGCTCGTCGCGTACAAGGACCGGCGCAACGCGCTCAAGAACCCGTACGCACACATCCACGACCCGGACATCACTCTGGAGAAGGTCCAGGCGGCACCGATGCTCTGGGATCCGATCCGCTACTCCGAGACGTGCCCGTCCTCGGACGGCGCGTGCGCGATGATCCTCACCGACCGGGCCGGCGCGGACCGTTCGCCGCGTCCGGCCGCCTGGGTGCACGGCGGGGCGATGCGCAGCGAACCGACCCTCTTCGCGGGCAAGGACTTCGTGTCACCGCAAGCGGGGAAGGACTGCGCCGCCGATGTGTACCGCCAGGCCGGGATCGCCGACCCGCGCAGGGAGATCGACGCCGTGGAGATGTACGTCCCGTTCTCCTGGTACGAGCCGATGTGGCTGGAGAACCTCGGTTTCGCCGACGAGGGGGAGGGCTGGAAGCTCACCGAGTCCGGCGTCACCGAACTCGACGGCGATCTGCCGGTGAACCCCTCGGGCGGAGTGCTCTCCACCAACCCCATCGGTGCCTCTGGCATGATCCGCTTCGCCGAGGCCGCCCTGCAGGTACGCGGACAGGCGGGCGAGCACCAGGTGCCGGACGCGCGCACGGCGCTCGGCCACGCCTACGGCGGTGGGGCACAGTTCTTCTCCATGTGGCTGGTCGGGGCCGAACCACCCACTGGCTGACCCGGCTGCCGTCCCGGACCGGCCGAACGACCCTTGGCCGCGGCCTGTCCGGGACCGCCGACGGTGGCCAGGCTTCGGCCGGGACGACGAGCGGGAGGAGCCGACGTGGCGGAGAGCACCACCACTCAGCAGCCCTCTGCCGACTGGGACAAGCCGGACCTCGGTCTCAGCAACGCGAACTGGCAGCCGGGCACTCAGGGGGCCGGGGATGTCCAGATCGCCTTCGTCGAGGGATTCATCGCGATGCGCAACGCCGGCAGGCCCGGCAACCCTTCTGGAATGGCCGGACGGCGGCGCCCCCTCGCCTCCCATCACCCGGCCGGAGGTATGCCGCGGCGGAATGCCCTGCCCGCTGCCCTGGCCCGCGCCGCGATCGGCTTCCTCGCCGGACCGGACCTGGCCGCACTGCGCGCCTGACACGCCCCACGGCGGGTCCGTTGCTTCGTCAAGGAACACCTCCGGCAGGATAGGTCCACACCGTCCTGCGGCAACCGCGCCCGAGTGGCCCGCCACCACGAGCGGCACCGCATCCTGCCTTCGCAGGGCGTGCCGCAGTAGCGTGGTGATCATGACTGGCGAGCGTGATCTTCGAACCCTGCTGAGCGGCCTGCGGCCGGAGCTGAATCCCGGCCGGTACGTCTTCACCACGGTGCCCGGCGCCGCAGTCCCCGCCGGAGTCACTCCCGCGGTGACGGTCGCCGAGCCCGAAGGGCTGACTCTCGTGATTCCGGAATCGGAGGCCCTCGCCGCGGGGCTTGCGTACGACTATGTGGCGGCCTGGATCACCCTTCGCGTCCACTCCGCCCTGGACGCAGTCGGACTCACCGCCGCCGTGGCGCTGGCCCTCACGGACGCGGACGTCAGCTGCAATGTGGTGGCGGGCTACCACCACGACCACCTCTTCGTCCCGCATGGGCGTGGCGCCGAGGCGGTGAGTGTGCTGCGGGCCCTTGCCGCGGAGTCCGACGGGAGGGTCTCCGGGCCCGGCTCCGCAAGGTGAGCCGGGACACGTAACATGTCTGCATGTCCTTCCTCCGCCGCCGTAGCGCTGCCACACCCGCGGGCCCGGATTTCGACGTCCTGGCCATGGACCCGGGCGACTGGCCCGGAAATCTCGGCGCCGGTCTGCTGCCCGCCCCCGACGGGAGCTGTCAGGGCGTCTTCCTGCGGTACGACCTGTTCGGCGGCCGCGGACCGGCGATGATCATCGGCAATCTCCCGGAGGGCTCGCCCGCCCGCGAGACCGAGGAGGGCCAGGTCCCCTTCGAGGTCGCGCAGCTGCTGCTCGCGCTGGAGAACGACGAGCCGGTCGAGGTGACCGGCACCGATGACATGCCGGTGATGCAGGGTGACAACCTGCTGATCGTCCGGCGCGTCAAGCTCTCCGAGACCCGGATCTCCTGTGTCCAGTTCGACCGCAGCGACGGGGTGCTCGTCACCATCGCCAGCTGGGACCGGCCGATCACCGATGATCTGTACACCCTCCTGAAGCCGCTGCCGGCTGAGCTGTTCCAACAGGGCTGAAACGTCCCTGCTCTCCGACCCCGGCATCCCGCAAGGGCCGTCCGTACCGATCGGGCGGCCGCGGGGTCACTTCTGTCCAAGTGTTCGCAGCCTCGGTCCAAGAGGCTGCTTTGTCATGCACCTTGGCTGGATAGTCATCGGACCTTTAGCGGCATGCGGCACGACACCTGGGATCACGCGTCGCGCGACCGTCACGACAGCTACTGGCGCAACGGGCGCCCTGGCGCTGGGAATTCCTGCCTTTACTGGAACGGCTGCCGCCGCCAATACCTCCGATGAATCGCGAGTATCGCAGGAGCTGAACGGAATCAGGACACTGGTGGACCCGGTGCTCCGGTACCGCGCCCCGGCTGCGGGCTGGGAGCGTGAATCACTGCCCACCGGCGGCGGAGCGCTCGGCGCGAGCGGCCACGGCACGCCCACCACCGAACGGCTCACCCTCAACGAGAAGACGCTCTGAACCGGCGGCTCCGGCTCCCCGCCTTCCCGGACGGCTGGCTGGAAGGATCAGTCCGCGGACTGCGCGCCCGGGGAGGCCTCACCGTAGACATCGAATGGTTTGCGGGGCAGGCCCGCCGTGTGGTGATCACGGCGAGCCGCAGCCGTGAAGTGACCGTCCGCAGCTCACTGTTCGCGAGCGGAAAAGAAGGTCTTCAAGGCCCGTGCAGGCAGCCGCTACACGCTGGTCGCCGAGGGCTGAGCGAACAGTGCGGTCACCCGCGCCGCCGAGATGCCGAGCCCTGTGGGACCACCGAGGTGCCACGGGGCGCCGGTACCGCGCCGCAGATCCTCCTCGCGGTAGCGCCGGCAGCCCCGGTGCCAGATCAGGATGCCCGCGATCCAGTGTTTGAGCTCCTGGACATAGCCCGCCAGGATCTCCCTCGCCTCGGCATCGAGCCCGAAGTCGTCGTACAGGAGCGGGAGTTCCTGCTCGGCGACATGGAGGAACTGGCGGAGCCGGGAGTTCATCAGGTCGTGCACGATCGCCATCCCGGTCGGATAGTCGACCCCGAAGAAGTTCTGCACGACCAGGACGCCGTTGTGCACCTCACCTTCGTACTCGATCTCCTTCTGGTACGAGAAGAGGTCGTTGAGCAGGCACGCGTAGTCGGCGGCGGCGTTCTCGAGGGAGCGCATCGGACCGCTGCGGTAGATCTCTTCGGGCACCTTCCTGCCGTGACCGAGCCGGGACAGACTCATCGTGAGATCCGAACCGAACGTCAGCCGCCGCATCTCGATGTAGTCCACCGGATCCGGGATCCGGTTCTGCGCCTGATTGGCCAGTTCCCACAGCCAGCTCGCCGTCATCGACTCGATGGCCGTACGGAACGCGCGTCGTGCGCTGTCGTCCATCGGGGCCGAGGTCCGCTCCCAGAGATCGGCGAGACCGCGCTCCAGCGCGTTCACGGGTTCGGGCACCGCGGAACCGTCCAGTGGCATGAACAGCGACAGCCGCTCGTTGGCCAGCCGCGCCCCGGCCAGGTCACGGGGCCTCCCGTGCACCACAGGGAACCAGTCGTCGCCGTACGTCCCCCAGGCCAGCCACTGCGAGGAGAGGTCCAGCTCGTCGGGCGTCGCGTCCGGATGCAGACCCGCCGCGCACAGCGGCAGATCGATCGCCACGAGCCGCTCCTCGTCCCAGATGTGCGAGCCCGGCACGCCCGGCTGTGCCTCCAGGATCCCCATCCGGCGTGACCACTCGACGATCCGGACCCGGGCCCCGTCCAGATGCGGACTGAGCGTCGTGCCGAACGGCAGGTCGAAGTCGGGCAGCAGCGACGGACCGACCCGCTGGTACGGCACATGGGTGTGGCCGCGCAGCCGGGCTGACTCCGAACGCGGAGTGAACCGGATCGACGCTGCGGACATACCGAAACCGAGGACGGCCTCGCCGGCCCCGCCGTTGTTCATGTAGCGGCTGGAACGCATGTGCCACTCATGGCCGCCGGACTGCCAGTCCTGCAACCCCTTGACATAGGCGAGCACCGCGGCGGTCTCCGCCGGATCGAGCCCCTTCTCCTCGCACAGCGGCCCGAGTTCGGTGAGCGCGGTGTTCTCGAATTGCTGGAGCCGCGAGGTCAGCAGGTCGTTGACCGAGTCGGCTGCCTCCTGTGTGGAGCAGCCCAGGAACGTCTCCAGTACCAGCACACCGTTGCTGTTCTCGCCCTCGTCCTCGACCTCCCGCTGGTACGAGAAGAGGTCGTTGCGCAGATGCACTCCGTCGGAGAAGGCATCCCGCAGCACCCGCAGTGCCCGCTCGTCGGCCACCGACTCGGGCACCTCTGCGCCCGCCGCGTACTCCACCAGACCCGCAGACCATGGGGCTCCGCCCACCTTGCGACGCATCTCGATGTATTCGACGGGATTGGCGATGCGCCCCTCGTTGATATTGGCGAGCTCCCACAACGACTCGTAGAGCAGATTCTTTGTCGCCTCCGCGAACCGGGCCCGCCAGGCGTCGGACATCCCCGGCACCGTCCTCGCCCACAGGTCGGCCAGCCCTGCCTCGACCGGATTCGTCGGTTCCGGCGTCGGCGCCCCTCGCTCCATCGGCATGAAGGCGGGCAGCCGGTCCAGATATTTCTTTCCGCCTTCCCGGTCCGGGTTGCGCTTGAAAAGCTCCAGGAAGTGGTCGTCGAAGAAGAACACCCACACGTACCAGTCGGTGACCAGCGACAGGGCCTCCGCCGAGCAGTCGGGATGCGTGTACGCGCAGAGGAGCGCGTAGTCATGGGAGTCGAGGTCCTTCTCCTCCCAGATGCCGGACCCCTCCAGCATCCCTATGCTGCGCGCCCAGGTCCTGGTGTGCTGTCGGGCCTCCTCGGCATGGGAGTTGAGCCGCGCCGGATACGGAACATAGAAGTCCGGCAGGGTGAAGGGCTGAGCCATGTGCGTCCGGCCTTTCCGGGAGTCACCGCGCGGGGTCGCGCGCACCTGTCGTGTCCGCGCGAGCACTACCCCTGCGCCGTCCGGGGCACGCGCATCCGGAATTAGTCACACAAAAGGTGCGTCCTGACGGGTGGCGTCGACGCATTCCGGCGCCCGGCCACTGCTCCGTAAAACCCAGGTAACGGCCCACCGTCAGAAACCCGTTGCCTCTTTCCCGTCGCAGGTCAGAGGCTCTGCCAGAGGTCTGCTCCAGTGGCTCAACCAGCCATACTCCTTGCGCTCTTGACGCGCCATCACCTCAGGTCACAGAGTGTGCGCCCATAGCGGAACAGTGAGATCGGACCACGTACGACATTCCATGCGCACAGCTCCAAGAAGGGTTGTCATGACGTCCAAGCAGAGGACCAGACTCACGCTCGCCCTGACCACTGTCGGCGCCCTGAGTCTCGCGCTGCTCACACCCGCGGCGCAGGCCGGCGCGGACGAGGTGCGGCCCGAGTGTCCGCGCGGCCTCGACTGCGACTGGGTCCCGGCGGCCTACCAGCAGACCGGCGATCCGGCCGACAAGGAGACGTACGGCAACTACGACACCGCGGACCGGCCACACAGCAACAAGATCAAATTCATTGTTCTGCATGACACCGAGGAGGACTTCGACACCACCCTGAGGATCTTCCAGAACCCGCTGAAGCAGACCTCCGCCCACTACGTGGTGCGCTCGGGCGACGGTCATGTCGCCCAGATGGTCAAGAACAAGGACGTCGCCTGGCAGGCGGGCAACTGGTACGTCAACACCCACTCCATCGGCATCGAGCAGGAGGGGGTCGCCGTCGAGGGCGCCACGTGGTACACCCCCGAGATGTACAACTCGACGGCGAAGCTGGTGCGTTACCTCGCCGACAAGTACGATATCCCGCTCGACCGGCAGCACATCATCGGCCACGACGGCGTGCCGCCCACCAGCGCGGCCGGTACCAGGAAGATGCACTGGGACCCGGGTCCCTACTGGGACTGGAACCGCTTCATGGCACTGCTCGGCAAGCCGACGACCGTGCCGAGCGCCCCGAAGAGCAGTCCGCTCGTCACCGTCAGCCCCCGGTTCAAGGCCAACCAGCAGGCCTTCCGCGACTGCGAGAAGGGCGTTGACCTGCCGGTCCAGGGCAGCAGTGCCGTCCCGCTCCACACCGAACCCTCCACCGACGCACCGCTCTTCTCCGACCCCGGACTGCACACCGACGGCTCGCCCGGCACGAACTGTGCGGCCGACTGGGGCAGCAAGATCAGCGCGACCCACCAGGCGGTCGTCGCGGACCATGCGCCCGGATGGACGGCGATCTGGTGGTACGGCAAGAAGGCCTGGTTCCAGACCCCGGCGCACACCCGGACCACCGTCCCGACCGCCGGCTACGTCGTACGCCCGAAGGAGGGCCGGACCGAGGTGCCGGTGTACGGGGTGGCCTACCCGGAGAAGTCCGAGTACCCCGCGGACTTCGCGGACAAGCGAGTCGGGACGGCGCTGCCGTACACGATCAAGGCCGGGCAGTCGTACCCCGGCGGCGGCGAGGCACCGACCGGCTTCTTCTACGCCCCGACGATCGATGCGTCGTACCCGCTGGACCACTCGTACTTCCAGGGCCAGGGGAAGTATGTGACGGTGCAGATCGGGCACCGGGTGGCTTTCGTGAAGGCGTCCGACGTGGACATCGTGCGGGTCCGATGACGGCCGACGGGTGGGGCGAGCCCCGCGGTGCTCGCCCCACCTGCGCCTTCCCAGGAGCCCTCGGCCCGTTCAGCCTGTGAGGACGGACCGGGTTCCGGGGCGGCGCCCGCATGCCGCGGGCCCGGTGTGTCGGCACCGGACCCGCGGCAGGTATCTTCCGGAGAGCGCAGCGTCAGCGAGTGCCGACCGCGGCACGCACCGCCCGTCGGGCCATCGCGCAGTCGTCATGCAGCCGGCGCAGCAGCAGCCGCTGCTCCTCGCCCGACGACAGCGCACCCGGCCGGTCCTGAACCCTGCCCGTGGGCACGCCCTCCCGCATGGCCCGCTGCACCGCCGTCTCGTACGTACGGATCTCCCGTGTCAGTACGAGCATCAGGTTCACCAGGAACGCATCCCGCGCCGCAGGCCCTGCCGCCTGCGCCAGCTGACTGATCTGCCGCCGCGCCACCGGCGCGTCACCCAGCACCGTCCACAGTGTTGCCAGGTCGTACCCCGGCAGATACCAGCCCGCGTGCTCCCAGTCCACCAGCACCGGACCCGTGGGCGACAGCAGGATGTTGGAGAGCAGGGCGTCGCCGTGGCAGAACTGCCCCATGCCCTGGCGGCTGCCGGCATGTGCCAGACCGTGCAGCAGCTTCTGCAGGTCACCCAGATCACGGTCGGTGAGGAGCCCCAGCTCGTGGTACCGAGCGATGCGGGAAACGTAGTCAATCGGGGCGTCGAAGAGCCCAGCGGGCGGTCGCCACGCGTTGACCCGGCTGATCGCGCCGAGCGCGGCCCGCACATCGGCACGGGGCGGAGCCTCCGACGGGTGCCTCGTCAGCGCCGCCACCCGCCCCGGCATTCGCTCGATGACCAGGGTGCAGTTCTCGGGATCCGCCGCGATGAGCCGCGGTGCCCGGACCGGCGGGCGGTGCCGGACGAACGCCCGGTATGCCGCTATCTCGTGGCGGAACCGCTCGGACCATGCCGGGGAGTGGTCCAGCAAACACTTGGCGACCGCCGTCGTGCGCCCGGTTGTGCCGACGACGAGCACCGAACGCCCGCTGCGCCGCAGAACCTGGACCGGATTGAACTCCGGGCAGATCCGGTGCACGGAGGCGATCGCCATCCTCAGCTGTGCACCCTGCGGGCCGGACAGGTCCAGCCGCCCGCTGAGCGGGCCGGCACCCGGTCCGGCCGGCCGCCGGGGCCGGACCGTTCCGGGAGCCGACGGTGCGGTGCGGGGGGCGAGGTACGGTCCGCCGCCCGCCCCCAGGGGACGCAGCGGCCGGGGCGGGGCGGACACGGAGGACGATGCTGTGTACATGGGCGAGACAGATCCCTTCGTGCGCCGACAAGTTGCGTGCGCCGCCCCGGCCGGCGGCCGTTCGGCACCCTGGGGAGTACCTAGGGCTGCCGGACGGGGTGGCGCATTCCTAACTGACACCGGACCGCGGGTTGCGGACCATCTGGCGGACCCTGGCGAACCCTGGCGAATAGTCGCAACGCATCTGCCAGGGGGCTACTGTCAACACAGCCGAGAACCTGGGGGCTTGACGTGACCGGAGAACCCAACACCCGCCTGTCTGACCTGTTCGGCCTTGCCGGCTGGTCCAAGGGCGAACTCGCGAGAATGGTGAACCGGCAGGCGGCGGCCATGGGCCATCCGCAGCTGGCCACCGACACCTCGCGGGTGAGGCGTTGGATCGACATGGGGGAGTCCCCACGCGATCCCGTGCCCAAAGTGCTGGCTGCCCTGTTCACCGAGCGGCTCGGTCGTGTCGTGACCATCGAGGACCTCGGGTTCGGCCGGCACGGGCGTGTGGGGAAGCGGCGAGAGGTCGGGACGCAGGACAATCCCGACGGACTGCCGTGGGCGCCCGAACGGACGGCAGCGGTCCTCACCGAATTCACGGGAATGGACCTCATGCTCAACCGACGCGGCTTGGTGAGTGCGGGCGCCGCGCTCGCCGCAGGATCGACCATCACCGGCCCCATGCACAACTGGCTGCACACCGAACCCGTTCCGGCGGCTGACGCTCCACGGATCGGTGATCCCCTCTACGCGGACCAGGCCGGTTTCGACCGGTACGAGGCCGCCCCCATCGGATCGGAGGAGATCGAGGCACTGGAGCGGTCCGTCGAGGTGTTCCGCGCCTGGGACGCCTCCCGGGGCGGAGGACTGCAGCGCAAGGCTGTCGTGGGCCAGCTCAACGAGGTGGGGGGCATGCTCGCCTACCGCCACCCCGACCATCTGCAGCGCCGCCTCTGGGGCGTCGCCGCCAACCTCGCCGTTCTCGCGGGGTGGATGTCCCACGACATCGGTCTGGAACCCACCGCCCAGAAGTACTTCGTCATCGCGGCCCACGCGGCGCGCGAGGGAGGTGACCGTCCACGCGCGGGCGAGGCACTCTCCCGGGCAGCCCGTCAGATGGTCCACTTGGGCCGTCCCGACGACGCCCTGGATCTGATGAAGCTGGCCAAATCCGGCTCAGGAGACACGGTGCTGCCACGCACCCAGGCGATGCTGCACACCATCGAGGCGTGGGCTCAGGCATCCATGGGCCGGGGCCAGGCCATGCGCCGTACGCTCGGCAGGGCCGAGGAGCTCTTCGTGTCCGACAAGGGTGATGTGCCGCCGCCCAGTTGGATGCAGATGTTCGACGAAGCGGATCTGCACGGCATGCAGGCCCTGGCGTTCCGCACGCTCGCCGAGCACGAACCCGCGGCGGCGCTCATCGCCCAGCGTCATGCCAAGCAGGCTCTGGAGCTGCGCGTCAATGGGCGCCAGCGCTCCAAGATCTTCGACTACATCTCGCTCGCCTCGGCGTGCTTCATCGCCGACGACCCGGAGCAGGCCGACCGTTACGCACGGCTCGCCCTGGTGACGATGGGGGAGACCTCCTCGCACCGGACCTGGGACCGGCTGCGCGAAATGTACCGGCTCACCGGTCAGTTCGCGGGATACGCAAAGATCCGGGACCTGCGCGAGGAGATCGAGTTCGCCATGCCGCCGAGCTCGGTCATCAAGCGGCCCAGGCGTTCGGAGATCTGATCGGCCGACGCCGCAAAGAAGAGGAGCGCCGACAACCCACTGCCCGAGCACCGCACGCGTAGAGGTCTCGTCCGACTGCGTTCCTGTGCCGTGCCGTGATTCGCTCTGCTCTCGTGCTCCTGCGGCCTACCGGGCGCTCACGCCCCGATACGGGCGACCAGCACGCATGCGTCGTCCAGGCGCTCGGTCCCACCGAACTCCTCGACGACGGTACGTACGCACTCCTGTGCTGTACGGGCCTCGGCGAAGCGCGGTGCGAGATCGAGCAGTGCCTCCGGGCCCGCACCCTGGTCACTGCGGCGGGTCAGTCCGTCGGTGTGCAGAACCAGCACATCACCGGGCAGCAGGTGCACTTCGTCCTGGTCATATGCGACCCCGGACGCGGCCCCGAGCAGGACCCCGTCCGGCGGGGGCAGCGGGCGTCCCGCTCCGTTGCGGAAGAGCAGTGGCGCGGGGTGGCCGGCCTGCGACCAGGCGAGAGTGCCGGTCGCCGGGTCGAAACGGCAGCACACCGCGCTGCCGAGAGCGGGCTGGGCCGACGATTGGAGTAACTGGTTGAGATGGCCCATCAGAGCGCCCGGCTCGATGCCGGCGACGGCCATGCCGCGCAGTGCGCCCAGCAGCATCGCCATGGCCGTGGTGGCGGGGATGCCATGACCGGTCAGATCGCCGACCGTGAGGAGCGTCCTGCCGTCGGGCAGCTCCAGCGCGTCGTACCAGTCGCCGCCGATCAAGGCGCTGGAATCCGACGGCAGATAGTGCGCCGCGACATCCAGTGCGCCGGGTCCCTGGTGCGGGAGGCGCAGCGAGCCGCGCCACGGGGGCAGCACCGTCTCCTGCAACTCGACTGCCATCCGTCGTTCGGTCTGCGCGATGTGCTGCTGACGCCGGATCGATTCACGGGTCCGGCTCACCACGCGCTGGCTGCGGCGTAGTTCGCTCACATCGCGCAGGACCCCCCACATGGAGGCGGTGCAGCCGTCTGGGTCGAGGACGGGCTCGCCCATCATGTGCAGCGTGCGCATCCGGCCGTCGGCACGCAGAATGCGGAACTCGCCGTCTATCGTCTTCCCGTCGACCAGGCAGGCCGTCACCAGAGAGGTGAGCAACGCCTGATCCTCGGGAAACAACACGGACGGAAGCTCGTCCAGCGACAGCGGTCCCGCCTGTGGGGACCGGCCGAAGATCTGGAAGAGCTCCTCCGACCAGCTGACCTCGTCGGTCAGCAGATTCCACTCGGCGCTGCCCACACGGCTGAGCAGTGAACCGGGCCGCGGCTCGTCGAACGGTCTCTCCTGGGCGGGCTCCGCCTCCTCGGCGAGCTGATCCGCGTCTCCCGGCGGCAGACCTTCCTTCAGTTGTCCCAGATGCGTACCGAGATCATCGAGGTGATGGACCGCCAGTTCGCAGAGCGCACGCTGCCAGCGCAGCTGCGGATCGTCCTCGTCGATCAGGACGGCATCGCGCCGCACCGCGTCCACGTCTCCGCGCAGTCGAAGGGTCCGGTCGATCAGCACGTCGACGGCACCGCGTTCGGGCGGCTGTGGGGCGGGACGGTGGGGCGGCATCTCGTACTCCGATACAGGCACGGCACAACCAGGTCTGAGAGGTGACCGATGACGACTGTGGCACAGGCCGAGGAGGCCCGTAAGTGATTTGGCAACACTTGATGCGTTGTTGCATCTGGCATATGTCATAGGCCGCTCGGGCTGCTGGTTCTTCGAACGACCTTGCTGGTGGCGGGTGTTGGAGCTAGAGGGTGTGCGACGCCGCCTGCGCCGGAGTGAGCCGCTCCCGCGGGCCGCGCCGTACTCGATCAGGGCATGTGCGAGAGCCCCCCCGTGGACGCGCAGGGGTTCCGGTGGCCGTGGCCTGCTCGATCTCGGTGAGCAGGCCGGCGAGGGACGTGCCGACGGGATCGGGGGTGTCCTCCCGTACGTTCATCATCTGAAGCGCCAGCGGACCCGTCCCGCCCGCGTCCCGGTACCAGTCGGCCGCGGCGCGGACCACGCCTCAGTCCCGCACCGCGCGGGCGACCCCGGCGTCCAGGCGGGGCCCACATCGGCATGTCGATCGGCTCCCATGCGTTCACCTCCGGCAGCCGCGCCTCATTGCGCCAGTCGGGACCGGCGGTAGCAGGAGCCGCTCGCTGACGGACGCCCTGTGGAAGCCGAGCCGCTCGGCGGCGCTTGCGACGGTGGCCACGGTCTCCGGGCCCGCGTGCAGGCCGAAGGCGGGGAGGCCGATGCCTGGGCGAGGGGGCGCACAGTGGATCTCCTGGGGTTCCTCGGGGGTCTGCGGGATTGCGGTTCCGGACGTTCAAGGCCGGCGACGCACCTGATCCTCATCACTGCGCGCCGGTGTCCGGGGCGGGAATGCCACCGGACCCACCCGCGTTACAGCACCAGATCGAAAACGACACCCATTCCCAGAAGCCCGGAATGGGGTCGCTGAAGCGACCGGAGGTGCCCATGGCACGCAGTGAAGCCCGCCCCGTCGTCACTCTGAGGTCGACGGCCGGTACCGGAGAGACCTATGTGACCCGCAAGAGCCGCCGCAACAACCCCGACCGGCTGGTGCTGCGCAAGTACGACCCTGCCGCAGGAAAGCACGTCCTCTTCCGCGAGGAACGCTGACCCGTCGGGCCCGACCGGCAGTAGCAGGCCCTCCCCACAGCAGCAAGAAAGGAACGCGCATGAAGCCCCGCATCCACCCCGTCTCCCGTCCGGTCGTCTTCCGCGACCGCGCCGCAGGGGTCGCCTTTCTGACCCGCTCGACAGCCGACTCCGACCGGCGTGTGGAGTGGGAGGACGGCGCCAGCTACCCGGTCATCGATGTGGAGACATCGTCGGCGAGCCACCCCTTCTACACCGGCACCCATCGGGTGCTGGACCCGGCGGGCCGGATCGAGCGGTTCTGGCGCCGCTACGGGACCGCGGCGCCCGTCGTGCGCTGAGGCCCGTGTGTCGCGTCACAGTGGGCGGTGCGGATTCGAGGGAACGGAATCCGATGGTTTACCGTTCACCTATACGTGGATGACGCGCACAGCGCCCACCCTCTGGCAGCCCCGGCTGGATTCCCCCGATCCGGCCGGGGCTTCTTTCTGCTCGCCCGCCCCCCACCTCCGTGACGCGCGCCCCGGCACCACCGCGACCGGCAACGCACCTGCCATCAGCACCACCGCGACCACGACTGTGGCGCCCGGCCTGAGCCGTACCGTCAACGCCGTGACCGCAGCATCCCGCCGCGGCCCGGTCCCTGTCGGATGTGACCAGGTCGATGGGTGGCCGCGCTGCGCCGTACCCTCCTCGATCCGGCCGGGACCCGTCAGCCGGCGGCGCGTGGTACGACCGTGGCGACATGTGTTCCCAGAAGCAGGCGGAACAGGTTGCGCACGGCACTGACAGGTGATGAAAGGCCTGGCAGTATCCGGGGGCCGACGGGCATGATCAGGCGATGACATGGACAGCGCCAGACGCAACACGCACGCCCGGATCCCTCGTCGCCGGTGAGCGGGAGATGCTCACGGGATATCTCGCATGGTTCCGCAGCACCCTGCTGCAGAAGTGCGCCGGTCTGACCGGCGAGCAGCTCGCCGAACAGACTGTACCGCCGTCCAACCTCACCCTTCTCGGGCTGCTCCGCCATATGGCGAAGGTCGAACGCACCTGGTTCCGGGAGCGTTTCGCCGGCCAGTCGCTTGACCCGATGTACGACCCCGCCAGGGGCAAGGACGCGGACTTCGAGGACCTGGACCCGGCCTGCGCCGCCGACGACTACGCGCGCCTGGTCGAGGAGTGCCGACTCGCGGACGCCGCCATCGCCGACGCATCGCTCGACGACACTTTTGTCCACGGCGGCGAGGTCTTCTCGCTGCGCCTCGTGCACATCCACATGATCGGGGAGTACGCGCGCCACATCGGCCACGCCGACCTGGTGCGGGAGCGGCTGGACGGGGTGACGGGGGCCTGAGGCGGCGTCGCAGGGCCGCCGCCGGCTCACCGTCCGCGGCACGGACCCGGCCGCTCGCCTTCTCGGCCCGCACCACCGAGTCCACCGCCCCGCACCTGTGTAGCGCTTCGAGCGTCTCCAACGGCCGGTCGTGCGGCGCCGCCCGGCGTGACGGAGGCCGTCCCCACCTGCCGTCGGCAGGGCTGGAGTTGTCGCGGTGAGGAGCATGGTGTTGCCCGCCCTGATGTCGGCGAGGCCGCCTCCGGCGGGCTGGGTGCCCGCGCCGGTGCGCGGCAGCCAGGGCAAGCAGCGCGGCGCCGCCGACCGCGCCGGCTCCACCGCGCAGGGTGCGTAGTCCGGCAGGGGCGATTCTCATGGACGGATCCTCTGTATGACGCGTAGGTGAACCGGGCGGCCGCTGCAGGACAGGGTTGCGCGTCACGAGACCGACGAGACGGCGTGAGGGTCGTACGGCGCTGTCGGTGGCCCGGCGGATCACCGGCGGAGTAGCCTTCGCGGAGTGCGCGGAGTCCACCAACCGTGAGTCCGGCACTCGAAGTTGCTCAAACGGCCGTGCCGCCTCCGCACCCGGGAACCTCGGCGGACACCGCTGACTGTGACGGTACTGGCGACGCCCGAACTCGCCAGCACTGGAGGTTCCCTTGGCCGCGCAATCTCTGTCCCGGAGGCATCTGCTCGGCTTCGGCGGCGCCGGAGCGGCCGCTCTGGCGCTGGGGACGGGGCTTTCGAATCGGTTGGCGCTGATGCGCCATCGTCGACCTCGGCGTTCCGGTCGTACCGCCCGTGGCCAGGTCGACGACCCGGACAGCGCGATGGCCCTATGTGATCACGGCACCTGGCTCGTGGTCATGGCGTGGGCTCCGTCGAAGGGAGCGGGGCGCCAGGGTCTGGCGTGCCGGTGGTCGCGGGTGCGGGGCCGGAACCGGACGGCGTTCTCTGCCACGTGAGCGAAACCGTGAAGTTGGCCTGGGCCGACGTACTGGAGATCACCACATCGGCCTCGGCGGACAGGGACAGCCCGAATTCGACGCTCATCTCGTCCGGCGCGTGGACCATGCCGCGGAAGCCGTCGACGAATTCCTGCGCGACCGGCCGGATCCCGGCCAGCATCTCGCCCAGTGACCGCGAGGCGCGTGCCACGACCTGGCCCGGGCGTGCCACCTTGACCAGGCCGTCTCCGGTCTGCTCGATCTGGACCTTCACGATGTCCGCCGACCCGTCTGCCGCGCCGACCGGCAGCTCCACGAAATACGCCATGTCTTCCACCGTCCCGGGGCGCCCCGGCCCCTGTCTGCGTGTTCCTCTGCCCCGTTCACCCTTGAACGATCCGTCCACCGCTGGGCGATGAGAAGGTACTGCACCGCGACCGGAGCCGAGGGCAGAACGGGGAGGCGCCCACGACGTCAGAGGCGACAGGGCCACAGGGTGAGGCTGTCCCGCGCGACGCGCACTTCGACCCATGCGCCGCCACATCCTCCGGAGCGCCGCGCCAGAGCGCCACCGCCGTTCCCACGGCCGAGTGGACGCGCACCCTCATCGGCCCCGCCGACCCCGAACCACCGCCTCCACGCGGATGAGTGTCTCGCATCCGTCGGTCATCCCCGTGCGTCAGATACGCACGCAGTGCAGAAAAAGGTGCGGCTCGGGTACCGCCTGAGGGTGGGACGGGGTGAACACACTGTTCTGCTCCCACTGGACCGCCAGACCCGCCCCGGTTACCACCGAGGTGAACTCATCGGCGCCGAAGCTGGTCACGTGCACCTTCTGGCCCATGAATACGGCGCCGACATCCTCCACGTCCAGCGGCACCGTCGCAACGACCAGGTGCCCTCCGCGCCTCAGCGACCGCCCGAGCCGCTGCAGCAGCCGTGACTGTTCGTCCCGCGACATCTGCAGGAGCGAGAAGTACACACAGACAGCGTCGAAACTCCCGTCCTCCAGCGCCAGTTCACGGATGTCAGCACACTGGAAGGCCGCCCTGGGTACCTGCCGGGCAGCAAGGTTCACCATCACTGGCGAGACATCGACCCCCAACACGTCATGACCGGCGTCGGCCAGGCTCTGTGCGGTCGGCCGGCCGGTTCCGCTGCCTACGTCCAGGACCCGGCTGTGCGGGGCGAGTAGGGTCAGCAGGCGTTGCAGCGAGGCGCGGTGCGCTGCCGAGCCGGCGAAGGCTCGCTCGTAGTCGGCGCCGAGAGCGTCGAAGACTGTCGCGGCCGTGGGGCGGAGCTCGTCATCCATCGAGGCGTTTCCTCCAAGGGCGGGCGAACGGTTTCCCGGAATCGTTGCACCGTTCACGACAACCTTCAACGCCCCCAGGCCGGCCCGCCCGCACGGCACTCTGCGCAAGGTGACGCGTCACCGGTGGTACCCGCCGAAGGGACCACCGGTGACACAGTCGTGCGGTCAGGCGCCGGACGCGTCCAGCATGGCGCCGCGCTCCACGACCTTGATGCGCTCACGGCCCTGTTCCGCACCGAGAGCCTGCTCGTGTGCGTCCAGGCGGTGCCAGCCGTCACGCGTGGTGTAACGAACACCGCGCGCCTGGAGGAAGGCGACGACCGCGTCCGGATCAGGCTGCGCCGGGGCCGGCAGCAGGCCCGCGGCCCGGTCCTCCAGCAGACAGGCGACCGTTTCGTTGGCGTCGCCCTTGGTGTGGCCGATCAGTCCGATCGGTCCCCGCTTGATCCACCCGGTGACGTACACCGAGGGCATCGGCTCCGCGCCCTCGACAACCCGTCCGGCGACATGAGGGACCGTGCCGGAGGCGGGGTCGAACGGAAGCTTCGGCAGTTCATCCGAGTAGTACCCGACCGCCCGGTAGACGCTCTGGACATCCCAGTCGGTGAACCGCCCCGTCCCGCGGACGTTGCCGGTGCCGTCCAGTTCCGTCCGCTCCGTACGCAGGCCGACCACGCTGCCGTCGTCCCCGAGAACCTCGACCGGGGACTCGAAGAAGTGCAGGAACAGCTTGTGAGGCCGGTTGCCCACGTCCCGGATGGCCCAGTTCTCCAGGGTGGAAGCGACCATGTTCGCCTGCTTGTTCCCCCGCCGGGTCTCGATCGAGCCCGCGTCGTACTCGATGTCCTCGGGGTTGACGATGACCTCGATGTTGGGGGAGTGGTCCAGCTCCCGCAGCTCCATCGGGGAGAACTTGGCCTGCGCCGGACCGCGCCGCCCGAAGACGTGCACCTCCAGTGCCTTGTTCGCCTTGAGGCCTTCGTGCACGTTCGCCGGGATCTCTGTGGGCAGCAGCTCGTCCGCGGTCTTGGCGAGCATGCGTGCCACGTCCAGGGCCACATTGCCCACACCGAGAACGGCGACCTTCTCGGCCGTCAGCGGCCAGGTTCGCGGGACCTCGGGGTGCCCGTCGTACCAGGAGACGAAGTCGGCCGCACCGTAGGAGCCGTCGAGGTCGATGCCCGGTATGTCGAGGGGGCGGTCCGCTTCGGCGCCGGTGGAGAAGATCACCGCATCGTAGAAGGAGCGCAGTTCGTCGAGGCCGATGTCATGGGGGTAGTCGACGTTGCCGAACAGCCGCAGCTGCGGCTTGTCCAGCACCTGATGCAGCGCGGTGACGATGCCCTTGATCCGGGGGTGGTCAGGGGCCACTCCGTAACGGATCAGGCCGAAGGGGGCGGGCATGCGCTCGAACAGGTCGATCGATACACCCGGGTCCAGTGCGCACTCGGACTTCAGCAGCGCATCGGCTGCGTAGATACCGGCGGGGCCGGCTCCGACAATGGCGACGCGGACAGGGCGTGTCATGGGGCTGTTGTTCCTTCGTTCCATGGGGCGGTTGAACGCGGGCGGAGAGCAGTGGAAGTAAGGCTTGGCTTAGTACTCTCCACCGCACACGCTATGTCCTGCCTCCACCGGCCCTCCGACCGGGGGGTCATCCGTGAGGTGACAGCCCCGCTTGCCCGCCTCCGCTCCGCAGAGCCCGACGTGCAACGCAGTTTTGCCCTCCGTCCGGTCGTCCAGCAGGATGAGTGGGAGTGGATCACACCGGAGCGAAGGGGGAGCGCGTGGCTGGGTGAAGCTCGAACTCGATCTGACGACGTGCCCTGTGCAACGCTTCGAACCGTATCTGGAGGCATGCCGCGGAGCCGGTATCCGATTGACCACGCTGGCAGCGTTGGGCGACACCCCGGATCATCGCCGTGTGCTCTATGAGCTGAACAAGGAGTGTTCCGCCGACATCCCGGGCAGGGGCGAGTTCTATACGTTCGACGAATATGTCCGGCAGCGGATCGAGGTCCCGTCCTTTGATCCACGCGGCATTGTGATCGCTCTCGACGGCGACTCATGGATTGGGATGGCCGCGGCGTCGAAACACGGCGACTTCGTCTTCAACGAGATGACTGGTGTGAGAGCCGGTTATCGCGGCCGTGGCATTTCCGTCGCGATGAAGGCGTTCGGTCTGAGCTTCGCGGAGCTGTGTGGTGTGACCAAGGTCCGCACTTTCCATCACCCCGCGAACGCGAATGCCATCGCCATGAACCGGACGATGGGCTATGTCGACGCGGAGTGGGAGCTGTGACCGGGGCCGGACGGCTCGGCATCCGGTGAGTGTTCCTTTCCGTCGACAGCGGCAACTGTCGGCTCGCCGCCGGTAGGGCAGTCACGTTCTGCTGCGCGGCCGCTTGCGCCCGCCGTTGGTCAGTGGGGCTGGGGTGGGCCGAGGGCCGGCCGCTCGGCTACGGCCACCTGTGCCGCGCGCATCAGGTGTGTGCCGACCCGGTAGCCGGGACGCAGCACCTCGCTGCAGGTCGCGCTGGTGGTGCCGGAGACGGTGGTGGAGGTGAGGGCTTCGTGTATGCGGGGGTCGAACGCTTCGCCTGCCTCGCCAACACTGTGGAGGCCCAGCGCGGCGAGGTGGGACTCCAGAATCCGGGCGACTTGGTGGAAGCCCCCGGTGACGCAGCCCTGGGCCCGGGCCTGGTCTATGGCGTCCAGGACGGGCAGCAGCCCGGCCAGGACATTGGCGACGGCCGCTTCCCGGATCGCGAGGCGGTCCCGCCGCACACGTTTGCGGTAGTTGTCGTACTCCGCCTTGACCCGCTGCAGGTCCGCCGTGCGCTCGGCCAGATCCGCCTCCAGTTGCCGGATGCGGTTCTCGGGGCCGGACGGACTGTGGGCGGCGCGGCTGTCCGCAGCCGGTGGGGCGGTCGTCGCTGCCCGGTGCGTCGACGGTGTGGCCTCCTGGCCTTCGGGTCGGCGAGGCCGGAGAGTGACGGGATCGGTGCTCCTGCGGTCGTGGATGACCACGAGGGGTGGGAGATCCGGGCGCGGGGGCTGGGCCGACTGCTTCATCACGCGCCTCCCTTCGCTGTGTCATCGTCCACGATCTCCGCGTCCACGACATCCTCCTCGCCGCCCTGTCCGGCGCCGGCAGCAGGACCGGGGGGCTGATCCGTCTGGGCCTGGGAGTAGAGGGCAGTGCCGATCTTCTGAGCAGCGGTGGCTGCTCGTTCCACGGCGGAGCGAAGGGCGGCGGTGTCGTCTCCTTTGAGTTTCTCCTTGACGTCGGCCAAGGCGTTCTCGACGTCCGTCCTGACATCCGTGGGGATCTTGTCAGCCTCCTCGGCCAGGAGCTTCTCGGTGGTGTAGAGGAGGTGCTCGGCGCTGTTACGCGTGTCGGCGGCCTCCTTGCGGCGGCGGTCCTCCTCCGCGTGGGCCTCGGCATCGCGCATCATCCGCTCGATGTCGTCCTTGGGCAGCGCGGAACCACCGGTGATGGTCATCTTCTGTTCCCTGCCGGTGCCGAGGTCCTTGGCGGCGACGTGCATGATGCCGTTGGCATCGATGTCGAAGGTGACCTCGATCTGCGGGAGGCCGCGCGGGGCCGGGGGCAGACCGGTCAGGTCGAACACGCCGAGCTTCTTGTTGTAGGCCGCGATCTCGCGTTCGCCCTGATAGGCCTGGATCTGGACGGACGGCTGGTTGTCCTCGGCCGTGGTGAAGATCTCCGAGCGTTTGGTCGGGATCGTGGTGTTGCGCTCGATCAGTTTGGTCATGATGCCGCCCTTGGTCTCGATACCCAGGGACAGCGGGGTGACGTCCAGCAGCAGGACATCCTTGACCTCGCCCTTCAGGACACCGGCTTGCAGTGCTGCGCCGATCGCGACGACCTCGTCCGGGTTCACACCCTTGTGCGGGTCCTTGCCCGTCAGTTCCTCCACGAGGCCCGTGACGGCGGGCATCCGGGTGGAGCCGCCGACCAGAATGACGTGGTCGATGTCGGAGACCTTGATTCCCGCGTCCTTCACGGCCTGGTGGAACGGGTTCTTGCAGCGCTCCAGGAGGTCCGCTGTGAGCTGCTGGAACTGGGCACGCGTGAGCTTCTCGTCGAGGTGCAGCGGGCCTTCGGTGGAGGCGCTGATGTAGGGAAGATTGATGGTCGTCTCGGTGGCCGCGGACAGTTCGATCTTCGCTTTCTCCGAAGCCTCGCGCAGCCTTTGAACGGCCATTTTGTCCTTGGCCAGGTCGACCCCGTAGCTGTTCTTGAACTGTTTCACCAGGTGGTCGACGATCCTCTGGTCCCAGTCGTCGCCGCCCAGGTGGGTGTCGCCGTTGGTGGACTTCACCTCGACGATGCCCTCGCCGATGTCCAGAAGGGACACGTCGAACGTGCCACCGCCGAGGTCGAAGACGAGGATCGTCTGGTCGTTCTCCTTGTCCAGGCCGTACGCCAGGGCCGCAGCGGTCGGTTCGTTCACGATCCGCAGTACCGTCAGACCGGCGATCTCCCCGGCCTCCTTCGTGGCGGTGCGCTGCGAGTCGTTGAAGTACGCGGGCACGGTGACCACGGCATCGCTCACGTCCTCACCCAGATAGGCCTCCGCATCGCGCTTGAGCTTCTGCAGGACCCGCGCGGAGATCTCCTGCGCGGTGTAGCGCTTCCCGTCGACGCCGCCGGAGTCCGGGAATCGCCAGGCTGCTTCACCCATGTGCCGCTTCACCGACCGGGCGGTGCGCTCCACGTTGGTCACCGCCTGCCTCTTGGCGACCTCGCCGACCAGCACGTTGCCGCCCTTGGCGAATGCCACAACGGACGGAGTTGTCCGGGCGCCCTCGGCGTTCGGGATCACAACCGGTTCGCCGCCCTCCAGAACGCTGACGACCGAGTTCGTCGTGCCGAGGTCGATACCGATCGAGCGTGCCATGATTCCGCTCCCTTTCCATGCTCCCCCTCTGGGCAGGTGCAAGGGCTGCTCCGCGGCCTGGGCCGCGGCGTCCGGGCCCGGCGAATCACAGTCGGCAACCGCACCGGCCGGTCTCGGCCCCGAACCGTTCCTTTCACCCTCAGATTCCGGGATACGTCGGCTGCCAACCGCTGTCAACGCGTCCCTGCACAGAAGTTTCAAGGCAACGCCACCCGCCCGTGAGCGGGGGGACCGGACGGGATCGTCGGGACGCCGCGCCGTGGCTTCACGGCTCGTGCCCGGACTGCAGATGCCGGGTCCGGGCGATGAGCAGGGCTACGTCGTCGTGGTCGTCCTGGTGGCGCAGTGCGCCCAGCAGGAAGTCGCAGGTTTCTTCCAGAGGGCGGCGGGGGGTGCTGAGCAGGTCGGTGAGCGCCTGGAGGCGGACGTCGATGTCCTCGTCGCGGGTCTCGACCAGCCCGTCGGTGTAGAAAACCAGTTCGTCGCTGATACCCAGGTGGAACTCGACCGTCTCGAAGGGGACGCCGCCGACACCCAGAGGGGCTCCGGTGGGCAGGTCCAGCAATTGCGGCAGGTGACCCGGCCGGGTCAGCACGGGAGGCAGATGGCCGGCGGTTGCCATGCGGCAGCGCAGGAGGTGCGGGTCGTAGACGGCGAAGACGCAGGTGGCCATGGCGCTGTCCAGGCCCACGGCGATGTCGTCGAGTTGAGTGAGGACAGCGTCGGGTTCCAGCCCGAGTGCGGCCAGGGTGCGGGCGGCGATGCGCAGCTGGCCCATGGTCGCGGCCGCGTTGATGCCGCTGCCCATCACATCGCCGACCACCAGCGCGGTCTGCTCACCGCGCAGCGGGATGACGTCGAACCAGTCCCCGCCGGCCTCGTCGGCCGCCGCAGCGGGCTGGTACCGGTAGGCGATCTCCAGCCCGGGCCTGGGGGCGGGCTGGGACGGCAGCAGGTGGCGTTGCAGGGTGAGCACGGCGCGGCGTTGACGCTGATACCAGCGGGCGTTGTCGATGGATACCGCCGCGCGGGCGGCGAGTTCGACAGCGAGCACTTGGTCGTCGTGGTCGAAGGGCTGCTGGTTGCGAGCGCGTTTGAGGTCCAGGACGCCGAGGACCTCACCACGGGCGATCAGCGGCACCGCCAGATAGGAGTGCAGGCCCGCCTCATTCAGCAGGGTGGCGGCGTGCGCGTCGCGGGCGATACGGGCAAAGTCGCTCTCCCTCACACGGGACACCAGGACGGGGCGGGCGGATCTCGCGCACTGGGTGACCAGCCGGGTGGCGTCGTAACTCGCCAGCTCGCCGACCGGGTCGGCGGCCCGGACTGCCGGTGTGGGGTAGGCGGTTTTCACCGCCAGCGCACGAAACGACGCCGTGTCGGCGGCGACGTGGGGCTGCGTGCCCCCCAGCACGGAGTCGAGGACGTCGACGGCGACTATGTCGGCGAACTCCGGCACGACTATGTCCGCCAGCTCCCGGGCGGTGACCTCAAGGTCGAAGGAGGTGCCGATCCGCGCGGACGCGTCGGCGATCAGCGCCAGGCGCCGCCGAGTCCGGACGGCGGCGGCAGCCGCCCGTAGCTGCTCGGTGACGTCCACGACCGAGGTGGCCAGGCCGATCACCTGCCCGGACGCGTCCTCCAGCCGGTAGAACGACACACGCCAGGCGTGCTCCGTGTCAGGGTCGGCCGCGGTGCGGCCGGTGGTGAACTGGTTCAGCCGAGGGACGCCGTCCGCCAGCACGCGCCGCATCGCCGATTCGGTGGCATCGGCGTCCAGGAACGACAGCACCTCGCCGACGCGCCGGCCCAGGTGCTGCTCGGCGGGCAGGCCGTTGATGCGTTCCAGCGCCGGGTTGACCAGCACGTACCGCAGGTCGGAGTCCATGACCGCAAGGCCCATCGGGGATTGCGACACCAATCGCACACACAAGGCCAGATCTCGCTCCACGCGTTGCAGCGTGGCGTGGTCGGAAGCCATGCCCAGCGCGTAGAGACGGCCGTGCTCGTCCTCAAGACGCATGTTGCGGAATTCGGCCAGCCGGGTGCTGCCGTCCTTGTGGCGCACCGGGAATACCCCGGCCCAAGCCCCGCAGCCCGCCATGACCTGCGCGAACAGGGACATCACCCGCTCCCGATGACGTTCCTCGACGAGCAGGTACATCGCGCTGCGGCCCAGTGCCTCCCTGGCCGTGTAGCCGAACAATTCCTCGGCCTGCGGGCTCCACAGAGCGATCCGGCCCTCGGCGTTCAGGACCACCGCAGCCACGCCCAGCACATCGAGCAGTCCGCCCGGCGCGGCCGAAGGATCAGCCGCCCCCGGGTCTGCGTTGCCCAGCAGGCCGTCGGCCTCAGTCACGGCCGGACCCTCCTTCCCCTCAGAGGCCCACATCGCCCGCGCGAACCGCCTTGCCGCCGTGGCTTCCGTGCATACCTTCCAATGTGTCCATCGTCCCCCCACCGGCCGACAGCGGCAGATCCGAGCCCGGATTCTGGGCCGTTTCCCGTCCCGGGTGTTGCCGGCGGACGCGAGGGGACAGCCGACAGCCGCCAGGTATCAATGAGGAGTGCAACAGCCGCAGCGATGATTGTCTATCGCCGCCAACAGCTCCCGAGCTGCCGTCCTCACCCCATGGACATCGTCCTCAGCCAGCAGCTCCGCCGTTCTTTGCCCAATTCTGACGGCCTCCTCAGCTGCCTTCCTCACCCCCACCTGCAGCGTTGGCGTGTTCGAGCACTGTCTGCAGCGACTCGACCACGCCGGCCCGGCAGGTCACGGTCTTGGTGACCGCGATCTCCCGAACGTCGACGGCCCTGACACCATCGGCGTGGTATCAGGGCCGTCCGCGGGTCCGGCGTGGGGCACCGGATTACTGCAGTTATTTAGCACCTGGTCGCAGAGGGGATGTAAGGGACACGCGCACTCGAAGCGACGTGACCTCTTGCGGGCGATGGATCTGCCAGGTGTCTGGCCGATGGCCCGGCTGAGCTGTGCCGTCAGGTCGGGTCAGTGGCTGATTCACTCGACGGCCCGGACCCTGGTGGCGACCGCAGGCCTGCGTGACATGTCGACGCCCTCTTGGTCCGCGAGAAGGGATGCGGTGGGTCGCTGTGGCGGCCGGGGTGGTGGGCGGATGGTGATGAGAGCTGTTCAGGGGTGGTGGGGGAGGGGGATGTGGGTGTGCCGGATCCGGTGTCCATGCTGCCGAGAGGGTGATCGGGCGTCATCAAGTCGCCCAGAAGGCCTAATCGTGTACCAAATAGGCTTATTTTCACACGTATTGACGGTGTGTCATGTGCTAGTCCGTGTGTGGTGCGGGTCGTTCGTACACCCGGTCGGCCCCCTGTTGATACGTCCGATATGACAGCTAAAGGCGCCATAAGTACGTTCGTTGCAGGCCGGTTGCCCGGCTGCCCCTCAGAGACAAGGGAGAAGTGACATGACCACGCGTACTGTCGCTGTGACCGCTGCCGTAGTAGGCGCAGCGGTTCTGGCTACGACTGGCATTACGTATGCCTCGGCTACCGGCTCGGCTCCGGCTGCTGCGTCCGTTCAGCAGGCTGCTCCGCTTAGTGGTGACGGCGGGAACGGCAACGGGAACGGGAACGGGAACGGGAACGGGAACGGGTTCGGCAACGGGAACGGCAACGGGAACGGGTTCGGCAACGGGAACGGGAACGGGAACGGGTTCGGGAACGGCAACGGGAACGGGTTCGGTAACGGGAACGGGAACGGGTTCGGGAAGGGGAACGGGTTCGGGAAGGGGAACGGGAACGGGGGAGGCGGTTACGGCGGTTACGGCGGTAACGAGCGTGGCGGCAAGGAGCGCCGCCACCACCGGGAGGGCCGGATCTTCATCAACGAGCGGTCGTACTCCGCCCGTGGCGAGGACGGCTGCATCACGGTGGTGAGCG
>NZ_JBITER010000030.1:54573-76677 GCF_044455345.1 Streptomyces sp. NPDC051286 | reverse complement strand
GCCGCCCCGCGCGCGCCCCCCCCCCCGCCGGCGCCCCCCCCCCCCCCGGCCCCCCCCGCCCCCCCCCCCCCGCCCGGCCGGGCCCGCGCCCCCCCCCCCCCCCCCCCCCCCCCCCCCCCCCCCCCGGGCCCCGTTTTCGATCGCTGGAAGGGGCCGACTGCCACCGAAGGGCTCACGGCCTCCCCCACGACGGGGAGTGGGCTCCCGACGCCCTGCGACTGCTCCCCCCAAGCTCTCGGCCTCGCTCGAGCGGGGAGGGGCCCCTTCGGCGTTGTCGTCGGTCACCGACTCCCCCACAGCCATACGGCCTGGTGCACGGTAGCGAGCGGGCTCCCGGCGTCATGCGACTCCGCCTCCGGCGTTGTCGTCAGTCGACGACTCCCCCATGGCCTTGAAGGCATGGGAGGGGCCCCCTTCGCGTCGGCTCCCTCCTCCGCCTTGCCACCGAAGCCGCACGACGCCGCTCGCCGATCCACTCCCCGTCGCGGGGAAGCCGTCAGGGCCGCTTCTGCGGGCGGTACGACGGAGGGCGGTCACCCTGGTCGGGGTGACCGCCCTCCGTCGCGCCTACGGGGCTTACTTGCCCTTGGCGGCTTCCTTGAGCTTCGAGCCCGCGGAGACCTTCACGCTGTAGCCGGCCGGGATGTTGATCGGGTCGCCGGTCTGCGGGTTACGAGCGGTGCGAGCGGCACGGTGGGTGCGCTCGAAGGTCAGGAAGCCGGGGATGGTGACCTTCTCGTCGCCCTTGGCGACGATCTCACCGACGGTCTCGGCGAGGGCGGCCAGCACGGCGTCGGCGTCCTTGCGGGTCACCTCGGCACGGTCGGCCAGGGCGGCCACCAGCTCACTGCGGTTCATGTTGTTACTCCCGTGTTCTTCTTGCCTGTGAGGCGTGAGATCGAAGCCGATGCTGCCAGGGCCCTCGGACAGTCCCCGAAGCCGGGTCTGTCATTAGACCTCGCGCCTTGTGGGGTCTCCCCTGGACGTAGTCCTTGGGGAAGCATCCTGCCCCCACCTGCGGCGGGAAAGCCAATCCGGCACCCTCCGGAGTCACACGAAAAGCGCCACTGCCTCGTCGTGGTGACGTTCCGTCGACTCCCTGAAGCGGTCCGCAGCGGGTGCGGACCTCTGCGGGGCTCGCTGCCCGCCCACCCTAAAGGGGCGTTTGGGGTGCCGCGACACGCGACGCGCCGTCGGTCAGGCCGACGTGGGGGCACCGCGGCCGTGGGCGACGCCGGCAGGGGCCGTGCCGGGTTCTGTGAGTGGGGTGGGTTCAGCCGAGGCCCCCCGGGCCCGTCACAGCGCCCCCGGCGCCCTTCGCGGCGTTCCGGACGGCTCCCGCGACCGCTCCCGCGACCCTCTCGTTGAAGACCGACGGGATGATGTAGTTGGCGTTCAGCTCGTCCTCGGCGACGACGTCGGCGAGGGCGCGGGCCGCGGCCAGCATCATGTCCGTGTTGACCGTGCGGGACTGAGCGTCCAGCAGACCGCGGAAGACGCCCGGGAAGACCAGCACGTTGTTGATCTGGTTCGGGAAATCGGAGCGGCCGGTGGCGACAACTGCTGCGGTCTGGCGGGCGATTGCCGGGTCCACCTCGGGGTCCGGGTTCGCGAGCGCGAACACGACAGCGTCGTCCGCCATCGCCGCGACGTCGTCGCCGTCCAGCACGTTCGGGGCGGAGACGCCGATGAAGACGTCGGCGCCCACGACCGCCTGCTTGAGGGTGCCGGTCATCGACTCGGGGTTGGTGTTCTCGGCGATCCAGCGCAGCGGCGAATCGGCGTCGGCGGAGACCAGGTCCTCGCGGCCCGCGTGTACCACACCGTGAATGTCGGCGACGACAGCGTGCTTGACGCCCGCGGCGATGAGCAGCTTCAGGATGGCCGTACCGGCCGCTCCGGCGCCGGACATGACGACCCGTACGTCCCCAATTCCCTTACCCACCACGCGCAGTGCGTTGGTCAGCGAGGCCAGGACGACGATCGCGGTGCCGTGCTGGTCGTCGTGGAAGACGGGGATGTCGAGGGCCTCGCGCAGCCGTGCCTCGATCTCGAAGCAGCGGGGGGCGGAGATGTCCTCCAGGTTGATGCCTGCGAAGCCGGGGGCGATCGCCTTGACGATCTCGACGATCGCGTCGGTGTCCTGGGTGTCCAGGCAGATCGGCCAGGCGTCGATGCCGGCGAACCGCTTGAAGAGGGCCGCCTTGCCCTCCATGACCGGCAGGGCCGCCATCGGGCCGATGTTGCCGAGACCGAGCACCGCGGAGCCGTCCGTCACAACTGCGACGGAGTTGCGCTTGATGGTGAGGCGGCGGGCGTCCTCGGGGTTCTCGGCGATCGCCATGCAGACCCGCGCCACACCCGGGGTGTAGATCATCGAGAGGTCGTCACGGTTGCGGATGGGGTGCTTGGACGCCATCTCGATCTTGCCACCGAGGTGCATCAGGAACGTACGGTCGGAGACCTTGCCCAGTACGACGCCCTCGATGTCGCGCAGACCCTCGACGATCTCGTCCGCGTGCGCGGTGGAGGAGGCCGCGATGGTGACGTCGATCCGGAGCTTTTCGTGACCGGAAGCGGTCACGTCGAGGCCGGTGACCGAACCGCCGGAGGACTCCACGGCCGTGGTCAGCTGGGAGACTGCTGTGCCGCTCGCGGGCACCTCCAGCCTGACCGTCATCGAGTACGAGACGCTGGGCGCCGTTGCCATGGCCGAGTCCTTCGCTTTCCCTAGCTTCATTGCCACGCGGCCGGGGCGTTCGCCTCGGACACGCTTCCCGATATTCGCACCTACTGATGGGTAGCCGGTAATGACTGCCACGTTTCGGAAAGTAGTTTCCACCATACGAGAAGAGGGTGCTGAGTGGAACCCCCATCGGGGCAACGGACACGCCAGGGCCACAAACAAGAACAGACCCGCGCCACCGGAAGGTGACGCGGGTCTGTCATTTCACTTGAGCGGCACCGACCCGCCATGCTCGCCTCGCGGCAAGTGGTCGCTCGTAGCGACGAAGGTTGGGCCCGGGGGCTTGGATCGAGCCGGTGCCGACACCAGGCTAACAAAGACCCCGGAGAAGTGATTCCCCCATCTCGGGTTGACTTCTCCCCGCCGTTCTCCGCCCGCCTCCGCCGGCCTCCGGCTCAGTCCCTCAGCAGGTCCGGCACACCGTCCTCGTCGGGCAGGTCCCGCTCCCCCGACACCACGGTCAGCTGCTGCGTCGCCCGGGTCAGTGCCACGTACAGCACCCGCAGACCGGCCGGTGACTCGTCCGCGATCTCGGCGGGCGAGACGACCACCGTGGCGTCGTACTCCAGGCCCTTCGCCTCCAGACTGCCCAGCGCCACCACCCGGTCGCCGAGCTCCGCCAGCCACTTCCGGGCCTGCGCGCGCCGGTGCATCGCGACGACGACACCGACCGTGCCGTCCACCTCGCCGAGGAGACGCCGCGCCTCCTCCCGTACGGTCCCGGCCGGATCGCCGTCGCGCAGGGCCACGAAGCGGGGCTGCACGCCCGTCGAGCGGACCGCGGCCGGGGACTTCATGCCGGGCATCGCGAGCGCCAGCACCTTCGACGCGAGCTCCGCGATCTCCGCCGGGTTGCGGTAGTTCACGGTGAGCGTGAAGTGACGGCGCGGGCGCTTACCGAGCGCCTCGTCGCGCGCCTGGGCCGCCTCGTCCGGATCCGACCAGGAGGACTGCGCCGGGTCGCCGACGATCGTCCAGGTGGCCGTCCGGCCGCGGCGGCCGACCATGCGCCACTGCATGGGCGTCAGGTCCTGCGCCTCGTCGACGATGACGTGCGTGTACTCCGTGCGCTCCGCCGCGAGCCGCTCGGCCCGCTCGCGCTGGCTCTCCTCGCGCTGCGGCATCAGCTCCTCCAGACCGGAGAGCTGGTCCAGCGGATCGAACTCGCGCTTCTTCTTCGGCCGCTGCGGGGTGCCGAGCAGGGTGTGCAGCTCGTCGAGGATCGCCACGTCGTGCACGGACAGGGGGCCCTGGCCGGCGCTGTCCAGCCGCTTCAGCGAGCGGGCGAGGCGGCGCACCTCGCCCTGGTTGAGGACCCGGCGCGCCCACCGGCCGAGCCGCTTCTCGTCGGCCATCGCGGCGAGCACCCCGCGCGGGGTGAGCTCGGGCCACCAGGCGTCCAGGAACTCCAGGAACGGCGTCTCGGTGGAGACGTCCTCGTCGAAGGAGGTACGCAGTTCCGCCGCGAGTTCCGGGTCGGTGTAGCGGCCCCGGCCGGAGGACCTGTTCCACAGGGCGTCCAGGAGCAGCCTGCGGGCACGCGGGCGCAGCAGGTTGACCGGGGCGGTGCCGGCGAGGACGGACTGCCGGATGCGGTGCAGCTCGTCGGCGTTCAGCTCCACGCGGGCGCCGAAGGCGACGACGCGCAGCCGGGTGGGAGTGGCGAGGGGCGCGGCAGCCCCGTCCCCGGACTCGTCGGGCTCGCCGAACGACAGCTGGCCGTCCTGCTCGTGCTGCGGCGGGCCCGGGGTCCGCGGCTGTTCCAGCGCCCCGCGGGCCGCCTTGCGCAGCACCTGGAGCATCCGGGAGGAGCCCTTGATCCGCGCGACGGCCGGTTCGTCGTACGTGGTGGCGCCCTCGACACCCGCCGCCTCGTCGGAGAGAGAGCCGACCGCGCGGATCGCGACCTGCCCCTCCTCGCCGAGCGAGGGCAGCACCCCTTCGGTGTAGGCGACGAGGAGCGGGGTCGGCGAGACGACGAGGATGCCGCCCGCGTACCGCCGCCGGTCCTGGTAGAGCAGGTACGCGGCGCGGTGCAGGGCCACGGCGGTCTTGCCGGTGCCGGGACCGCCGGAGACCTCGGTGACGGAGGCGGCGGGCGCCCGGATCACCAGGTCCTGCTCGGCCTGGATGGAGGAGACGATGTCCCGCATGGTGTGGCTGCGGGCCTGGCCGAGCGCCGCCATCAGCGCGCCGTCACCGATCACGGGCAGCTTGTGGCCGTCCTTGTACGTCGTCAGCTCCGGGCGCATCAGGTCGTCCTCGACCCCGAGGACCTTGCGGCCCTTGGAGCGGATGACCCGGCGTCGCACCACCCGGCCCGGATCCTTCGGCGTCGACCGGTAGAACGGCGCGGCGGCCGGTGCCCGCCAGTCGATGACCAGCGGTGCGTAGTCGGCGTCGAGGACCCCGATCCGGCCGATGTGGAGCGTCTCCGCGATGTCGGCGGTGCTGTCGTCCCGTACGGCGTCGTCGGCCGGTTCGACGGAGGTGTACGCGCCGTCCGGACCGCGCTCACCGTCCTTGCCGAGCAGCAGATCGATCCTCCCGAAGAGGAAGTCCTCGAACTCGCTGTTCAGCCGGTTGAGGTGGATCCCGGCCCGGAACACCTGGGCGTCGCGCTCGGCGAGCGCGCCCGGGGTTCCGACCTGACCGCGCTTGACGGCATCGTTCATGAGGAATTCCGCCTCGTGGATCTTCTCCTCAAGGCGGTGATAAACACGGTCGAGATGTTCCTGCTCGACACCGATTTCCCGGTCCCGCAACGAATCGACAGCGGCATCCTGCGCGGCCACCGAGGCCCCCTTCTGACGTGCATTGGGCAGCCGTCAACCTTATGCGAAGGGGGCCCGCCGCGCATCTGCGGCGGGCCCGGATCATGCGCGTCGCAGGTATCGATTGCGCGTCGGACCGCGATGGCGGGTCCCTCCACGGCCCGATTTCCTGCTGCCATCCCTACGCGTCGATGTCCACCAGCCGCTTGCCGTCGAAGGTCCGCACCTCGAAATGGTCGATGTCGGCGCGGTCCATCGCCGCGCCGCCGTGGACGTAGAGCGGGTACTTCGCGGACGGGTGCGTGGAGTCCTTGATGCCGTAGCCCCATTTCGGGACGGACCAGGAGGTGACGACCTCCTCCTCGCCGCTCCTGGACACGGCGATCAGGCTGCACTTCTGCGGACCCCTGACGTTCCTGAGCTCCAGCACCGCGTGCGTGCCCCACGCCTTCTTCTCCATGCCGACGGTGGCGGCGACCTTGGTGGTGGGGTCGGTCGCCTGCACCTTCTCCTGCAGGTGGTGAAAGAACGCGTCCTCGGCGGGGCTGGTGGGGTGCGGGTCTGCCGCCTGGGTCGTGCCGCTGTCGCCGCCGGTGGCCATGACCGCGACGACCGGACCACCGATGATCAGCGCCGCTGCCGCCGCCACCAGATACCTGCCGCGTCGCTTGCGCCGGGCCCGTTTGGCCGCGACCTCGTCGACCAGCCGGTCGAGCACCCGGGGTGCGGGCGGCTCCGGGACGTACGGGACGGGGCGGGCGCCCGGCACCGTGGCGGGTGCCTCGGCGAGCATCGCGAGCATGGGTTCCATCCCGGCGAACTCGTCGAGATGGGCGGCGCAGAGCGCGCAGCCCGCCAGATGTGCTTCGAAGGCGGACGCTTCGGCGTCGTCCAGGATGCCCAGGACGTACGCACCGGCGGCGTCGTGCTCCGGCCCTTCCGCCGCCGCGCCGGAAGCGGAACCTCCGGAACCGCCGCGTCCGCCGAAGGCGCCGAAGTCATCGGGACCGCCGAAGCTGCCCGGACCGCCGGGGAACACGGGGCGGCCACGCGGGCCGGTGGGGCCGGGGCGGCTGGAGGGACCGGTCGGCCGGGGCCCGAACGGCTCCCACTCGTGGTCGCTCATGCCGTGATCCCCCTCTCTTCGAGTGCGAGCTTCATCGAGCGCAGTGCGTAGAAGACCCGGGACCGCACCGTGCCGCTGGGTATGCCGAGCACTTCGGCGGCTTCATTGACCGTACGTCCCTTGAAGTAGGTCTCGACCAACGCTTCCCGATGGGCAGGGGTCAAATCGTCGAGCGCATCCGAGAGAGTCATCAGCCACAACGCCTTGTCAATCTCGTCCTCCGCGGGAATGACCTCCAGCGGCGACGGATCGACCTCGTGCGGCCGGACCTGCCGGCTGCGGTGGCCGTCGATGACGATGCGCCGGGCGACCGTCACCAGCCAGGGGCGGACAGAGCCGGTCGCCCGGTTGAGCTGACCGGCGTTCTTCCAGGCACGGATGAGTGTTTCCTGCACCACGTCCTCGGCCCGCTGACGGTCGCCGGCGACGAGGCGGAGCACGTACGCGAGCAACGGTGCGGCGTGTTCGCGGTAGAGCGCCCGCATCAACTCCTCGTCCAGCACGGCGGAGGGTGACGCGGGCGGTTCACTGCGATGTCGAGCCCTGTGCGGACGGTCATCGGCCACGGCCGCATCCTTGCGCACCCGAACCTCCCGGTCGAGACCCTGTGGAGCTCCTTGGTCATCGAATACGGAGGCGGGCCGCGATCCATTCAAAGCCGTTCGAGATTTTTACGTGGACACGATGTACCTGTGCACGACGGTTCACGCGGACACATCCGCGAGCGCCGTCGCCCGCCGCCGGTGCCGAGCCACCCGCTCCCGGTTCCCGCACACCTCGCTGGAGCACCAGCGGCGGCGCCTCCCCCGTGACGTGTCGAGGTAGAGCCGTCGGCAGGTGCCGCCCTCACAGCGGCGGAGCCCGGCCCGGGCCTCCGGGTCCGTCAGGAGTTCCACGACGTCGCGGGCGACGGCGGCCAGCAGCGCCCCGCAGTCGGGCTCGGCACTGAACGCCCTTACCAGAACACCGTTTCCGGCACGCACGGCCCGCAGTCCCGGCGGCGGCGCGGCGGCGAGTTCATTGACCCGCTCCAGCACGCCCTCGGCGCCACGACCGCCGAGCTCGGCGGTCAGCAGCCGGTCGACGCCCGTCCGCAACAGGCGGAAGTTCAGCAGCCAGGTGTCATCGACGGCGTCGAGACATGTGCCCTTCGGTACGAGTCCGGCGGCCACCAGCCAGTCGGCGAGCCGGTCGGTCCCGTCGAGCAGTTCGCAGGCGCCGGAGGTCCCGATCCCCGTCGCCACCAGGTCCAGGCAGAGCCGTCCGGAGTCGAACCGCCAGTCGCACGAGCCTCTACCTGCCGCCATGCGCATGTCACCGCCTCCGGAGTCGCCGGTGGGAGTCACCACCAGAGTGCCCCTCGGCGGCCCGGCCCGTAACCCCTCCAACCGCCGCCGAACTCCCCGCGTACGGTGGGCGCATGAGCAACGATCTCCGCGCGGCCGCCTTCTCGGCCGGAGCCCTGCTGCTGCGGCCCTGGCGCCAGGACGACATACCGGCGCTGGTCAAGGCGTACCGCGATCCGACGATGCGCAACCGGCTGTGGCATGTCGTGACGGACGAGGCGGACGCGGAACGCTGGCTGCGGATGCAGGCCGAGGGCCGGGAGACCGGCACCCGGTTCAGCTTCGCCGTCGTCGACACGGAGCACGGCGACGAACTGGTCGGCAATGTGGTGCTCAAGTACCCGCACCCCGGATCCGGTTCGGCCGAGGTCGGCTACTGGACAGCGGTGTGGGCGCGCGGGCGCGGGATCGCCCCGCAGGCGGTCGAAGCGCTCACCGGCTGGGCGTTCACCGCCTTCGCCGAGGACGGCCTTCGACGGCTCGAACTGATCCACCAGGAGGACAACAAAGCGTCGTGCCGGGTCGCGGTCAAGTGCGGATACGCCTTTGCGGAGATCCTCCCGGCCCGCGCGCCGTGGCCGCTCGACGGGCATCTGCACGTCCGGCACGCGGCGTAGACCGGCCGGGGCGCGCAGCGCCGGCGGACTCAGCCTGCCGGCGGGCCGTCGTGCAGGATCCGCTGGAACAGCCGGTGGTCCCGCCACTCGCCGTTGATGTGCAGATAGCGCGGAGCCGTACCGAACTCCTCGAAGCCGCACTTGGTGAGCACCCGCTGGGACGCCACGTTGTCGAGCACGGTCCCGGCCTCCACCCGGTGCAGCCGCAGCTCGTCCCTGGCCACGGTGCAGATCCACTGCACGGCGGCGGTGGCCAGACCGCGTCCGGCGTACGTGACATCGACCCAGTAGCCGAGCACGGCGCTGCAGAACGGCCCGAGCACGATGTTGGAGAGCGTGAAACCGCCGACCGCACGGTCCTCGGCGTCGGCGATCACCCAGGGCATCGCCCGCCCCGCCTCACGGTCCGCCAGTATCCCGGCCAGGCGCTCCCGCTGGCCCTGCTCGGTGTAGAAGGTGTCGGGCCGTACGGGTTCCCAGGGCTGCATGTACGTACGGCTGCGGGTCAGCGCATCGGCGAGCGAGGCGGCGTCGCCCGGGGCGGCGGGACGGAGTCGTACTTCCGCGTCGAGGCGGTGAGTGTCATGGATCATCCCTGCACGGTAGCCCGGTGCGCCTCCGGCCCGCACGACCGCGGTCACCCCCCACTCCCCGTCACCACGCCGGTTTCCGCCGGTCGTTCCGCTCCCGCATCCGTTGCGGCACGCCGCGCCGGCCGTCCCGGGTCCGTCCTGGACGCCCGCGTATGGAGCTGCGCGTTTGAACGATGGAGCGGTGCCACCCACGCGACTTCAATGGAAGACATGACAACCAACCGTCCCACCAGCAGCCTCCACCACCTCGTCCTCGGCGGCGCGGCCGTCGCCACCGGCCTGGTCGCCGGCGCGTTCCAGATCTTCTCGTGCGCGGTCATGCCCGCGCTCGGCCGGAGCGACGACCGGACGTTCATCGAGGTCATGCAGAACATCAATGACGTCATCCAGAACCCGGTCTTCTTCGCCGGCTTCTTCGGGGCGCTGATCCTCACCGGCGTCGCCGCCTGGCAACAGCGCCATTCCCCCGGCCCCCGCCGGTGGATCCTCGCCGCGCTCGCGGTGTACGCCACTGCCTTCCTGCTCACCTCGGGGGTCTCCGTCCCGCTGAACAACGCCCTTGCGGACGCGGGGAATCCGGCACGGATCGCCGATCCCGCCGCCGTGCGGGAACGGTTCGAGGACGCGTGGGTCGCCTGGAACGCCGTGCGGGCCGTCCTGTGCACCGGCGCGCTCGCCCTGCTCCTGCGCGCCTTCTTCCTGACGGCCCGTCTGCGCCCGCAGGAGCCCGCGTACTTGGCGTCCGCCGCCATGTCCAACGCCAGCCGGTAGCCGCGCTCGACGACCGTCTGGATCAGCCGCGGCACACCGAGTGCCGTACGCAGCCGGGGCGGTGCCGCGAGGTGAACGGTGGGCAACCTTGCTCTCACCGGACCGGCGGCGGCCCGGCGAGGAGGGGACGGTCACTGCGGGGCCGGTGCGTGCCTGCGTCTCCTGGATGCACCGGTCGGCCGCCTGGACGCACCGGTCGGCCACAGCCGGGGGCTGCGCTTCGCCGCGACGTCCTCGACCCAGCCGACCGCGAGGATCATCAGCGCCAGCAGCGGCCAGACCAGGACCAGCATCAGTTCCGCGTACGATTCGCTTATGTACGCACTGAGGTGATCACCGACCCAGGGGACGGTCCACAACTGGTCGATGAGCGGCGAGGTCGCCATGATCAGCAGGTTGTGCCAGAGGTAGATCGTCACCGCGCGGTTGTTGGCGAGGGTGATCAGGCTGTCCAGGCGGGCCAGCCTGCCGGGGAGCTGCTGCCAGGACGGTGCGTACTGGAGCAGGATCGCGCAGAAGCCGAGCGACCAGGTCGCCTGGGCCAGCGGGATCTCGTCGAGATTCCAGCCCTCCTCCGTCAGATGCGCCGAGGCCCACCACAGTCCGAACGCCATGGTGAGCGCGGCGAGCGAGACAGCCAGATAGCGCGGGATCTTCTTCAGCAGCCCGTCGTGGTGGGCGAAGCCGAGAATCCAGCAGGAGCCGAACACCGCGAAGTCGACGAGCCCCTCGCCGGTCTCCCCGGGGACGGTGACCAGTCCGGTGCCGAACACGGCGGTGAGGCCGAGCGGGGCGAGCAGCGTCGGCCAGGGCATCCTGCGGAAGGCCTTCAGCAGCAGCGGCGAGGCGAGCACGAACCAGAGGTAGGCCCGGATGTACCAGAGCGGGCCGACGGCCTGGTCCGCCCAGGACACCTCCAGGAAGCCGCCCGCTGAGCCGCTCTCCCAGGGATACGGCGGGGCGCCGACCGGAAGGAGGTAGCAGCCCAGCTTGATGAACCACCAGATCCCCTCTTCCTTCACGGGCTTCCAGCCGAGGGCGAACATGACCGGGACGACGACCGCGGCGAACACCCACATCGGGGGCAGCAGACGGCGGAGCCGGGCGCGGACGACAGCCGGGGCGGGGCGGTCCAGCGAGCGTGCCATCAGCGACCCCGCGAGGGCGAACATGACACCCATGGAGGGGAACACGACCGTCAGCCAGGCCCAGCCGAAGGTGTGGAAGACGACGACGCGGACGAGGGCGACGGCGCGCAGCAGGTCGAGGTAGCGGTCTCGGCCCGGCCTCTTCGGGGCGGGCGGGGCGGTGGTCTCCGACGACGGTGCGGCGGACTGTCCCGGCACCGGTGCCGGGACCGGGTGGGACGGGGGGAATGCGGGGGTGTAGCTGCTCGTCATGCGACGGGCCTCCGATCGTTGACACGCCTGCGCTGGCTCACCATCGCGCCGGGTGCTTCCACCACTCCGGTACGGCGCAGCTTCTGCCAGCGCAGCCGGCCGCCGGTGAGTGCGGTGATCCAGGACTGGAGCAGCACCACGTACATGAGCTGCCGGTAGAGGATCTGCTGGAGGGGCAGCGAGATCAGATGCGTCAGGCGTTCCCGGTCGAGCCGGAAGGCGTACCCGGCGCAGAGGGCCTGCACCGCGAGGACGCCGAGCCAGGCGACGACGGTCTTCTGGGTGGGGCCGAAGACCAGCCCGTACAGCAGGAAGACGTCGATGAGGGGCGCGAGCAGCGGGGCGACGACCATGAACAGGGCGACGAACGGCAGGCCGACGCGCCCGAAGCGGCCGGACGGTCCGCGTTCGATGACCGCGCGGCGGTGCTTCCAGATCGCCTGCATGGTGCCGTACGACCACCGGTACCGCTGCGACCACAGCTGCTGTACGGTCTCCGGCGCCTCGGTCCAGGCGCGGGCGTCTTCCGCGTAGACCACCTGCCAGCCGTCGCGGTGCAGCGCCATCGTGACGTCGGTGTCCTCGGCGAGGGTGTCGTCGCTCATGCCGCCGATCCGGTCCAGCGCATCACGACGGAAGGCGCCGACCGCGCCGGGGATGGTCGGCATGCAGCGCAGCATGTCGTACATCCGGCGGTCGAGGTTGAAGCCCATCACGTACTCGATGTGCTGCCAGGCACCGATCAGCGAGTCGCGGTTGCCGACCTTGGCGTTCCCGGCGACGGCGCCCACCTCCGGGTCGGCGAACGGCCGGACGAGTTCGCGGACGGTGGAGGGTTCGAAGACCGTGTCGCCGTCCATCATCACCACGATGTCGTGACGGGCGTGTGCGATGCCGGTGTTGAGGGCGGCGGGCTTTCCGGCGTTGCGCTGGCGGATGACGCGGACGTTCGGCAGCCGCAGCGCCTCGACGATGTCCGCCGTGCCGTCCGTGGAGCCGTCGTCGATGACGATGATCTCGACGGGGTGGTCGCTCGCCACCAGGGAGCGCACGGTGTTGGCGATGCATTCGCGTTCGTTGTACGCGGGTACCAGCACCGAGACAGGGCGGGTGTACGCGGGTCCCCGGCCGAAGTCCCGCCCTCGGACCTTCCGGGCGTGCAGGCAGGACAGCAGCAGCATCAGGCCGAAGCGGGCGAGGACGAGCACCCCGATGACGGCGAGCGCGACCACCAGCATGTCGGTGAGGTTCTCCGAGACGCCGACGGCGTACACGAACGCCCTGCCCCTCCACAGCGCGAGCCCGGTCACGGGGGTGTGCGCGCTGGGCGCACCGAGAGCGGTGGTGAGGTTGGTGAACGTGTAGCCCTGCTGCTGCATGCGCGGGAGGAACTCGCCGAGCGCGGCCACGGTCTGGGACCGGTCGCCGCCGGAGTCGTGCATCAGGATGACGGCGCCCTTGCCGTCCTTGGGCGTGGCCCGTTCGATGATCGCGGGGACGCCGGGGCGCTTCCAGTCCTCGCTGTCGGTGTTGTTGACGACGGTGAGGTAGCCGCGAGTGCCGACGTACTGGGTGACCGGCCAGGACCTGTTGTCCATCGCGTCGGCGAACGACGAGTACGGGGGCCGGAACAGGGACGTACGGATACCTGCCGCGCCCGCCAGCACCAGCTGGTTCTGGGACAGCTCCCGGTCGATACGGGAGTGGGACTGGTAGGAGAGATCGGGGTGGTTGAAGGTGTGCAGCCCGACCTCGTGTCCCTCCTCGACCATGCGGTGGACGAGTCCGGGGTGGCGCGATGCCATGGTTCCGGTGACGAAGAAGACGCCGTGCGCGCCGTACTTCTTCAGCTCGTCGAGGACCCGCGGGGTCCACACCGGGTCGGGGCCGTCGTCGAAGGTCAGCACGATCCGGTGATCCGGGACGGTCAGCGACTTGGCGGGCCCGGTGGTGCTCCGGGCATCGATGACCGGACCTCCGTCGAGGATGGTGTCGGGCACACGGTCCGTGGCCGCCGGGGCCTGAATGCGGTGGTCGGCGAGGATCTCGCTGTGCACGTAACCGCGCAGCATCAGCATGGCGAGCAGGGCAACGAGGAATACGGACGGCAGCAGATAGCGCATGGGAAGCCTGCGCCGCCTGTTCCGCTTCTGTCGGTTGTTCCTGCCCCGCGAGGCGGGGGTGGTCATTTAGTGGGTGCCTTCTTGCTCTTGCACGGGAGGATCCGGGGACTCGGTGGGCTGGGTGGGCGACTGCGAGGGGCCGGGATCGACGGGCGGCGTCGTGGTGGCCGCGGGCGACTCGGGGGCCGACGTCGCCGGGGCGGGCTTCGTGCCGCCGCCGGCGGTGTCACCCGTGTGGGTGGCGCCGACGGTGGGCTTCTTCGACGGGGCCGTGCTCGACGCGGACGCGGACGGGGCGCTGGACCCGGCGCTGCCCGAAGGCTTCGCGCGGACGTCGGTCGCCGGATCCGCCACCGTGGTGCCCGGTGCCCCGCCCACCGGCACGACCGCGTCCGCGGTGCCCGACGGAGTGGGCGACACCCGGACCTCTTCCGCCTTCTTGTGCTGATTCTGGCCGGAGAGCGGCAGCCACGGCGCCGTGGAATTACCGCTGAGCAGGGTGGCAACCAGCGTCACCGCGTAACAGGCGCAGACTGCGGCAAGGGCCCAGCCCAGACGCCTGAACGTCTTGCTGCGCCGGCCGCTCTCGTCGACGAAGACCGGACCGTCGGAGCCTTCGGGGGCTCCCGGCTCGACCGAGAGCTCGGACAGCTGACGCCCGAGCCCGTCGCGCTGGACGGTGACGTCCTTCCATTCGTGCGTGTGCCCGGACCGGGCACCTTCACGCCAATTTTCCACGGGTGTAGGCACAACTCCCACTCGGATAAACGGGCGCGCACGTTTGAGCCGGTCTCGTACCGGCGAACCGGGCCCCCACCCAGTCCGCGCGCCCCTCAGCACCTTGCACCCGGAGGATGAATGTAGCGCACGAAGCTGACGAAAATAGCCCTGAACGGGTGATGCTCGGGGTGCGAGATGCACCGTTTTCACCTGGCCTGCGACCGGTCGGCAGGTCCAAAACTGCACGCCCGATCCATGTTTATCCGTTCGGGAGTTGATGGATCGTTGGGAAACCAATCGGCCAATCGGCCCCCCTCCCGGACGAATGTTCCTATCGTGCGAGCACTTCACGAGAATCGAGAACGGCATGTCGGTCATCCTCATCACGGTCGGCCTCGCGGCCGCCTCGTACGGCTGCGCCGCGGCAGTCCTGCGCTGGCTGCCTCCGTGGCTCTCCGGATACGTGGCACGCCCCCGGGCCTGGGGGATCGGCATGGTCGGCATCGGCCTCTTCGCCGTGGCCCAGGTTCCCTCGCTGCGTGAGCGCATCGAGGGCGCGGGACCGGTGGCGGCCGCCGTCCCGTTCGTGGTGCTCGTCGCCGGACTCGCCGGCCTGGCGTTCTCCGGCAGCCGTCGCCGGAGCCGCCCGACCCGCTGAGCCGTCTTCGGGCCGCCCCTTCACCTCTGCGACATCAGTGCCAGATCGCCCTCGGGAAGCCAGCTCCCGGCGGGTACCTCCAGCCCCCGTTCCGCCGCCGTCACCCTCGCCGCGACCCGCCGCAGCGCGTCCACCCCCGGGTGCTTCAGCCCCTTGCGCCACACCAGCGACACCGGTGACAGCGGTACGGGGTCGACCAGCGGCCGTATGACCATCCCCGGCACCTCGATGAACTCGGTGCTCGCCAGCACCGACCAGCCTTGCTTCCGCACCACCCGGACGAACTCCTCCTCCCCCACGATCTCCGGGAACGGGGCCACCAGTTCGATCCCCCGCCCCGCGAAGAGCCGCTCTGCGAGGTCGGTCCACTCCGCCGTGGCCGGGTTGCCCGCCGCGGCGTACAGCCGCTCTCCCGCCAGCGCCCTCATCGGGACCTGGGCGAGCGAGGCCAGCGGATGGTCGTCGCGCAGCAGGACGGTCAGCCGTTCGAAGCAGACCGGCTGATGCGCCAGCCCCGCCCGTACCGCCGGATCCAGCCCCGCGACCCGGCCGAAGGAGACATCGAGCCGCCCGGCCAGGATCTCCGCCGCCGCCCCCGTCAGCCCGCTCAGGTAGCGCGCCACGAACTCCACTCCCGGCACCTCGTCGCGGGCCAGCCCGAGCAGTCGGTGACCCGTCCCGATCGGGACGCTGACGTCGACCAGCAGCGGGCGCGTCTGCTCCGCCCAGGCGGCGCGGAGGTCCTCGTGGGCGGCGATCACCCGGCGGGCCTGCGGCAGCAGCCGTTCGCCGTCGGGTGTGAGGGAGACCTGGCGGGTGCTCCGTACGAACAGCTCCGCACCGAGCTCGCGCTCCAGTCGGCGGATGTCACGGCTGAGTGCCTGCTGGGCCAGGTAGAGCCGGGCGGCGGCACGGGTGAAGTGCAGCTCCTCGGCGACGACGACGAAGGCGCGCAGCAGCCGCGGATCGATATCGGAGGAGGTCACAGGCCCGAATTTACAACACAGGTGCGTGAATGAGTGCGGAGCAGGTGTTGGACCGCACGGGCCGGCCACCGCGAGGGTTGAGCCCATGCCGTACGACACTCCCACCACGCCCCTGCATGCCCTCTCCGGAGACATGCTGGTGATCGCCCCGCGGACCGGCGCCCCCGTCCGCCGCGCCTCCACCAACCCGTACCGCCGACTGCTCGCCACCCCCGGCGCCCGCGCCTTCACGGCGGGCAATCTGATCGCCCGGCTGCCGATGGGCATGTTCAGCGTCAGCGCGATCGTCATGATCGCCGGGTCGCGCGGTTCGTACGCCCTGGCCGGGGCGGTCACCGCGACCGGGCTCGCCGCGACCGCCGTGGTCGCGCCCTGGACGGCCCGGCTCGTCGACCGGTACGGCCAGGCCCGGATCGCCGTGCCCGCCACCGCGATCGCCGTACTCGGCTCGCTCGCGCTGCTGCTCTGTGTGCACTACGACGCCCCGGACTGGACGCTCTTCGCCGCCTACGCCGCGACCGCCACCACCCCCAACACCGGCGGCATGTCCCGTGCCCGGTGGGCCCATCTGCACCGCGGCGACCCGGCCGCCCTGCACACCGCGAACTCCTTCGAACAGGCCGCGGACGAGCTGTGCTTCATGCTCGGCCCCGCCCTCGCCGCGTTCCTGTGCGCGGCGCTCTTCCCGGAGGCCGGGACACTCATCGGTGCGGTGCTGCTGATGACGGGCGTGCTGATCTTCGCCGCTCAGCGTGCCACCGAACCCCCGGTGGCGCCCGCCACACGGGCGGGCTCCCCGCTGCGCACCCGGGGCATGCCCGCACTGCTCGCCGCCTTCCTGGCCACCGGCGCGGTCTTCGGCGCCATGGAGGTCGTCACGATCGCGCACGCCGGAGGCGCGATCCTGGCGCTCCAGGCGGGTGGCTCGTGCGTGGCAGGGCTGTTGTACGGGTCGCTGCGCCCGGCCGTGGACGTCCGGCGGCGGCTCCTGTGGTGCCTGGCGGGGATGACGGCGCTGATGTCCCTGCCGCTGCTCGCCGCCTCCTCGACCGATTCACTGCTCGCGCTGGCCGGAAGTCTGCTGCTGGCCGGTGCGGCGACGGCGCCGACGATGGTCACCGGGATGACGCTGGTGCAGCGGCTGACCCCCGACGGTCAGTTGAACGAGGGCATGACGCTCTCCGTCACCGCGCTGCTGGGCGGAATAGCGGCCGGTTCGGCGACCGGCGGCTGGGTGGTGGAGCACGCCGGGACGGTGACGGCGTACGTGGTGCCGGGGTGCGCGGCGGGGCTGGCGCTCGCGGTGGCGGCGGCCGGGGTCCGCGTGCGCGGCAACGGCGCGTGACCCCGCACCGGCGCGAGGGCGCGCCGTGCCCGTACACAGAACGAGGACCCCGCTGCCGGTGGGCAACGGGGTCCTCGTTCACATGGGAATTGTGGAGATGGCGGGAATCGAACCCGCGTCCAACGGTGCAGAACCAGGGCTTCTCCGTGTGCAGTTCGCTGCGCTTTTCTCGGCCCCGGAAATCACGCGAACAAGTCTCCGACGGGCTCAGTCACTGTTTGATTTCCTTCCAGGCCCCGTGACCGGGCCTAGAAGTTTAGATCCCTTGATGATGCCAGGATCCGGGTCGGGATCACCCCCGGGCTGACACTTCGCAAGTCGCTACTTAGGCAGCGAGGGCGAAGGAATCGCGCTTGGTGTTGGCGATTATTGGTTGCGACATATGGTTTACGAGATCATTGCCGCTTCCTCGACACGCTTCCCCTGCTTCGACATCCGCTGTCGAAACCGATCATCCCCATGTTGTTTTTTCAAATGCACGCACCCGCTGTGGAGTGCAGTGCCATCGTACGTGACCAACGGGCGACGGTGCCAGCCTATTCCCGGCGGGCCTCGCTCAGGCGCTCCGCTGCCGCCGCCGGGCCGCCGAGATCGCGCGGTTCGTCTCGCGCAGGTCCTGCTTCTCGCGCAGCGTCTGCCGCTTGTCGTACTCCTTCTTGCCCTTGGCGAGCGCGATCTCGACCTTGACCCGGCCCTCCTTGAAGTACAGCGCGAGCGGCACGATCGTGTGCCCCGTCTCCTGCGACTTCGACTCCAGCTTGTCGATCTCGGCCCGGTGCATCAGCAGCTTGCGCTTGCGCTTGGCGGAGTGGTTGGTCCAGGTCCCCTGCACGTACTCGGGGACGTGCACGTTGTGCAGCCACGCCTCGTTCCCGTCGATCTGGACGAAGCCGTCCACCAGCGAGGCCCGGCCCAGCCGGAGCGACTTGACCTCGGTGCCCATCAGCACGAGACCGCACTCGTAGGTGTCGAGGATGTGGTAGTCGTGCCGCGCCTTCTTGTTCTGCGCGATGAGCTTGCGCCCTGTGTCCTTTTCCTTAGCCATAGTGTGGCCATTTTCGCACTACGACCCACCCCCGAGGCCACTCAATACTGTCTCGGCCCGCTGGAGGGCCCGGGAGCTGACCACGAGATCCGGGGTGATGCCGCGGCCGTCGACGCTGCGGCCCGCCGGCGTGCGGTAGTGGCCGACGGTCAGCTCGGCCACCGAGCCGCCCGGGAGCTTGCTGGGCATCTGCACGGACCCCTTGCCGAAGGTGCGCGAGCCAACCGTGACGGCACGGCCCCGGTCCTGGAGGGCTCCGGTCAGCAGCTCGGCCGCGCTCATGGTGCCGCCGTCGACGAGGACGACGACCGGGCGGTCCGTGTCACCGCCCGGCGTGGCGTAGAGGGCGCGCTGCACGCCGTGCACGTCGTACGTGGCGACCAGTCCGCCGTCGAGGAATCCGGAGGCGGCGATCACCGCCTCGGTGACCAGCCCTCCGGAGTTGCCCCGGAGATCGAGCAGCACCCCTGCGCCCGCCGGTGCGTCCCGGACGGCGTCACGGATCCTGGCGCCCGAGCCCCTGGTGAACGAGTCGACCTTGATCAGTACAGCCGCGGAGGAATCGGAACGGTCCGGTCCGAGCCGCTTCGCCCCGAGCCTGCGGACCGTGACGGCCTCGGTGGTGAGCCTGGCCCGGGTCAGCGTCAGTGTCCTGGCCGGGCCGGTGACGCCGCGCTGGACCACCAACACGACAGTGGTGCCCACGGCAGCGCGCGTACGGTCCCCGCGCAGCAGGGCGACCACCTCGGAGACGGGGCGCCGGTCGATCCGGCGTCCGTCGACGGTACGGAGCAGATCGCCGGGCTCGATGCCGGCCAGGTCGGCGGGGCCGCCGGGATGGACCCGGGCCACCGCGACCAGTCCGTCGGCGGATCGCTTCGCGGCCAGACCGACGCCCGTGTAGGAGCCGTCGAGAGCCTGCTCGAACTCCTCGTACTCCCGCTCGTCGTACACCGCGCCCCAGCGGTCCCCGCTGCGGCTGACGACCGCCTCGGCCGCCTCCGTACTCGACTTGCCCTCGGCCACCGCCTCGGCCGCCGCGGCGGCGATCTCGTCGCGGTCGACGGTGGAAGCGACGGAACGGGCCTTCATCGCCGCGGCCCTCTCCTCACCCTGCGGCAGCGACCCGGTGGCCGCCGCGGTGGCGAGGACGCTCGCGAAGACCAATGTCAGGGCCGCCCCGCGGCCGAAGCCGCGGGGCGGGAGACGATGCGTAGGGCCCGACATGGCGACGAGTCTAGGACAACGCCCCGAGGGCGCACGGCCGGTTGGGCCGCACGCCCCACGGGGCTCATGTCACACCTTGAGGTACTTGCGGAGCGCGAAGAGCGCGGCAACGGCGGGCATCAGCAGACCGATCGCGAGGACCAGCGGCAGCTTGGTGAAGACCGCGTCCCAGCCGATGAAGTGGATCAGGTTGAGCTTCGACTCGAGCGCCAGTCCGCCGTCGATCAGGAAGTATCGCCCGGCCAGCAGCATGACGCAGGCGAGCACGCCACCGATGAGACCGGCGAACGCGGCCTCCATGATGAACGGCATCTGGATGTAGAAGCCGGAGGCGCCGACGAGCCGCATGATGCCCGTCTCGCGGCGCCGGCTGAACGCCGAGACGCGGACGGTGTTCACGATCAGCATCAGCGCAATGACCAGCATCAGCGCCATCACGAAGAGCGCGGCCACATTCATGCCGTTCATCAGGCCGAAGAGGTTGTCCAGGATCCCTCTCTGGTCCTGGACCGAATGCACCCCGTCACGTCCGGCGAAGGCGGTGGCGACGACCTTGTACTTCTTCGGGTCGTGGAGCTTGACCCGGAACGACTCCTGCATCTGGTCCGGCGTGATGTTGCCGGCCATCGGCGAATCGCCGAACTGCTCCTGGTAGTGCTTGTACGCCTGGTCGGCCGACTCGTACGTGACCGTGTCGACGACCTTCATCTTGTGGAGGTCGGTCTCGATCTCCTTCTTCTGCTCAGCGGTGACGGCGCCCTTGGCGCACTTCGGCACCGACTTCGCGTCGCTCTCGTTGCAGAGGAAGATCGAAACGTTGACCTTGTCGTACCAGTAGTCCTTCATCGTGCTGACCTGTTCGCGCATCAGCAGCGCGCCGCCGAACAGGGCGAGCGAGAGGGCGACGGAGACGACGACCGCGAAGGTCATCGTGAGGTTGCGACGGAGGCCGACGCCGATCTCCGACAGGACGAACTGGGCGCGCATGGCGTCCTTTCAGTGCTCGATGCTCAGTGCTGGTAGCCGTAGACGCCGCGGGCCTGGTCGCGTACGAGACGGCCCTGCTCCAGCTCGATGACGCGCTTGCGCATCTGGTCGACGATGTTCTGGTCGTGGGTCGCCATGATGACGGTGGTCCCGGTCCGGTTGATCCGGTCCAGGAGCTTCATGATGCCCACGGAGGTCTGCGGGTCGAGGTTGCCGGTCGGCTCGTCCGCGATCAGCATCATGGGGCGGTTCACGAACGCCCGCGCGATCGCCACGCGCTGCTGCTCACCACCGGAGAGCTCGCCGGGCATCCGGTCCTCCTTGCCGCCGAGCCCGACGAGGTCGAGGACCTGCGGAACCGCCTTGCGGATCTCGCCGCGCGGCTTGCCGATGACCTCCTGGGCGAACGCCACGTTCTCCGCAACGGTCTTGTTGGGGAGCAGACGGAAGTCCTGGAAGACGGTGCCCAGCTGGCGGCGCATCTGCGGCACCTTCCAGTTGGACATGCGCGCGAGGTCCTTGCCGAGGACGTGGACCGCGCCCTGACTGGCGCGCTCCTCACGGAGGATGAGTCTCATGAAGGTGGACTTGCCGGAGCCGGAGGAGCCCACCAGGAAGACGAACTCGCCCTTCTCGATATCGAGAGACACATCCCGTAGAGCGGGACGGCTCTGCTTCGGGTAGGTCTTGGAGACGTTGTCGAATCGGATCACGGATGCACCACGGTCGGCCGGGAGTAGGTGTGCGTGACCATACGCGAACCGGGCTCAGCCGTGCAGGCGCGCGTCCCGTGATGGGCGATTTATGGCGGAACGGAACCGGGTGGGGGCGCAACCGGAACCGGAACGGACCGGGTGTTCCCGGGCGGCCCGCGCCGAATTCCGCGCGACCTGGCACAGTGGAGGGGGAACGGATGCGTTTCCAGGAGCGTTGTGCGCAGAGAATGCGTATGCGGCTCCGCCGCGCGGGAGGAGGAAAGCGCATGACCTATGACCGACTGGTGTGCGCAAACTGCGCGGCGCCCGTCAACGAGGGCCGATGCCCCGTATGCCGGGCCAGCCGCGCACGGCTGCAGCAGGATCAGGGCCAGGGACCGTTCGCGGGGCTGAGCCCGGCGATGCTGGTCGCCCTGCTGGTGGTGCTGGTGGGCGCGCTGGCGCTGCTGGCGCACCAGACCGTGTAGCTGTCCGCAGCCGCCCGTACGGCGGGAGTGAGAGTACGCGGAAGGGCCCGGGACGCATGTCCCGGGCCCTTCTGTGTACGTAGGTGTACCTGGCGGCCAGAGGCCTTAGGCGACCGTACGACCGTTCACCAGACGCGGCAGGATCCGGAAGCCGATGCCACCGGCGATCATCGTCGCGGCGCCGACCAGCAGGAACGTGGTCTCGGCCGCACCGGTCTCGGCGAGCTCGTCCTTGCCCTTGCCCTGCTCGACCGGCTGGTTGCCGACCGAGTCGGGGGTGGTGTTGTCCGCGCACACGGTGCCGTCGAGGTCGACGGTGCAGCTGCCGCCGGCGTCGCCACCGGTGGCCGAGCCGGTGCTGCCGCCCTTGCCGGCGGTGCCGCCACCGTTGCCGTTGCCACCGCCATTGTCGGCCGCGCCACCCTGGTCACCGGCGCCACCCTGGTTGCCGGCGCCA
>NZ_JBITER010000030.1:0-54474 GCF_044455345.1 Streptomyces sp. NPDC051286 | reverse complement strand
ACCCTGGTTGCCCGCACCACCCTGGTTGCCCGCACCACCCTGGTTGCCCGCACCACCCTGGTTGCCCGCACCACCCTGGTTGCCCGCACCACCCTGGTTGCCCGCACCACCCTGATTGGTGGTGCCCTCGTTGGTGGTGCCGCCCTCGTTGGTGGTGCCCTCGTTGGTGGTGCCGCCCTCGTTGGTGGTGCCCTCGTTGGTGGTGCCGCCCTCGTTGGTGGTGCCCTCGTTGGTGGTGCCCTCGTTGGTGGTGCCGCCCTCGTCGACGCCACCAGGTTCCCCGCCGTTACCACCGTCGGCATCGCCGGCGATGCCGGCCTGGGCGTTGAGGGAGGCGTCACCGGCGTCCACGCCGATCCCGATACCGATACCGACGGCCGAAGCCGCACCGGCAGCGGTGAGCGAGGCACCCGCGGCGATTACCGCACCTGCGGCTATCCGCGCGACGCGGACCCGCGTCTTCTTGGTCATCTGCTGCTACCCCCAGTAGCTGTTCTCGTCAGTGGAGCAGCCATATGCGGGCTCACGGCTCTGCCGGGGGTTACTCACTCGGCCGGGGCCACGTCGTGCCGTAGCCAAGCCGCCCTCCCCGTTCACACCCGTCCCAGACATACGCATGCTGCAGTAGCACCCTGTCCACAGATAAGGACTACGTCAAGCCCGTTCCGTGCAATGTGCACCGCTTTGCGGCGAGTTGACCCTCATTCAGAATCACGACTGTGACGCAGTCACCATGGCACCCACGCAACTCGCAGCCCCAACTCCCCTTCCTGGGGCGGAATTCCGTGATCCGGCGCGGCCGGGCCGGCTACCGAGAACGGCGGCGCCGGAACCCCTGAGGGGCCCGGCACCGCCGTTCGTACGCTTCGGTGGTTACTTCTCGCGCTGCTTCCGCCAGCGGATGCCCGCCTCCAGGAAGCCGTCGATCTCGCCGTTGAAGACCGATTCGGGGTTGCCGATCTCGAACTCCGTGCGCAGGTCCTTGACCATCTGGTACGGGTGCAGGACATACGAACGCATCTGGTTGCCCCAGGAGTTGCCGCCGTCGCCCTTGAGCGCGTCCATCTTGGCCTGCTCCTCCTGGCGGCGGCGCTCAAGGAGCTTCGCCTGGAGGACGTTCATCGCGGACGCCTTGTTCTGGATCTGCGAGCGCTCGTTCTGGCAGGAGACGACGATGCCGGTCGGCAGGTGGGTCAGGCGCACCGCGGAGTCGGTCGTGTTGACGCCCTGGCCACCAGGACCGGAGGAGCGGTACACGTCGACGCGGAGCTCGGACTCGTCGATCTCGATGTGGTCGGTCTGCTCGACGACCGGCAGCACCTCGACGCCCGCGAAGGACGTCTGGCGACGGCCCTGGTTGTCGAAGGGCGAGATCCGGACGAGCCGGTGGGTGCCCTGCTCGACGGAGAGCGTGCCGTAGGCGTACGGAACCTGGACGGCGAAGGTGGTCGACTTGATGCCGGCCTCTTCCGCGTAGGACGTCTCGTAGACCTCGGTCTTGTACCCGTGCCGCTCGGCCCAGCGGATGTACATGCGCTGGAGCTTCTCGGCGAAGTCGGCGGCGTCGACGCCACCGGCCTCGGCACGGATGTTGACCAGCGCCTCACGGGCGTCGTACTCGCCGGAGAGGAGGGTACGGACCTCCATCTCGTCGAGCGCCTTCTTGACGGACTCCAGCTCCCTCTCGGCCTCGGCGAGAGCGTCGGCGTCGCCCTCGTCCTCGGCGAGCTCGAAGAGAACCTCAAGATCGTCGATACGGCCGCGGAGGGCCTCGGTCTTGCGGACCTCGGCCTGGAGGTGCGAAAGCTTGCTGGTGATTTTCTGCGCCGCCTCCGGGTCGTCCCAGAGGGACGGCGCCGCCGCCTGCTCCTCGAGCGCGGCGATGTCCGCCCTCAGCGCTTCGAGGTCCAGGACGGCCTCGATCGACCCCATGGTCGAGGAGAGGGACTTCAGCTCTTCGGAAATATCGACGACTGCCACGGGTCCAGCGTAACGGCTGTCGGCTCGGACCATCCCCGGGCCGTCCATTCCGCGGGGATCCGTGCGGTCACGGCGCGGTTACGGAGCCGCCGGCGCCGAGTTCTTCGTGTCCTGCGGGGTCGCGTCCGCGTCATTGCCGCCGAAGGCCAGCCAGCCGCCCACACCCAGGGCCGCGCACAGCACCAGCGCCACCGCGCCCAGCGTGATGCGGCGCTTGCGGATGGCCGCCGCCTTGTTCCGCGCCGAGCCCGGACGGGGCTGGCCCGGGGCGCGGGGGGCCCGGGCGGTGCCCCGGGGGCCGCCGGAGAGCTCGTCGGGGCCTGGGACGCGCATGCTGGTGTGAGTGTCCCGGTTGGAGTCCGGGGAGGCGCCGGGGACCAGCGGGACCGCGCCACGACGGCGGGGTTCGTCGGGGGCCGGGGTGTACTGCTGCTCGTCGTAGGGCTGCGGTTCCGGTTCGGCACCCGGCTCGTCGACGTCCAGGGGCGGGATGCCGGCCAGGTGCGGGAGCTGCTCACGCAGACGCGCCGCGAGCTCGGAGGCGCGCAGCCGGGAGGCCGGGGCCTTGGCCAGGCACTGCACCAGAAGCTGCCAGAGCTCTTCGGGGATGCCGGGAAGCGGGACCACTGTCTCCGTGACGTGGCGGCGCAGCACCGCGCCGGGGTGGCCGCCGCCGAAGGGCGTGAAGCCCGCGAGGAGCTCGTACAGCACCGTCGCGAGGGCGTAGATGTCCACGGCGGCGCGCGGCGGGAGGCCCTCGACGATCTCGGGGGCCAGATAGTCCGGCGTACCGATGATCTTCGTGGCCTTGGTGCGGCGCGGGGTGTCGATCAGCTTGGCCACGCCGAAGTCGGTGAGCAGCGCGGGGTGCGAGCCGCCGGGGCCGAGCGGTCCCTCCATGTCGAGCAGGATGTTCTCCGGCTTGACGTCGCGGTGGACCACTCCGGCGGCGTGCGCGGCCGCGAGGCCGTCCGCGACGTCCGCGACGATCGCGACCGCTGCCTCGGGGGCGAGCCGGCGCTCGCGGTCGAGGCGGGTGCGCAGATCCGTACCGCGTACCAGGTTCATGACCAGCGCCAGGTCGTTGCCGTCCACGACGAGGTCGTGGACGCCGACGATGTGCGGGTGGTCGAGCCCCAGCAGCGCGGTGCGCTCCTGCACGAAGCGTCCGACCAGCTCCTGATCGGACGCGAGGTCCTCGCGGAGCAGCTTGATGGCGACGGGGCCCTCAGGACCCTCGCCGAGCCACACCGTGCCGGCGCTGCCGCGCCCCAGGATCTGGTGGGCGGTGTACCGGCTGCCGATATTCCGTGCCAAGACTGCTCCCTCAGCGGCTGGCGTTGGACCCCCGGTCGACAAAGTTACGCGGCGATCGGGGTGTTACGTGCCCTGGATGGCGCCAACCTTCACTTCTGCGGGCGAAATCGCTCCGCAGAAGTCGACAAAGCTACGAAGTTGGTGATGCGGGCTCTGTCAGCCGCCACTGCTGCTGCCCAGTTTCGAGAGCCAGTCGGTGACCGAGGAGATCGCGTCGCCGATCGCTTGCCAGTAGCTCTGCCCCTGCCCGATCCAGTCCTGCAGCGGCGTCAGTTCCCAGATCAGCCAGCCCGCGACGAAGAGCAGCACCACCGTGAAGAGGCAGCCCTTGAGACAGCCGAGACCCGGGATCTTCATCGGGTTGGCGCTGCGCTGCCTCGGCTCGCGGGGCTGGCGCGGGGCCGGCTGCTGGGGCGCCGGCTGCTGCGGAGGTGCGTACTGCTGCTGCTGGGGGTGTTGCGGTTGCTGGCGGCGCTGGGGGTACTGCTGGGGCTGCTGCTGCGGGTACTGCTGGCGCTGCGGCTGCTGCGGGTACTGCTGGCGCTGCGGCGACTGCTGGCGGTGCGGTGGAGCCTGCTGCGGCTGCTGGCGCTGCGGCCGACGGCGCAGCGGATCCTGGCTCGGATCGAGGTACTGGACCTGCGTCTGCTCGTTGCGGTCGCGGGCCGCCTGCAGCTGGGACTGCCACGGGTGCGGGCCGTCGGGCTGCGGCGGGCCGTCGGGGCGCTGCGGTACGGGCGGCATGACCGCGGTCGGGTCGGCCTGCCCGCCCTGGCCCTGCCCCTGTCCGTACCCCTGGCCGGGTGAGTGCTGCATGACGCTGGTCGCCGCGTTCGGGTCGTACGCACCCGCGTTGCTCGGCAGTACCTGCGTCGGGTCGGCCGCACCGGGGGTCTCCGGCACGGCTGCGGGCGCCGGGTCGGGGGCGAGCAGGGCGCCCACGCCGTCGGCGGCCGCGATCTGCGCCGAGGTGGCGTGCACACCGATGCCGGCCGCGACGGTACGCAGGCCGCGGGCCAGGTTCTCCGCGCTGGGCCGCCGGTCCGGGTCCTTGCTCAGGCAGCGCTCTATGACCGTCCAGAGCGGCGCCGGGACGGTGGTGGGGCGGCGGGGCTCCTCGCTGAGGTGCCGGTGCAGGACCTCGAGGGCCGTGCCGCCGGAGAACGGCGGGCGCCCGGTGACCACCTCGTACAGCAGGATGCCCGCGCCGTAGATGTCGACGGCGGAGGTCTGCGGGTGGCCCTCGGCCGACTCCGGCGCCACATAGGCGGGTGTGCCGACGAACTCATGGGTCCGGGTCAGGCCCGGGGAATCGGCGAGCCGTGCGATGCCGAAATCGGTCAGCATCGGATGCATCTGGCCGTCGCGCTCGGACAGCAGGACATTCGCCGGCTTCAGGTCGCGGTGGACGACACCGTCGGCATGGCTGGCGGCGAGCGCGTCCGCGATCTGGGCGGTGAGGAGCGAGGCGGCGACCGGGGTGAGCGGGCCGTTCTCGCGGAGATAGCGGTGCAGGTCGGGTCCGTCGACCAGATCCATCACGAGGGCGAGGAGATCGCCCTCGACGACCAGGTCACGGGTGCGCACGATGTTCTCGTGGGTGAGCCGCAGCAGCACGGACCGCTCGCGCAGGAACCGCATCACCACGTCCGCGTCGTTGGCGAGCTCCTCCTTGAGGACCTTGATGGCCACGGTCTCGCCGGGCTGGCCGGCGACGGCCGCCTCGGTGCCTGCGGTCTCCCGCTGGCGGGCGCGCCAGACGGTGCCCGTCGCGCCGCGTCCCAGCGGCTCTTCGAGCAGGTACTTGCTGCCTACCGGCCGCACGTCATGCGCTCCCTGCTGATCGTGGTGCTTACGGCCTCCCGGAGCCCTCCCCGGGAGTTTCCGGCCCACTCTAATGCCGCTCCGAGGGCTTCGAACGGGTCACCGGTCGGTCACCTTCCGGTCGTGGACGCGGTGTGAGCCATCGTGTCTGAAAGAAGACGCCCACACCGGACAGATGGTTGCCGCACACACGTGCGCCTGGCCGGTTTCCGATGGTCGCCCGGCTTCTGTGTCCTGCTCCGGGTACCGCCCCAAGCAGGCATTTTTGGGTCCACAGCCGACCTTTCAAGATCACTTCTAGGTGGCCCCCGGCCACGTTGTCAGCGGCAGGTGCGAGGATGCCTCCAGCACGGAACTGTGGGGTCGGAGCCTCGCGGTACGTGACGACCTGTACCGGACGACGCGTCCGTGCCGGGTGGGGGGAATCACAGGGCGTTTCCCCTGCCGGGCACCCCGCGCAGAAGGGACCGCTGACGGCGATGCAGATCCGGCTGACCGTCCTCGCGCCGCGCAGCGGCCAGACCCCGGCGCGCGCCTGCGACGTGCTCGTCACCGCCCCCGCGGGGACGGCACTCGCCACCGTGGCCTCCAACCTGGCCGCCGCCGTCTCCGGGCCCGACGGCTCGCTCGGCGGCGGAGCGGTGGTGCTGTTCGCCGGCCGCGACCGGCTCGACGCGCAGCGGTGCGCGCTCGGCGAGCCGCCACTGGTCGACGGCGCGGTGCTCTCGCTCCAGGTCCCCGGGGAGGACGAGACGGCGGCCGACGCCGTTCCGGCACAGTTGCACGTGGTCGCGGGGCCCGATGCGGGCGGCGTCCATCTGCTGCACGGCGGACAGATACTGATCGGCCGGTCCGCCGACGCGGACGTCCCGCTCGACGACCCGGATGTGTCCCGGCTGCACTGCGCGGTGACAGTCTCCGAGAACGGCGCGGTCTCGGTCGCCGACCTGGGCTCGACGAACGGCACCTCGCTGGACGGGACGGAGGTCCGCGACCGCCCGGTCCGGCTGAGGCCGGGCGCGCTGCTGCGGCTCGGCGAATCGACGCTCCGGCTGACGCCGGGCTCGCCCACGCCGTCGCTGGCGACTGCGCCGGACGGCGAGGGGCATCTGCGGGTCGCGCGGGCGGCGGGCGGGAACCTCTCGGAGGAACCGGACGGGTACGCCGCCGGTCATGCGTACAGCGCGGGCGCCGCACCCGTGGCGTACGCGGACGGCACACCGGCCGGGTCAGACGACGGGGGCGTACGGGGCAGCGCCCGGCGGGCGTCCGGCCGGCTCCCGGACGACGAGACACCCCGGCGCGGCGGAATAGGGGCCTGGGCGCGCCGGCTGGCGGGGAACAAGGGCGAGCCGGTGCACGAGGCGGCGCCCGACGAGGCGGGGGCGGTGGGCCTGCCGGGCCCGCTGGCGTCGTCCGTACCGCGCCCGCGCTCGTCCTCGGCGGGGACATGGCCCGACCCGGCGGCGGTGCTGCTCACCGCGCTCGGGCCCGGACCCCGGTTGTGGGAGCGCGACGCCGAGCACCCCGAGGCGCTCGTGGTCCGGCTCGGCACCACGGACCGGGCGGAGCTGCCCGCCGTGCCGGTGACCGTGGGACTTCGGGAGGCCGGTTCACTGGGGCTCGCCGGTCCGCGGGAGCGGCTGGCCGGGCTCGCCCGCTCGACGGTGGCACAGCTCGCCGCGCTGCACTCCCCGGCCGACCTGGAGATCGTGCTCATCAGCACGGACCGTGCCCGCAGCACCGACGAGCGCAGGCGCGCGTGGGCCTGGCTCGGCTGGCTGCCCCATCTGCGGCCGATGCACGGACAGGACTGCCGGCTGCTGCTCGCGTACGACCGTGAGCAGGCGACGGCGCGCACGACGGAGCTGGTGCGCCGACTGGACGACGGGCCGCTCGGCACCGACTGGGCCAGCGTCGACCGGAGCACGGTCGCCGAGACCGCCCGGCAGTACAAGGGGTCGTTCACCGTGGTGATCGTCGACGGCGACCCCGGGTCCGCAGTACTGCGCGAGACCACGGCACGGCTGGCCGCCGCGGGTGCGGCGGCCGGGATCCATCTGATCTGTCTGGCCGAGACGCCGGCCGCGTCGCCCACCTCGCCGGTCGCGGCGACATACGAGGCGGCCTGCCATGCGTCGATCGCGTTCCGTGAGTGCGGAGCGGTGGGGATGCTGAGCGGCGACGTGGCAACGGCACTGCGGCTGCTGCGCACGGCGGGCGGACAGGCCGCGGGCCACGGCACGGTGGCCACGGTGGACGCGGTGTCGGCGGCGTGGGCGGAGCGGTTCGGGCGGGCGCTGGCACCCCTGCGGACGGCGGGTCCGGCGACGGCGCCCGGCCGCCCGCCGGCGGCAGCCCTCCCCCGGTCCGCCCGTCTGCTGGACGAACTGGGCCTGGCCAGAGCCACCCCGGCCTCCCTGATGGCCCGCTGGGCCTCGACCTCCGAGACCCAGCCGGGGGCGACGGTGCGTGGGTCGGGGAGCTGGAGCGGCGGTGCCGGTGATCCGGAGGCGGCAGCCGTGGACGCCCGCGGTTCGGGCCGTACGACATACCCGGGCAGCGCGGGCCCTCGCGTGGGGGCACGGCGCACGGTGCCGGTCCCGGGCCCGGCGGGTGCCGGCGCCCAGGGGGCCGATGCGGACCACGGACCGGGGTCGGGGAGCACCGCATATCCCGGCGGCGAGTCGTCTGGCTCGGGCCGCACGCCGTACCCGGGAAGTGAATCCGCCGGTTCCGGCCGCACGCCGTACCCGAACGCTGAGACGTCCGGCACATGGGGCCGCACGCCGTACCCCGGTTCGGCGAACGACACGCACGCAGGCACGTCCCGGCATGCGTTCAGCCGCGACGAGGGCCGTTCGACGGCCGGTTCGGGCCGCACCGCGTACCCGGGTGCGGACACTCCTGGCTCAAACCGCACCCCGTACCCGGGCACCGACAGCCAGGGTTCCGGCCGCACCCCGTACCCAGGGACGGACAGCCAGGGTTCCGGCCGCACCCCGTACCCGGGCACCGACAGCCAGGGTTCCGGCCGCACCCCGTACCCGGACACCGACTTGTCCGGGTCGGGCCGCACCCACCACCCCGCTGCGCCCGCGCCCCGCGTCGGTGCGCAGCGTTACGGCAGCGCGTCCGGCGACGTCGCCGGCTCCCGTGCCGTTCCCGGGGCAGAGCGTGCAACAGCCGCCGGGATGGCCACGGCCGCCACCGCCGCGCCCGGAGCCGCAACCTCGCCGCCTCCCGCCCCCACCGTCGCCTTCGCCGGGCGGCCCGTCGTCGTTCTCGGTGCCGGGACCCGGGGTGCGGTCAGTGTCGATCTGGCCGATGAAGGGCCCCACCTCCTCATCGAGGGCCCGGCCGGCAGTGGACGTACGGAGTTGCTGCGAGCCGTCGCCGCCTCGCTGGCTGCTGCCGCACGTCCCGACCGGCTCGGCATCCTGCTGGTCGACGGAGCCGGTGGTGAGCGCGGCGAAAGCCTGCGCCCCTGCGCGGACCTCCCGCATGCGTTCACCCATTTGGTCGCCTCCGATCCGGTCAGAATGCGCGAGTTCGCCCAGGCCCTGGGTGGCGAGCTGAAGCGGCGGGCCGAGCTGCTCGGGCAGCTCGACTTCAACGACTGGCATGCCCGGCACGACGTGGCGCAGCAGACGGTCGGCCGACGCGCCCCCAGCGCCGCCGAGCAGCGCGGTGACCTGGACCCGGCGATGAGCGGCACGCTCCGGCTGCGGCCCGCCGCCGCGCTGTCCGCGGATCCCGGTCCGTCGCCGCTGCCCCGGCTCGTCGTGCTGGTCGACGACTTCGACGCCCTGGTCGCCCCCGCGCTCGGCAGCCCGGGACGGCCCGCCGCCGGTTCGGTCGTACGGGCGCTGGAGTCCGTCGCCAGGGACGGTGGCCGGCTGGGCGTGCATCTGGTCGCGACGTCCGCCCGCGCCGATCGCACGGAGGACACGGAGCTTGCCCGTGGGGCGCGGCTGCGCGCGGTGCTCGACGCACCCGTCGCCACACCCTCGCCGGAGGATCCGGCACCCGGCCGCGGTCGGCTGGGGCATCCGGACGGGCGGGTGACGCCGTTCCAGGGCGGCCGGGTCACGGGCCGCATTCCGCGCACCGCGACCCTGCGACCCACCGTCGTCCCACTGGAGTGGGAGCGGATGGGCGATCCGCCGACCCGGCGCCCGGTCCGGGAACTGGGCAACGGACCGACGGACCTGGCGCTGCTGGCCAGCGCGCTGGAGAGGGCCGCCCGTTCGGTGAACGCCGAGCGAATAGCTCCGCTCATGCCCTACCAGTCCTGAGAGCCTGTCGGGCGACCTCGCCCCGGTCGCCGGTGCGTCCTCGATCCCTCCCATGGCCTCAAGGGCATGGGAGGGATCGCCTCGACGGGCTTCATCCGCAAGCCCGTACGCCGATCCGAAGACGACTGACTTCACGTCACGAGCCCATCACAATCGATCAGTTGGGACTGAAAGCGGTATTGCGGCGTCCGCGCACCGGGCGTAGGACTGGTGCGCACAGGACGACCTGATGGACGAGCGGCACCGCCGACCGACCGGCGGTCCCACCCGTCCGTTCACGCGCACAGGAGAGACGGGGCAGCGATGCGCACAACGCTTCGGATTCGCAGGGCCGCGATGGTGTTCACCGCCGTCGGTGCACTGGCCCTCACCGGCTGCGGCGACGACGGCGGCAGCGGAAAGGGAAAGACGGGCGGAGGGTCCGGCAGTAACGAGCCGAGTTCCTCGGCCGTCGCACTGCCCAAGCTGGACGGCGAGAAGATCTCGGTCGCGGCCGTCTGGACCGGGCCCGAGCAGGCCAACTTCATGAAGGTCCTCAAGGAGTTCGAGAAGCGCACGGGCTCCACGGTCACCTTCGTCCCGGCGCAGGACCCGATCGTCAACTTCCTCGGTACGAAGATCGCGGGCGGCCAGCCGCCGGACGTCGCAATGATCCCGCAGGTGGGTGCGATCAAGCAGGCTGTGGAGAAGAAGTGGGCCAAGCCGGTCGGCGCCGACGCGAAGGCGCAACTGGAGAAGAACTACGCGAAGGTCTGGCAGGACCTCGGCGCGGTGGACGGCACCCAGTACGGCGTCTACTTCAAGGCCGCCAACAAGTCCCTGATCTGGTACAACGCCAAGGTGTTCGAGAACGCGGGGGCAAGTGAGCCGAAGACCTGGAAGGACTTCATGGCGACGGCCGAGACGGTCTCCGCCTCGGGTGTCACCCCGGTCTCGGTCGGCGGCGCGGACGGCTGGACGCTCACCGACTGGTTCGAGAACGTCTATCTCTCCCAGGCGGGCCCGGAGAAGTACGACCAGCTGGCGCAGCACAAGATCAAGTGGACTGACCCGTCCGTCAAGGACGCGCTGACGACGCTCGCCGAACTCTTCGGCAAGCCGTCCCTGATCGCGGGCGGCGCCGACGGTGCCCTGCAGACGGAGTTCCCGGTCTCGGTCACCCAGACCTTCACCGGCGGTGACCAGCCGAAGGGCGCCATGGTCTTCGAGGGCGACTTCGTCGGCGTCAACATCGCGCAGACCAAGGCGAAGATCGGCACGGACGCCAAGGTGTTCCCGTTCCCGTCGGTCGGCGCCGAGTCGCCCGTGGTGACGGGCGGCGACGCGGCAGTGGCGCTGAAGGACAGCAAGGGTGCTCAGGCCCTGCTGACCTGGCTGGCCTCGGCCGATGCCGCGAAGATCTGGGCCGAGCAGGGCGGGTTCATCTCGCCGAACAAGTCCCTGGACACCGCCGCGTATCCGAACGAGGTGCAGCGCACCATGGCGAAGGCGCTGATCGCGGCCGGTGACGCCGTCCGGTTCGACATGTCCGACCAGGCCCCGCAGTCGTTCGGCGGGACGCCCGGGAAGGGCGAGTGGAAGACGCTCCAGGACTTCCTGAAGAACCCGAAGGACATCGCGGGGACCCAGGCGAAACTGGAGTCCGACGCGGCCAAGGCGTACAAGAGCTGACGGGATGACGACAGCGACAGCGGGGGGCGCCGACGCGGTGTCCCCCGCCGACAAGCGTCCCCCCGGGCGCTCCGGGCGCCCTGATCCCACAAGCCCGCGCCGGAGCGTGACCGGCACCCGGAAGACCATCGCGATGCTCTTCCTGCTGCCCGCGCTGGTACTGCTCGGTGCGCTCGTGGTCTATCCGATCGTGTACTCCGTCTACCGGTCGTTCCTCGACCAGGCGGGTACGGGCTTCGCCGGCCTCGACAACTACAAGGCGCTGTTCACGGATGACACCATCCGCACAGCGGTCAAGAACAACGCGATCTGGGTCGTCTTCGCGCCGACGATCTCCACCGCGCTGGGGCTGATCTTCGCGGTGCTGACCGAGCGGATCCGCTGGGGCACGGCGTTCAAGCTGGTCGTCTTCATGCCGATGGCGATCTCGATGCTGGCGGCGGGCATCATCTTCCGGCTGGTGTACGACCAGGCGCCGGAGCGTGGGGTCGCCAACGCCGTCTGGGTGGGTGTGCACGACACGTTCGCGGAGTCGGCCGGCTATCCGAAGGCGCATCCGCTGCCCGCCCATCCGCTGAAGGCGGGCGGCGGCGGGTCGTTCGTCACGAAGGCGCCGATACGGGCCGGTGTACCCGTGCAATTGCCGCTGGTCGGTGTGGCGCCCGCGAAGATGCCGACGGACGCGAAGCCGGCGAAGGCACCCCCGACGGAGTCCGGGAAGGTCACCGGCACCGCGTGGCTGGACTTCACCAAGGGCGGCGGCGGGAAGCCCAATGTCGTCGACGCCAAGGAACTCGGCCTCAAGGGGCTGAAGATCGAGGCGGTCAAGGACGGCAAGGTGGTCGGCTCGGCGACGGCGGCCGCGGACGGTACGTTCACCCTGCCCGCCTCCACCGAAGGCGCCCTGCTCAGGCTTCCCGCATCGAACTTCAGGGAGCCGTACAACGGTGTCGAGTGGCTCGGCCCGTCCCTGGTGACGCCCGGGATCATCGGGAGTTACGTCTGGATGTGGGCGGGCTTCGCCATGGTGCTGATCGCGGCGGGACTTGCAGGTCTGCCGCGTGAACTCCTCGAAGCGGCGCGGGTGGACGGGGCGAACGAGTGGCAGGTGTTCCGCCGGATCACCGTGCCGATGCTCGCGCCCGTCCTGGCGGTGGTGCTGGTCACTCTGATGATCAACGTGCTGAAGATCTTCGATCTGGTCTTCATCATCGCGCCGGGCTCCTCCCAGGACGACGCGAACGTCCTGGCGCTGCAGCTGTACCGGTCCTCGTTCGGCACGGACGCGGATCTCGGGATCGGCAGCGCCATCGCCGTACTCCTCCTGCTGCTGGTGATCCCGGTGATGATCTTCAATATTCGCCGGATACGGAAGGAGGGGCGCCGATGACAACTCCGTCGACCACAGCCGCCTCCGGCCGGGGGTCCGGGGGTTGCCCCCGGGGAAACCCCAGCAATATTCGCCGGATACGGAAGGAGGGGCGCCGATGACCACCCCTATGGTGAAGGCGACGCAGTCCCTCGGCTCACGGGTCGCGGCCCGCACCGGCGGCGGCGCGATGCGGGTCTTCCTCGTCCTGGTCGGCCTGTTCTGGCTGATGCCGACCATCGGGCTGCTGCTCTCCTCGTTGCGCGGCGCCGACGACATCGCGGCGACCGGCTGGTGGAAGGTCTTCACCGCCCCGTCCGAGCTCACCTTCGACAACTACAGCCGGTTGCTGGACAATTCGACCATCACCCACTCCCTGATGAGTACGGTCGTGATCACCGTGCCCGCGACCGTCCTGGTCGTGGTGATCGGTTCACTGGCCGGATACGCCTTCGCCTGGATGGACTTCCCTGGCCGCGACTGGTGGTTCCTGCTGGTCGTCGGGTTGTTGGTGGTCCCCGTGCAGGTCGCCCTCGTCCCGGTCTCCAAGCTCTTCGGCGAAATCGGGATCTTCGAAACGACCTTCGGCGTGATTCTCTTCCACACCGCCTTCGGGCTGCCGTTCGCGATCTTCCTGCTGCGGAACTTCTTCGCGGAGATCCCGCGTGAACTCCTGGAGGCGGCACGGCTCGACGGGGCCGGCGAGATCCGGCTCTTCACCCGGGTCGTGATGCCACTGGGCGGTCCGGCGATCGCCTCGCTGGGGATCTTCCAGTTCCTCTGGGTGTGGAACGACATGCTGGTCGCCCTGATCTTCGCGGACTCCGACTCCCCGCCGATCACCGTGGCGCTGCAGCAGCAGGTGCGGCAGTTCGGCAACAACATCGATGTGCTGGCGCCCGGCGCCTTCGTCTCGATGGTGATTCCGCTCGCGGTGTTCTTCGCCTTCCAGCGCCAGTTCGTCTCCGGTGTGATGGCGGGCGCGGTCAAGTAACCGCACACCGAACCGACCGCAATCCACCAGCTGTACGTCAACGTGGGGCGGGTCCCGTCACCCCTGACGGGACCCGCCCCACCTGCCACTTCGCGCGAACGCCACGTTCCGCGTAACCCTCTCACCCCATCGGTCGTTAGCGGACCACCCGCCCGCGCCAGCGAACGACCCATGGATGTGTTGTGCCCCGGTTCAGTGTCATCGTGCCCGCGTACCAGGTTCAGGCGTATCTGGACGAGAGCCTGGACTCGGTGCCGACCCAGTCCTTCGTCATCCACAGCAGCAACCGGGAGGCGTACGAGGCGGCCCGCGGCACCCGCTTCGACCTGCACTCCTGCCCGCCGGGCGCGATCGCGCACAGCGAGGACGAGCTGCTCGGCATCTTCGCCACCGGCCACTGGCGCGGCTCCCGCTCCGCGAGGGCGCGGGCGGCCTTCCGGGCACGGTTCTGTCCGTACGACGACGGGCACACGGCGGAGCGAGTGGTGCGCCGGGTCCTCCTGGGCGACACCGACGTGCAGGTGACCGCGGCCCTGCCGGCGGAACAGCGGCCGGTGCCCGTCGTCGTACCGGCGCCCGGCACGGATCCGGGATCGCCGGCCGTCCCCGCTGCCGCCGGTTCCGGGTCCGCTCCGGCGGACCGGCAGGCGGCAGCCGCCGAGCGCGGCCTCGCCCGGGCGCAACGCGGCCTCGCCCGGGCGCAATCCGTCAACGAGACCTGATCGCCGTCTCTCCTCCCCGCTTTGCCCCACTGTGCCAGTGACCGAGAAAGAGCGTGTATGCCCCGGCTGAGTGTCATCATCCCCGTCCGTCGCGCCCGCGGACATCTGCGCGAGTGCCTGGAGTCGGTGCTCTCGCAGTCGTTCACGGATATCGAGGTGATCGGTGTCGACGACGGGGCGCCGGACGGCTCGGGACTGCTGCTCGACGAGTTCGCCGCCCGGGACGACCGGGTGCAGGCCGTCCACCTCCCGGCGGACGAGGGTGCGGGCGCCGCCGGTCGGCGCAACGCCGGGGCGGAGCGGGCGCTCGGCGACTACTTCCTCTTCCTGGAGGGCAACTTCGTCCTGTTGCCCGGCGCGTTGCAGGCCGTCGCCGACCGGCTCGATGCCACGGGCGACCCGGACCTGCTGCTGTTCGGCCACCACAAGCGGCCGTTCCGCGGCCGCCCCCAGCCGACCCGGTCGCTGGAGTTGCTGCGCGAACTGCCCGCGGGCCGGCTCACCCTCGCCGAGCATTCCGGGCTTCTCGACATCGCCCCGGTCTCCTGGAACCGGGCTGTGCGCCGCAGCCTCCACGAGTCACAGAAGCTGGCCTTCGGACCGGGACAGCACGGAGAGCGGATGTACGCGCTCCAGACGCTGGCCGCCTCCGCATCGGTCGCCGTTCTGCCGCTCGCCTGTGTCGAACACCGCCGGCAGCGCTATCTGCCGGACCTCGCCGACGAGTCGGAGCCGACGGACGGCACGACACCGCTCCAGCTCGTGGAGGCGTACGCCGGGCTGATGACGTTCCTCGGGGACCGGCCGGTGCTGCACCCGCTGCGCGCCCTGCTTTTCGACCGGGCCGCCCAGGAACTCCTCGGCGGGTATCCGTCGGTGAAGCGGCGGCGCAGGCGGTACGTACGGTCCGTGGCCGCGTTCCACCGTATGCACCGGCCCGACGGGCACCGGTTCCCCGGCGGCGCCAAGGGACTGCGGCCGCGGCTGATCGGCGCCGGCCGGTACGTGGCGCTCGGCGCCCTCGACACCGTGCTCGCCCTGCGCCGGGGTGCGCGCTCCGCACCCGCCGCACTCCGCGCGCGGGCCAAGCGCACGCTGTCCGCGCGCTACTACTGGTGGCAGCGCAGACGCCCGCTCGACCGCGGGCTCGCCGTCTACGCCGCGTACTGGAACCGCGGCGTCAGCTGCAATCCGGAAGCGATCTTCCGCAAGGCCCAGGAGCTGGCTCCCGGAGTGCGCGGGGTGTGGGTGGTGTCGAAGAACCAGGTGGACGCGGTGCCGCCCGGCATCGACCACGTGGTGCCGGGGACCCGCCGCTACTGGGCGCTGCTGGCCCGCGCCACGTACTTCTTCAACAACGTCAACTTCCCCGACCACCTGGTCAAACGCCCCGGCCAGATCCATGTCATGACCCATCACGGCACCCCACTGAAAATCATGGGCCTGGACCAGATGGAGTATCCGGCGGCGGCGCAGGGCCTGAACTTCGACCGGCTGCTCCAGCGGGTCGACCGGTGGGACTGGAGCGTCTCCGCCAACCCGCACTCCACGGAGGTGTGGGCCCGTGCCTACCCGGGCGCCGCGCGCTCGCTGGAATCCGGCTACCCGCGCAATGACGTCCTGACGACCGCCACGGGCGCACAGATCGCGAAGATCCGGGCCGGGCTCGGTATCCGGCCCGGGCAGCGCGCCGTGCTGTACGCGCCGACGCACCGCGACTACGAGGCGTCGTTCACCAGCCGGATCGATCTGGAACGGCTCACCGATGCGCTCGGCCCGGACACCGTGATCATGGTCCGCGCGCACTACTTCTACGAGGGTGCGGGGCTGCCGGACCGTCCGACGCTCCTCGATGTCTGCGACCATCCGCGGATCGAGGAACTGTGCCTGGCGGCCGACGCGCTGGTGACGGACTACTCGTCGGTGATGTTCGACTACGCGGCACTGGACCGCCCGATCGTGGTGCACGCCCCGGACTGGGAGACGTACCGCACGGTCCGCGGGGTCTGCTTCGACCTGCTGTCCGGGGCACCGGGCGACACCCCCGGGGCGGTCTCCACCAGTACGGAGGAGCTGGCCCGGATCTTCCTCGACGGCAGCTGGGACAGCGCGGAGAACGGGGCACTACGGGCGGCGTTCCGGGCGCGGTTCTGTCCGTACGACGACGGGCACGCGGCGGAGCGGGTGGTGCGGGCGGTGCTGCTGCAGGAACCGACGGCGCCCGGCGGGCGTGTGCCATCGATCGCCGGACGGGCTTGATCGCCCCGCACGACGAGGGGGTCCTTCCCGTGCCCTCAACCTGCCAATTGACCCCATCAAGAAATGATCTTGGTGGGGTCAATTGTCACGTTGAGGGCACGGGGGAGATCGATGGCGCACCCGGCCCCGGGGATGCGCCTCAGCGTTGTTGGCCCGCCATGACCGTGGCGAGGCCGATGATGACAAGCAGCGAGCCACCCCAGGTCCACATCGAGGTCCGCTCGTGCAGCACCGTCGACCCGGCCATCACGATCAGTAGGTAGCCGAGCGCGTTGAACGGGTACGCGATGCTGAGCGGCACCTTGGCCAGTGTCGCCATCCAGGCGAGCGCGGAGACCGCGAAGACGACCAGCCCGAGGATGACCCACGGGCTGGTCGCGGCGCGGATCGCGAGCGACCCCCCGTCGCGCCCGGCCGTCGCCGCGGCACCCTTCATACCGTGTTTGAGCATGATCTGGCCGCCCGCCGACGCGAACACGGCGAACAGGAGCAGCGTCAGACTGGGCAGGGTCAAGGTCTTGCTCCTGACTGCGGGGGCGGGCGGCGGCCCGGGAGCGCGTGAGGGGGCGGGCACGGAGGCGGCGGGAGCCGCGGTCTCAGACCCCGATCCGGTCGGCAGGGACGTACGGTCGGTTGAGAATGTCCTGAACATCGACGTGCTCTCCAGCGATGATCGTCTCGGCCGCATGCGGGGTGAGCAGTGCGACGTGCTGATAGCCGAACAGCGTCGGCCGGATCCGGGTCAGCAGCTTCGAGAGCCCGCTGAGGATCGGAGGGAGGGGGCCGCGGCCGCCGAGCAGGGACCAGAAGGGCGCCCCGGTGGAGGCGATGTCGAGGACGTCGTAGCCCGCGTTCCGGACGGTGCGGCGCAGGCTCGCCCGGGTGAAGAAACGCAGATGCGTTTCGTCGAGGATGCCGCGCCGGTCGTAGTCGAAGATCCCGAGCGCGACCCGTAGCCGTGAGTACCAGTGGCTGAAGTTCGGCACGGAGAGCAGCACCTGGCCGCCCGGCCGCAGCACGGTGGCCACCTCGGAGAGGACACGCTCGGGGCGGGAGAGGTGCTCGATGACATCGCCGGCGACCACATAGTCGAAGTCGACGCCGATCTCGGCGGGCAGCCCCTCCTCCAGGTTGGCGAGATGGAAGTGTGTGCACTTCTCGCGGACCCCTGGCACCTCGATGTAGTCGACGCCGGTCACTTCGTGGCCGAGGGCTTCGAGGCGCTGGGCGAACAGCCCGCCGGAACAGCCGAGATCGAGGACCCGGCCGGGCGGGAGGGCCCGCATCTTCTCCAGGATGACGGCGTGCGAGGAGCCGTCGCCCTCCTTGAAGGCGTACTCGACTGGCTTGGGGATCCAGGCGCAGGTGCCGAATCCCTTGACGGCGAGACGGTATTCGAGGACGTCCTTGATGACATCCTTCGCGTACTTCATGCCGTTGACGTAGCAGATCTCGTCGCCGTAGTACGTCGGTACGGGGATCTCCTTGATCCGCATTCCTTCGTTGAGCAGCTGGACGATGATCTGCGTGTCGAAGTCGAATGCGTCGGTGTTCCGGCCGATCGGCAGTTTTTTGAGTGCCGCGACACTGTAGGCGCGGTAGCCGGAGTGGAATTCGGTGAGCTGCGAGCCGAGGAGCCCGTTCTCCAGCCGGGTGAGAATGCGGTTGCCGAGCCATTTATACATCGGCATGCCGCCCTTGAGGGCGCTGCCGGACTTCATCATCCGCGATCCGAACACGGCTTCGCATTCGCCGCGTTCAATGGGGTCGACCATGTCGGGAAGCAATTCGGGGGCGTACTGTCCGTCGGCGTGCAACAGCACGATGATGTCGAGGCCGTGTTCGGCGGCCAGCGCGTATCCGGCCTTCTGGTTCCCGCCGTATCCGAGGTTCTTGGTGTGCCGCATCACGACGGTTCGGGGCATCCCCTCCGCCTGGGACCAGCGGCATCCTGCGGTGAAGGTCGCGTCATGGCTCGCGTCGTCGAGAATGAGGACCTCGGAGATCCGGGACCGGAAATCCTCCGGAATGCGGTCGAGGGTGTTCTCCAGCGTCGTCTCGGCGTTGTACGCGACCACCAGGATGCCGATCCTGGGGCTGGTGCTTTCCTTCACGAAAGGTTCTCCAGTTGTGCTCGGGTGTGGTCAGTTGCCGGCGGAACCGGACGGCTGTGAGGCACGGGGCGCCGTGACCGACACCCGTTCGACGGAGGTCGGCGAGGGCGCGGCCGGCGGGGCGGCGAGGATCTTGCGGACGCCGAAGACCAGTCCGATCGCGAGGACGAACCACCCGGCGGCGCCGAGCTGCAGCACCGTTTCGCTCCAGCGCACGGCGGAGCGTCCCCGGTAGCCGAGGACGGCCGTCCAGCCGAGCAGGCAGTTGTACGCGAGTCCCTCCCAGAGCCCGATGACGAACATCGCGGCTGCCGCCCAGGTCAGGTACTGGAGGCCGGAGGCGGTGGAGAGGAGGAGCAGCAGGCCCATCGTCACGGCGACGACGACGGGCAGCTGAGCGGGCCGCACCCAGGCCAGCCAGAGGCCGACGGCCACGCAGATCAGCACGAAGAGGAAGTGGCCCTCGCCGCGGATGAAGGCGATGAACGACTCCGGCAGACCCAGCGCATCGGCGAACCGGACGAGCCCCCAGAGGCGGTAGCTGCCGCCCGCGTACTCCAGGACGTTCTCCTTGAGATTCTCCGGCACGGTCACCAGGACCGGCCCCCAGACGAGGGCGACCAGGGCGGTGAACCCCGCGGTGAAACGGACGAACACCGGCCGCCCGCCGCGCAGCGCGACGACGAACAGCGCGGGGACCACCACGACAGGGATGAACTTGACGCTGATGGAGAGCGCGGCGGCCACCCCCGCGGCCAGCGGCGCCTTACGGTCGGCCAGCAGATACCCGGCGGCGAGGGCGAAGGTGACGGCGACCGCGTCGGTGTTGCCGTGGTACCCGGAGGTGGCGATCAGTACGGGGCTGAGGGCCACGCCCGCTCCGCAGGCGACCGCGGTACGGAGAGAGCCGCGCCGCCGGACGATTTCGAACACGACGAGCGTGCAGAAGAAGTCGGCGATCGAGGCAGGTGATCGGATCAGAGTCCCGAACGGAATTCCGAGTTCGGCGAGTTCGTGCAATCCGAGAAGCATCCATCCGGCCAGCGGCGGATGGTTGTAGACGGGCAGGCCGGGCAGCGGCTGCTCATAAATACGAATGGGGCCGTAAACGGTGATGGCCTTTGCGAAACCTTGAAAGATGCGCACGTCGGCGGGGCCCGGTTTGGCTGCCGCGATCAGCATTCTGACGAGCAGCCCGATGGCTGCGGTGACGAGCACGAAAGCTCTTGCGCGTCGTACGCTCCAGGTGTCGCACCACGTTCGGATACCCATGAAAACAGAACATAGCAACCGGAGACCGCTATACAGCACACCGATCAACACACTTAAGCGGGACGGGAGTCGATTACCTGCTCAACAGCACCCGCACCGGATAGCGCGAATCACTCGAACGGCCCATGCAGCCTGCATTCCCGCGAGCCCGTTCGCGTTCACCGCCGAGCCCGATGCCGGTCCGCCCGGTGTACGGGGGCCGGCACCCGGGAACACCGCCGCGCCGCCTACAGCATCCGGTCGACCACCCGCTGCGCCGCGTGCCCGTCGTCGAGATCGCAGAAGTCCCGCCGAAACGCCTCATACGCCTGCGCGTGTCCCTTGGTGGCCCGGACCGGATCACGCAGCGCCTCGACGAGGTCGGCGGAGTCGGGGATCAGGGGACCGGGGGCGCGGTTCTCGAAGTCGAAACAGAAGCCGCGCAGGGTGTCGCGGTAGTGGGCCAGGTCGTACGTGTGGAACAGCATCGGGCGTCCGGTCTGAGCGAAGTCGAACATCAGCGAGGAGTAGTCGGTGACCAGCGCGTCGCTGATCAGCATCAGCTCGCCGACGTCCCCGTAGCGCGAGACGTCCCGCACGAAGCCGCTTCCGGTGTCCGGGAGCCGGTCGGTGACCAGATAGTGGCGGCGCACCAACAGCACGCTGTCGGAGCCGAGTTCCCGTTCGGCGGCCGCCAGATCGAGCTGAAGGTCCAGGGCATACCTGCCGCCGCCCTGCGGCCGGTCCTCGCGCCAGGTCGGCGCGTACAGCACGACCCGCCTGCCCGGGGGGATCCCCAGCCGCTCCCGCACCGAGGCGGCCACCTTGGTGCGGTCCGAGGCGTGGAAGAGGTCGTTCCGGGGGTAGCCGCACTCCAGCACGTCCCCCCGGTAGCCGAAGGAGCGCCGCAGGACAGGGGTGGAGAAGCTGTTCGGGGAGACGAGGACGCTCCACTGACGGGCCCGCTGTTCAATGGTGCCGATGTAGGCGGCGTTGGCCTGGGCGGTGCCCGCGAGGTCGAGGCCGATGCGCTTGAGGGGGGTGCCGTGCCAGGTCTGCACGACGGTCTGGCCGTCGCGCCGTTCGAACCAGTCGGGCAGCTGGGTGTTGGTGACGATGTGGCGGCTGCGGGCCAGCGCCTCGTGCCAGGCGGCGGAGCCGTGGACGACGGCGGTGGCGCCCGCCGGGATGCGGGCCTGCTGATCACGGACGACCCACAGCTGCTCGAATTCGGTCGTGCGGTCGGCCAGTTCCTCGTGGATCGCCCGCGGTGAGTCGGAGTACTGGCGGCCGTCGAAGCTGCTGTAGAGCACGGCCTCGCGCAGGGGTGCCGCCCTGCGCTGCCGTCCGTACGCCTCGCGCAGCAGCCGCTTGCCGCGGACGCCGCGTTCTGCGGCGGTGAGCACCGACGCGCAGTTGATGAGCAGCTGGTCGTGGTAGCGCCGCTCGATGACGTACCGACGCCCCGCAAGGGATCGCGTGGCGGGGAGGGTGCGGTGGGCGGCGGCCGGGATGCGCAGCGGCAGGTCGGGCACGTCGTCGGTGGCGCCCTTCTCGCGCAGGAGGAGGTACCAGTGGCCCTCGCCCAGCGGCAGTGCCCCGCCGGGTGCCTCGACGGCGTCCGGCCGCAGCTCGGCCAGGAACCGGCGCGCCTCGACGGGTCCGGAGAGGGCCACCGGGAACACGGCCTCCTCCCGGTGTCCGCTGTGCCGGGCGACCAGCTCGACGGGGCGGTCCGGGTCGTCGGGGAAGGTGCCCTCCAGGAGCAGCAGGCCGTCCTCGGTCCAGCTCGCCAGCTCGCAGACGGGCTGTACGGGCCGGTCGCTGATCAGCAGATTGCCGCGGGAGCCGGCGGTGAGAGCGAGCTCCCGCCTGCCGCCGTCCGCGCCGCGCGCGACCGGGTAGCGGCCGGGCATGACGGGTCCCGGCACATCGATCGGTGTCCGGCGGCCGTCCGGTCCGACGAGGTGGAGGCTGTAAGAGACGGTGCCCGCGCCCGTCGGCGGCCGGGCGTCGGTCAACGCGCCGAGCGGGATCTCGGCGGTGAAGCGCCGCCAGCCCGCCGCCGACGGCACAGCGCCCTCGTGGACCGCCGCCGGGCAGTCGAAGGAGGTGCCGGAGGGCCGGTGGGTGAGGCCGATCCGCAACGGGCCCGTGCCGAGGCGGTCGCGGATCATGCCGTCGATCACCACGGTGCGTGTCCCGTCGCCCGCGTCACCCTCCCGGTGCGTCTCGAACCGGGCGTCGATCCGCTCGGCGTGCAGCACCAGCTTGCCGCCCTCGAAGGCGGGCACGATCCGGTGGTCGCCGTCCGGCCGGTGCACGGGCGGTGGCGCCGCCGCCTCGCCGGTGGAGACGTCGGAGCGGCGCAGCATCCCGTGCCCGGCGATGCCGATTTCGAGCCGCCAGGTGAGCCGTTCGACAGGGCCGCCGGGATCGATCCGGAGCCTGGCCGGGTCGACGACCGTCTCGAAGCCGGACCGGTCGTAGTCGTGCAGGCTCTGCCGGGAGCGTGCGGTGGCCTCCGGCTCGTCGACGGTACGCAGCCGCAACGGCACCAGATGCCGTCGGCCGGCCCGCAGCCAGCCGGCCCGGAACTCGCTGCGCCGCGAGGCGGCGGGCAGGTTGCGGATGTAGGCGTACCCCTTGAGGTGCAGCTTTCCGCCCTTCCAGTGCGCCTCGCGCAGCCGGGCGGTGAGCGGCAGGTCCCGGTCGCCGACGCGCAGCACCGACCGTGGCACGGGCCGCGTCAGTCCCGGGTACGAGGCGCTGCGGCGCCGCACGCCCCGTACGGCGAACGCGCCGGGTTCGGCCTTGTCGTGGGCGAGCAGCGCCAGCAGTTCGTCGGTGCGCCGTTCGCGTACGAGGTACCACATCAGGCGCAGGCGCAGCGGCAGCCCGTCGAGGACGGTGGGGTCGACCTGGTCGGTGAACTCGTTGGCGTACGTGAGGAAGGCGCGGCGGTACTCGTCGTCGCCGTCGGGCAGCGCCTCCATGAAGTACCAGAGGTCGTTGGCGAGGACATGCGCCTCGTAGTGCCGCTTGTCGGTGGCGCTGCGGTGCTCGTCGAGGAAGGTGGCGACGCCCAGTACGTGGGAGGCTCGGTCCTGGATGCCGCGGACGACGGCGCGGCGGGTGGTGATCGAGCCCGCCCGGTCGCGCCAGTGGTAGACGGGGTCCTTGACGACGTCGACGGTGCGGGCCAGGAAGTGGGCGGGGAGGACGACGGGGATGTCCTCGTAGAGCGCGCCGACCGGGAAGGCGAAGGCGTGCTCGTTCCAGAAGGACCGGCGGAAGACCTTGTTGCAGGCGATCCGGTCGGCGGCCAGGTCCCAGTCGCGGGAGATGTGGGTGCGCAGCCGGGTGCTCGCCATGGGTTTGCGGAAGTTGGGCGACTGCTGGAGCTTGCCGGAGGCGCGCAGCCGGAGCACATTGCCGGACGCGAGGTCGGAGCCGGTCTCGTCGAGTGTGCTGACGAGGAGTTCGTACGCGCGGGGCGGGAGAGTGTCATCGCTGTCCACGAAGGCGAGGTAGCTGCTGCCCGGGTCGCAGTTGCGGACACCGGTGTTGCGGGCGTGCCCGAGTCCGCCGTTCTTCTGGCTCACCAGCCGGAAGCGGCTGTCCTGCGCGGCGAATGCGGTGGCCAGAGCGGCACTGTCGTCGGTGGACCCGTCGTCGACCATCACCACCTCCAGATCGGCCATGGTCTGCTCCGCGAGGGACTTCAGGCAGTCCGTCAGATAGAGCTCGACGTTGTGGACGGGGACGACGACACTGAGCCGTGGTGGCATGTTGAGCACGTCCGTTCATCGGGGGCCTGGTTGTCCGTATGGCTCAACCCCGTGAACGCCCGGGGGTCACCGGTTACGGCCTCGAACGTGTGACATTAGGCGCCGTCCAGGAACAGTCGTCGCACCACGCGTTCGGCGGCGCGCCCGTGGTCGCACGGACAGAACCGCTCCCGGAACGCGGCCCGGAGCGCGGTGGTCTCTGCCGACCGCCACTCCCCGACCTGAACACCTCGCGCAGCTCGTCCTCGGCGGTGACGACGGCGCCCGGGGTGTGGGCGTAGCTGACGATCGGGCAGTTCAGGCAGGTGAAGTTGAACATCAGGGACGAGTAATCGGTGATCAACACGTCCGAGGCGAGGCAGAGTTCCTCGACGGACGGGTGCCCGCTCACATCGATCACACGGGCGCCGTGCAGCTGCGCGGAGCGGCCGTAGAAGTAGTGGGCGCACACCAGCACCACTTGATCCGGACCGAGTTCGCACCGCCTACCGCACTGTTGTACCCATCGACCCACCGCGACTACCGCAAGGGCTTCGCCCCCCGCCTCGACCTGGAACGTCTCGCCCCTGCGAGATCTTCCGCAGGGACTTCTGCGACCTGGACGACGGCGGGGCGGCGGCCAGGGTCGTGGACCGGCTGCTGGCGGCGGAGGGGGCGGTCAGTTCTTCTTGAGGGCGGCGACCGCCGAGGCGGCGAGATCGTCCAGGTACCCCTTGGGCAGCTCGCCGCGGACGACCGCGAGCCGCCAGTAGAGCGGTCCGACGATCAGGTCCAGCGCGCGGTCCGGGTCGCTTCCCTCGGGCAGCTCGCCGCGGGCGACGGCGTCCCGGACGACCACGGCGGCGATGCCCTGCTGCGGGTCCAGCAGGGCCGCTTTGATCGTGTCCGAGATCTCCGGGTTGCGTGCCGCCTCGACCAGCAGATCCGGGATGACCTGCGAGGCGACGGGGTGACGCAGGGCGTAGGAGGCCAGTTGCAGGACGGCGCGGACGTCCCCGTACAGCGAACCGGTGGCCGGAGCCGGCATGCCCTGGACCGCGACGGCGGAGACCAGGTCGAGAACCAGCGCCAGCTTGGACTTCCAGCGGCGGTAGACGGCGGTCTTGCCGACGCCCGCGCGCCGGGCGATGCCCTCGATCGACATCCGGGCGAAGCCGACCGCCGCCAGTTCCTCGAAGACGGCGCTGCGAATGGCATCGGTGACGTCCTCGCGCAGCACAGCGGCTCCGGCGGGGACGCGACGGCGGGTTCCCGGGTCGGTGGTCATGGCCAGAATGATAGTCCGTAACGACGAAACGGTTGCGTTGCGACGTTCACGCACCCTACTCTCGACGTAGCGACGATACGGTTCCGTTCCGGCGATCGCGCTTGTTCCTGCCCTCCCGTCGAAAGCGACCGTGGTGAGCCAGACAACAGCCTCAGCGGCCCCGCCGGCCGCATTTGCCCAGGCGGTGACCGATGCGGTCCCCGCCCACGCGCTCCACCCGGTGTACGACCCGGGCGAGCTCGCGGCGCTCGCGGCCCGGCACGGGCTGACCGTGAGCGGCGCCCGGCCGACCCTGGGCGCCTACATCCGGCAGCTGTGGGGGCGCAGGCACTTCATCACGGCATTCGCCACCGCCAAGCTCACCGCCCAGTACAGCCAGGCGAAGCTCGGCCAGATCTGGCAGATCATGACCCCGCTGCTCAACGCGACGGTCTACTACTTCATCTTCGGCGTCCTGATGAACACGAAGAGCAACGTCGAGGACTTCGTGCCGTTCCTCGTCACGGGCGTCTTCATCTGGACCTTCACCAGCAACTCGATCACTGCGGGCACCCGCGCGATCAGCGGCAACCTCGGCCTCGTACGGGCCCTGCACTTCCCGCGCGCCTCGCTGCCGATCGCCCTGGCCCTGCAGCAGCTCCAGCAGCTGCTGTTCTCGCTGGGCGCGCTGGTGCTGATCCTCATCGGGGTCGGGCAGTTCCCGCGGCCGTCCTGGCTGCTGGCCATTCCGGCACTCTTCCTGCAGGCCGTGTTCAACACCGGCGTCTCGATGGTGGTGGCGCGGCTGGCCGCCCGGACCCCGGACATCGCCCAGTTGATGCCGTTCATCCTGCGCACCTGGATGTACGCCTCCGGCGTCATGTGGAGCATGGACGCGCTGCTCAAGGGAGACCGGGTCCCGCACTTCGTGAAGCTCGCGCTGGAGTGCAATCCGGCCGCCGTCTTCATCGACCTGATGCGGTTCGCCCTGATCGACAGTTTCAGCGGGTCCCAGCTGCCCCCGCATGCATGGGCCGTCGCCGCGGGCTGGGCGCTCGTGTGCGGGGTCGGCGGCTTCGTGTACTTCTGGAAGGCCGAGGAGCTGTACGGACGTGGCTGAGAACATGACTGGCACCGCCGAGCGGGTCCCGACCGTCGTCGTCGACGACGTCCACATCACGTACAAGGTCAATGGCGCCCGTACCGGAAGGGGCAGCGCCACCTCCGCCCTCAGCCGGATCGCCTCGCGGCGACAGGTCCCCGGAGTGCGTGAGGTGCACGCCGTGAAGGGCGTCAGCTTCGCCGCGTACAAGGGCGAGGCGATCGGCCTGATCGGCTCCAACGGCTCCGGGAAGTCGACGCTGCTGAAGGCGATCGCGGGACTGCTGCCGCCGTCGAAGGGCCGGGTTCACACCCAGGGCCAGCCGTCGCTGCTCGGGGTCAACGCGGCCCTGATGAGCGATCTGACCGGCGAACGGAACGTCATCCTCGGCGGACTCGCGATGGGCATGACCCGCGAGGAGATCCGCGAGCGCTACGAGCAGATCGTCAACTTCTCCGGCATCAACGAGAAGGGCGATTTCATCACCCTCCCGATGCGGACGTATTCCTCGGGCATGGGTGCCCGGCTGCGCTTCTCCATCGCCGCCGCCAAGAGCCATGACGTCCTGCTGATCGACGAGGCGCTGTCCACGGGCGACGCCAAGTTCCAGCGGCGCAGCAAGGAGCGCATCATCGAGCTGCGCAAGGAGGCGGGGACGGTCTTCCTGGTCAGCCACAGCAACAAGTCGATCACCGAGACCTGCGACCGTGCGATCTGGCTGGAGGCGGGGATGCTGCGGATGGACGGTCCGGCGAAGGACGTCGTCGCCGCGTACGAGAAGTTCACCACCGCCAAGAAGTAACGGCCTCCCCCGCGACAGGGAGTGGGCTCCCGGCGCCCGGCGACTGCGCCGGCGGCATTGTCGTCGGTCACCGACGCTCCGCGTCGACTCCGTCCTCCGTCTTGCCACCGAAGCCACTTGACGCCGCTCACTGATCCACTCCCTGTCGCGGGGGAGGCCGTAGGCGGACCCGAACCGAAGGGGGGCGCCCCGGGCCGAAAGCCCGGGGCGCCCCCCTTCCGTACAAGCGCCGCCCGATCAGCCGTGCGTACGCAGCAGCGTCCGCATCGTCCGCATGGCCACCGACAGGTTCGCCAGGTCGAACGCGTCCGACCCCTGGATCTCATCCAGTGTGGAGCGCGAACGCGTCAGGATCGCTGCGTTCTTCTCCTCCCACGCCTCGAACCGCTCCGGCGGCGTCGACGTCCCGTTGACCACGCTCAGCACGTCCGCGGTGAGCGCGGCATGCGCGGCGTACAGGTCCTCACGGATGGAGGCACGGGCCATGGACTGCCAGCGGTCGCTCCGCGGCAGCTCGATGATCCGGTCCATCAGCTGGGTGATGCCCAGCCGGTCCGCGAGGTCGTAGTAGACCTCGGCGACGGCGAGCGGGTCCTTGCCGACGCGCTCCGCGATCGCCACGATGTCGAGCGCCGGGAAGGCGGAGGAGAACCCGGCGACGCGCTGCGCCAGCTCGTCCGGGACGCCCGCCTCGGTGAGCTCGTCCAGGATCGACTGGTACCACTCCTCGTCGGCGCCCTTCAGCATCTTGGGCAGCTCGGCCCAGACCTGGTCGACGCCGTCCTTGAAGAAGCCGATCGTCCCGGCGATCTCCAGCGGCTGCGGCCGGTTGCCGAGCAGCCAGCGCGAGCCGCGCTCGACGAGCCGGCGCGAGTGCAGCCTGATCCGGGTCTGCACATCGGCGGCGACCTTGTTGTCGAGCGCCTCGACGGCGTCCCACACCTGGCCCAGCCCGAAGATCTCGCGTGCTGCGGCCTGCGCCCGCACGATCTCCTCGATAGATGCGCCGGTCTCTTCCCGCAGCCGATGCAGGAAGGTCGAACCACCGGTGTTCACCGTGTCGTTGACCAGAACCGTGGTGATGATCTCGCGACGCAGCGCGTGTCCGTCGACCGCCTCGGGGAACTGCGCGCGCAGCTGATCCGGGAAGTAGGCGTACAGCAGCTTCTGCAGGTACGGGTCGTCCGGCAGGCTGGTCCGGATCAGCTCGTCGGATGCGGTGATCTTCGTGTAGGCCAGCAGTACGGCGAGCTCGGGCTGGGTGAGCCCCTTGCCGCTGTTCAGCAGCTCCCGGATCTGCCGGTCGGTGGGCAGGAACTCCAGCGCACGGTCCAGGTGCCCGTCGCGGCCCAGGCGGCGCATGAAGCGCTGCTGGGCGTGGAGCAGGGAGGCGGACTGGGTGACGGAGTTGGCGAGCGCGGTGTTCTGCGCGTAGTTGTTGCGCAGCACCAGACGGCCGATCTCGTCGGTCATGTCCGCAAGCAGCTTGTTGCGCTGCTTGACGGTCATGTCGCCGTCCCGGACCAGCCCGTTGAGCAGGATCTTGATGTTCACCTCGTGGTCGGAGGTGTCCACACCGGCGCTGTTGTCGATCGCGTCGGTGTTGATCCGGCCGCCGCCCCGGGCGAACTCGATCCGGCCGAGCTGCGTCGCGCCGAGGTTGCCGCCCTCGCCGACGACCTTGGCCCGCAGGTCCTCACCGTTGACGCGAATCGCGTCGTTGGCCTTGTCGCCGACGTCCGCGTTCGACTCGGCCGACGACTTGATGTACGTACCGATGCCGCCGTTCCACACCAGGTCGACGGGCGCCTTGAGGATGGTCTGCATCAGGTCGGCGGGCGTCATCTTGGTGACCCCCGACTCGATGCCGAGCGCCTCGCGGACGTGCGCGTTGACCGGGATCGACTTCGCGGTACGGGGGTGGATGCCACCGCCCGCGGAGAGCAGGTCCTTGCTGTAGTCGGCCCAGGAGCTGCGCGGCAGCTCGAAGAGGCGGCGCCGCTCGGCGTACGAGGTGGCGGCGTCCGGGGTCGGGTCGAGGAAGATGTGCCGGTGGTCGAACGCGGCGACGAGCCGGATGTGCTCGGAGAGCAGCATGCCGTTGCCGAACACGTCACCGGACATGTCACCGACGCCGACGACCGTGAAGTCCTCGGTCTGGGTGTCGTGGCCGAGCTCGCGGAAGTGCCGCTTCACGGACTCCCAGGCGCCGCGGGCGGTGATGCCCATGCCCTTGTGGTCGTAACCGGCGGAACCACCGGAGGCGAACGCGTCGCCGAGCCAGAAGCCGTACCCGACGGCGACCTCGTTGGCGATGTCGGAGAAGCTCGCCGTGCCCTTGTCGGCGGCGACGACGAGGTACGTGTCGTCCTCGTCGTGGCGCACGACGTCGACGGGCGGGACGACCTCGCCGGCCACCAGGTTGTCGGTGATGTCGAGCAGCGCCGAGATGAATGTCCGGTACGAGGCGATGCCCTCGGCCATCCAGGCGTCACGGTCGACGGCCGGGTCCGGCAACTGCTTGGCGACGAAGCCGCCCTTGGCGCCGACCGGCACGATGACGGTGTTCTTCACCATCTGCGCCTTGACCAGGCCGAGGATCTCCGTACGGAAGTCCTCCCGCCGGTCCGACCAGCGCAGACCACCGCGGGCGACCTTGCCGAAGCGCAGGTGGACACCCTCGACGCGCGGCGAGTACACCCAGATCTCGAACGCCGGGCGGGGCGCCGGAAGGTCCGGGATGGCCTGTGGGTCGAACTTCATCGAGACGTACGCGTGCGGCTTGCCGCCGTCCGCCGTCTGGAAGAAGTTCGTGCGCAGGGTCGCCTTGATGACGGTGAGGAAGGACCGCAGGATCCGGTCCTCGTCGAGCGAGGCAACCTGGTCGAGCGCCCCGTCGAGCTCTTCGAGGAGACCGTCGGTCAGCTCCGTGCCGGCGCTCTGCCGGCCGGGCGACATCCGGGCCTCGAAGAGGGAGATCAGCAGCCGGGTGGTGTGGACGTTGTTACGGAGGGTGTCCTCCATGTAGTCCTGGCTGAAGGTCGAACCGGCCTGCCGCAGGTACTTCGCGTAGGCGCGCAGCACCATCGCCTGCCGCCAGTTCAGGCCAGCGCCGAGCACCAGGGAGTTGAAGCCGTCGTTCTCGGCCTGCCCGGTCCACACCGCGGCGAACGCGTCCTGGAATCGGTCGCGGGCGTCGTCGGCGAGGTAGGTGCCGCTGCCGTTGACCTGCGGCATCCGCAGCCCGAAGTCGTAGATCCAGGCGTGCGTACGGTCTGCGCAGCGCAGCTCGTACGGACGCTCGTCGACGACCTCGACCCCGAGCCGCTGGAGCGCGGGGAGAACGGCGGAGAGGGAAACCTGCTCACCCGTCCGGTAGATCTTGAAGCGGCGCTCACCGGGGCCGGCGCCGACCGGCTCGTACAGGCTGAGCGCGAAGTCCTTCTCGTCCTTCTTCAGCGCTTCGAGGTGGACCAGGTCGGCGACGGCGGCACGCGGCGTGTGGTCGGCCTTGTAGCCCTCGGGGAACGAGTGACCGTAGTGGCGCAGCAGCTCGGCGGCGCGCTCCTCACCGCACTCGGCGGTCAGCGCCTCCTGGAAGCCGTCGGCCCAGGAACGGGCGGCCTCGACGAGACGCGCCTCGATGCGGTCGACCTCGGCGCCGGTCAGGTCGGGCAGCTCGGTGCCGGGCGCGACACGCACGACGAAGTGCAGCCGGGAAAGGATCGACTCGGTGTTCCAGGCGGTGAAGTCGACGCTGGTGCCGGCGAGTTCCTCCTTCAGGATGTCGATCAGCCGCAGCCGCACACCGGTGGTGTAGCGGTCGCGCGGCAGGTAGACGATCGCGGAGTAGTAGCGCCCGTACTCGTCCTGGCGGAGGTAGAGGCGCAGCCGGCGCCGCTCCTGGAGGTACAGCACGGACGTCACGATGGAGCGCAGCTGGTCGACGGAGGTCTGGAAGAGCTCGTCGCGCGGGTACGTCTCCAGGATCTGCAGCAGATCGCGTCCGTCGTGGCTGTTGGGCGAGAAGCCCGCACCCTCCAGCACCTCGGCGACCTTGCGGCGGATGACGGGCACCCGGCGCACGGACTCGGTGTAGGCGGCGGACGAGAACAGTCCGAGGAAGCGGCGCTCACCGATGACATTGCCGTCGGTGTCGAACTTCTTCACGCCGACGTAGTCGAGGTAGCTGGGGCGGTGCACGGTCGACCGGCTGTTCGCCTTGGTGAGGATCAGCAGCTTGTGCTCGCGGGCCTTGGCGCGGGCGTCGGCGGGCAGCCGCTCGAAGGACGGGCTGACCGGGTGCGCCTCGTCCTCGCTGTGGTGCGGGTCGGAGCGCAGGATGCCGAGGCCGGTGCCCGGGACGGCGGCCAGTGCGTCGCTGTCCTTCAGCTCGTACTCGCGGTAGCCGAGGAAGGTGAAGTGGTCGGCGGAGAGCCAGCGCAGCAGCTCCCGGGCCTCGTTCACCTCTTCGTCGGCGAGCTCGTCGAGCGGCTCGCCGGGCAGGTCGTCGGCGATGCGCAGCGCGGCGTCGCGCATCTTGTCCCAGTCCTCGACGGTCTCCCGTACGTCGGACAGCACGCGGAGCAGGTCCAGGGAGATCTGCTTCAGGTCGGAGCGGTCGGTCTCGCGGTCGATCTCGACGTGGATCCAGGACTCGACGAGCGCGTCGTGCGGCAGCGCGTGCGTGGTCCCCTTCGCGCCGTTGGCGCCCTTGCGGCCCTGCTGACCGGCAGTGAGGCCGTTGCCCTCGGCGAGGACCTCGATGAGCTTGCCGGTGACATCGCGACGGACGACGACCTGCGGGTGGATCACGACATGGATGCCGCGCCCCTGCCGGGACAGCTCATTGGTGACGGAGTCGACCAGGAACGGCATGTCGTCGGTGACGACCTCGACGACGGAGTGGCTGCACGTCCAGCCGTTCTCCTCGACGGTCGGGGTGTGCACCCGGACGTTCGCGGTGCCCTGCGGGCGGTTCTCCGCGAGCCGGTAGTGAGAGGAGGCAGCACCGAAGACATCGACCGGGTCGCGGCCGACGAGGTCCTCCGGAGCGGTGTGCAGGTAGTAGCGCTGGAGGTACGAGAGCAGCACGTCCGGGCCCGGACGCTTGCCCTGCCCGGCCCCGGTGCCCTCAACGTGCACCCGGGGGGTACCGCCCGGGCCGCCGACACCACCGCCCGGACTGTTGTCAGCTACCCGTGCCGCCCGTGCGAGCAGCTCGGCCTTGGCTTCGTCCAGCTTGGTCTGCATGTCCTCTGGCTCCTGTCGCGCGCCGTTGCGTGACGTAGGTGAAAAAAGCGACGTACCGCCACGACACGGGGTTTCCGGCCTGAGACGACGCTATGCCGCTACGAGAGATACCCGGGACCATAGCGGCCATTTTCGGCAGCGGGTCCGGGACGAGGGGATCAGTGATCGCCCGGGCACGGTGGCACTCCGGGCGCAGGCCGGGGGCTTCGCTGCCCCCGAGGCGTATCGCGCTGATCACGGGTCCAGGCTATCTCGCCCGTACCCGGAACCGTCATGAGCCGTATGTGTACAAAAGAAGGTCCCGAACTTTGACACTCTGGACAGCGCGCAACGGGCAGATGCACGCTTGACGCAGACGTCCGCGCGAGGGGAGCCCGCACCATGGCACCGAAGGTCCTGATCGTCACCGGCGACGCCGCCGAGTCCCTGGAAGTCCTGTACCCGTACCAGCGGCTGCGCGAGGAGGGGTACGACGTCCATATCGCGGCCCCCGCCCGCAAGACGCTCCGCTTCGTCGTCCACGACTTCGAGCCCGGCTTCGACACGTACACCGAGAAGCCCGGCTACACCTGGCCGGCCGACCTGGCGTTCTCCGAGGTCGACGCCGGAGACTACGCCGCCCTGGTCATCCCGGGCGGACGCGCCCCCGAGTACCTGCGCAACGACGCCGAGCTCCGCAAGATCCTCAAGGCCTTCTTCGACTCGGACAGGCCGGTCGCCCAGATCTGTCACGGCCCTCTGCTGACGGCGGCGATCGGCGAACTGGGCGGCCGCCGCGTCACGGCCTACCCCGCACTGGAACTCGACATGCAGGCGGCGGGTGCCACCTTCGAGGACCACGAAGCGGTGGTGGACGGCACCCTGATCTCGTCCCGCGCCTGGCCGGACCACTCGGCGTGGATGCGCGAGTTCCTGAAGGTCCTGCGCACGAAGGCCCCGGCGAACTGAAGCCCCGGCGGGCTGAGGCCTCGCCGAGCCGGAACGTCGCCGAAGAACCCCACTCAGCCTCCCGCCGGACCCCTCCGGGCGCCCCTCAGCCGGTCATCTGCTCGGCAATCTCCACAGCCTCGGCCAGACTGTCCACCACCGGCACGCCGGCCGCCTCCAGGCTGGCCCGGCTGTGCGACCCCCCGGTATAGAGCACCGCCCCCGCACCGATATGCGCCGCGGCCAGCGCGTCGTCCACCGCGTCGCCGATGACCACCGTGCGCTCGGGCGATATCCCGTCCAGAGCGGCAAGGTGCCGCTCCATGTGCTGCGCCTTGCTGCCGCCGGACGGCCCGGTGCGGCCGTCGACCCGCGTGAAGTGCCGCTCGATCCCGTACCCCCGGACCACCGGCACCAGCTGCTCGTGGACATACATGCTCAGGAGCGACTGGCTGCGCCCGGCGAGCTGCCACTGCGCCAGCAGCTCCGCGGCCCCCGCGGTCAGCCCGCAGGCGACCCGCTGCTCGGTGTAGTACCGGTGGAAGATCCCGTCCATCCGCTCCCACTCGGCCTCGGTGGGCAGCCGGCCCATCAGCCGCTCGTAGAAGCGGGGGATCGGGATGCAGTACATCTCCCGGTACTGCTCCAGCGTGAGCGGTTCCAGGCCGACCTCGGCGAACGCGGCATTCGTCGCGCCGACGACTGCCTCGTTGTCGTCGAGCAGCGTGCCGTTCCAGTCCCAGACCAGATGCGTGCGGTGCTTCCCGTGTGTCCCCATGAAGAGAAAGTACCTGCCGGGTACGACAACGGGTCAGCCGATCAGGTTGGGAATCTCCTGCACCCCGAACCAGAGCAGTTCGTGGTCCTCGGCGCCGTCCACGGTGAACTGCGCGTCGTCGTCCCCGAGGTCCGCCGCGCCGAGCACCGCGGCGGCCGCCGCCACGTCCTTCTCCGCGTCGTCAGCGTCGACATGCACAGCGGCCGCCTTCTTCAGCGCCACCGCAGACGCGATCCGCACCTCACCGAGCGACGACGGATCGAGGCTGTGGTCGGGGTCGGCGACGGCTTCCCCGTCCGGTACGTCGACGGCGACGACCACGCGCCTGCGCACGGCACCCGGGTCCCCGGCGATCATCCGCAAGGAGGCGGACGCGGCCCGGTTGAGCGCCGCGTACTCCAGCTCCTCGATGTCGTCGGAGACGTACCACTCGCGGAGCGCGGGAGTGACTGCGTACGCGGTCAGCGGACCGGGGCCGACCTCGCCCGCCCGGTGCGCCGCTGCGAGACCGGAGAGGGTCAGGGGGACGTACACGCGCATGGCTGGCCGCTTTCGTAGTCGGAAGACGCTCTCAGGATACGTGCGACGTCCCCCATCGGGGTTACGGGTACGACCGCCGGCCCGTCCACCCCGCGCGCACAATTCACCCCTCACACCGCCCCCACGCACCTTGCGACACCGCGCCCGTCACCCGGATAGGTGAACCTCTGGGGCCGCACCCGGCGCCCCGACGGTGCTTGCGGCCGCGTACGCCACCGCCGTAGAAGATCCCCAGCAGAAGTTACTGCCCGGTAGACAACCGGGCCTCGGATCAACGGGGGCAATGAACGATGAGCGTGAACAGGACACGGCCCGCCGGACGTCACGACCAGCGCAGGCCCGAAGCCGTACCGGCGCAGCGTCGCCGGACAGCGCAGCGAATGCGCCCGCACCACTGGTTCGCGGAACGCCTCCTTGCGGTTCTCAGCGGCCAGCGACCGGTCCACTGGATGCTCGGCCACACGATCGGCGAGGCCTACGACCAACTGGCCGAACTCGCCCCGGCAACCCCGCTCAGGGCCCGCGGGGCCCGCCCGGTGGTACGCCGCTGCCACGGCGCCCAGCCCGCACCGGGAGTGGTGGAAGCGTGCGCGAGCATCGCGGCGGGCGAAGAGGTACGCGCCATGGCCTTCCGGCTGGAACAGGGCCCGGACCTGCGCTGGCGCTGCGCCGCGGTAGAGCTGGGCGGCACCAAGTCCGGCAGCTGAGGGGAGACCTCGGCACCCGCCACTCGCGGCACAGCGCGACCCCCACTGCGGTCCCCGAGCCCGTCCGGCGCTTCACGCCCCAGGACAGGCCCCGGCCCCCGCGGAGGGGCTTGCACCAGCGGGCCCTTCCGGCCCGTCCCGCCCATGAGGGCAGAACGGCCGCCGGGCGACCCCGGCGCCCCAGCCCGCCCCCGCACACGGCTGGGGCCGGACACCCCTCGGTGCCCGGCCCCAGCCGCCGTACAAGGCAAACTCACGCCCGCAGGACGCAGGCGCAGCCGCATCTACTTCTTGCGGCGCCGCCCCCCGCCACCGCTCTTCTGCGCCTTGCGCCGCTCCGCCCGGGTGAGCCCGTCCGACTCCGCCCCGGCCCCACCGTCACCGTTGGCGAAGTCGCCCTCGACGACACCGCCCTCCCCGTCCACCGTGGGGGCGGAGAAGTGCAGCCGGTCCGGCCGCTGCGGAGCGTCGAGCCCCTTGGCGCGGATCTCCGGGCGCGCCGCAGCCGGAACCGTGGCGTCCTCCTTGGCCAGCGAGGTCCGCTCGGCCGCATCCTGCACCGGAACCTCCTCGACCTGCTGTTCGACCTGGACCTCCAGGTTGAACAGGTAGCCGACGGACTCCTCCTTGATGCCCTCCATCATGGCGTTGAACATGTCGAAGCCCTCGCGCTGGTACTCGACCAGCGGGTCCTTCTGCGCCATGGCCCGGAGGCCGATGCCCTCCTGGAGGTAGTCCATCTCGTAGAGGTGCTCACGCCACTTGCGGTCCAGTACGGACAGCACGACGCGCCGCTCCAGCTCACGCATGATGTCCGAGCCGAGCTGCTTCTCGCGCTCGTCGTACTGCTCGTGGATGTCGTCCTTGATGGACTCCGCGATGAACTCGGCGGTGATGCCGGCCCGGTCCCCGGTCGCGTCCTCCAGCTCTTCGACGGTGACCTTCACCGGGTAGAGCTGCTTGAACGCGCCCCACAGCCGGTCGAGGTCCCACTCCTCGGCGAAGCCTTCGGCGGTCTCCTGCCGGATGTAGTCGTCGATGGTGTCGTCCATGAAGTGGCGGATCTGCTCCTGCAGGTCCTCGCCCTCCAGGACGCGACGACGCTCGCCGTAGATGACCTCGCGCTGCCGGTTGAGCACCTCGTCGTACTTCAGGACGTTCTTACGCGTCTCGAAGTTCTGCTGCTCGACCTGCGACTGCGCCGACGCGATCGCCCGCGTCACCATCTTGTTCTCGATCGGCACATCGTCCGGCACGTTCGCCATCGACATCACGCGCTCGACCATCTGCGCCTTGAACAGCCGCATCAGGTCGTCGCCGAGCGACAGGTAGAAGCGGGACTCGCCCGGGTCGCCCTGACGGCCGGAACGACCGCGCAGCTGGTTGTCGATACGCCGCGACTCGTGCCGCTCCGTACCGAGGACGTACAGCCCGCCGAGCCCCTTGACCTCTTCGAACTCCGCCCTGACGGCCTCCTCGGCCTTCTCCAGCGCGGCGGGCAGTGCGGCCGCCCACTCCTCGACGTGCTCGACGGGGTCGAGACCGCGCTGGCGCAGCTCCGCCTCGGCGAGGTCGTCGGGGTTGCCGCCGAGCTTGATGTCCGTACCGCGGCCGGCCATGTTCGTCGCCACCGTGACCGCGCCCTTGCGGCCGGCCTGGGCAACGATCGTCGCCTCACGGTCGTGCTGCTTGGCGTTGAGGACCTCGTGCTGCACACCGCGCTTGGAGAGCTGCTGCGAGAGGTACTCGGACTTCTCGACCGAGGTGGTGCCGACCAGGATCGGCTGGCCCTTCTCGTGCTTCTCGGCGATGTCGTCGACGACCGCGGCGAACTTCGCGACCTCGGTCCGGTAGATCAGGTCCGACTGGTCGGCGCGGACCATCGGCCGGTTCGTCGGGATCGGCACGACGCCGAGCTTGTAGATCTGGTGGAACTCGGCGGCCTCGGTCATCGCCGTACCGGTCATGCCGGACAGCTTGCTGTAGAGGCGGAAGAAGTTCTGCAGGGTGATCGTGGCAAGGGTCTGGTTCTCGTCCTTGATGTCCACCCCTTCCTTCGCCTCGATCGCCTGGTGCATGCCCTCGTTGTAGCGGCGGCCGGCGAGGATACGGCCGGTGTGCTCGTCGACGATCATGACTTCGCCGTCGATGACGACGTAGTCCTTGTCCTTCTTGAAGAGTTCCTTGGCCTTGATGGCGTTGTTGAGGTATCCGACGAGCGGGGTGTTCACCGACTCGTAGAGATTGTCGATGCCGAGCCAGTCCTCGACCTTCGCGACACCGGGCTCGTGGATCGCGACGGTCCGCTTCTTCTCGTCGACCTCGTAGTCGCCGGTCTCCTCGATGCCCTTGAGCGGATTGCCCGCCTCGCCCTTCTTGAGGCGCGTGACCAGCTTGGCGAAGTCGCCGTACCACTTGGTCGCCTGATCGGCCGGGCCGGAGATGATCAGCGGCGTACGGGCCTCGTCGACGAGGATCGAGTCGACCTCGTCGACCACCGCGAAGTTGTGGCCGCGCTGGACGAGCTCGTCCGCGGACCACGCCATGTTGTCGCGAAGGTAGTCGAAGCCGAACTCGTTGTTCGTGCCGTACGTGATGTCGCAGGCGTACTGCTCACGTCGCTGCGCCGGCGTCATGTTCGCGAGGATGCAGCCGACGGTCAGGCCCAGGAACTTGTGGACCCGGCCCATCATCTCGGAGTCGCGCTCGGCCAGATAGTCATTGACCGTGATCAGGTGCACGCCCTTGCCGGAGAGCGCGTTGAGATACGCGGGCAGGGTGCCGACGAGGGTCTTGCCCTCACCGGTCTTCATCTCGGCCACATAGCCGAGGTGCAGCGCCGCGCCACCCATCATCTGGACGTCGTAGTGGCGCTGTCCGAGTACTCGCTTGGCGGCCTCACGGACCGTCGCGAATGCCTCGGGGAGCAGGTCGTCCAGGCTCTCGCCGTCCGCGTACCGTTCCTTGTACTCGTCGGTGAGGGCCCGCAGCTCGGCGTCGGAGAGGTTGACGAAGTCCTCTTCGATGGAGCTGACCTGGTCCGCGATGCGGTGCAGTTTGCGCAGGATCTTGCCTTCGCCTGCACGCATGAGCTTGTTGAAGACGGACACTGAGGCTGGTCTCCTTGCCGGTCGGGCCTGGCACTGGGTCGTGTGATGGACGCTGGCACGGGCACGGCAGGTGAGCCCCACCGCAACGGCCATCGTAAGCGAGGACCCCGCCGCGCCGGGAGGGCTGCCGCCGCGTTGAGCCCGCTGTGCCCTCACGAGTCAACGGATGGAGGACTCGGAAGGTGCCGGGAAGCGCGAAAACTGGTCGCATCACCGTGGGCACCCTCACCAGAATCCGTACATGGAGCCGATCACTCTCACCACCGAACGTCTGCTGCTGCGCCCCTTTCGCCGGAGCGACGCGGACGAGGTGTACGCCGCCTGTCAGGACCCGGACATCCAGCGCTGGACGGTCGTCCCCTCCCCGTACAGCCGGGCCGACGCCGAACTCTTCACGGAGAACCTGTCCCCCGGCGGCTGGCAGGACGACTCCATGTACAACTTCGCGGTGGTGCGGCGCGACAGCGGGGTTCTGACCGGTGCACTCGGCATCGACCGGCGCACGCTGCCGGGCACGTACGAGGTGGGGTTCTGGACGGCGAGGGAGCACCGTGGTCTCGGCTATACGACGGAGGCGGTACGGGCTGCCGCTCACTGGACATTCACCGCGCTCGGCGGGGACCGGCTGGAGTGGCGGGCCGAGGTCGGCAATACGCCCTCGCGGGCCGTGGCGCAGCGGGCGGGCTTCCGCCTGGAGGGCGATCAGCGCTCGGGTCTGCTGAACAAGGGCGTGCGGCGGGACACCTGGGTCGGTGCACTGCTCCCGTCCGATCTGGGCCTGCCGGGCGTCCACCCGTATCTGCCGGCGAAGTCCCCCGCCGGCGTCCCCGCCTCCGGCCGCACGGACCGGTCCACCGCTCCGTGAACGAATGTCAGTGCGGCCCTCTAGGGTTCGGTCCATGACGCCTGTGCCGCCTCCCGCTGCCGAACTCTCCGCCGACCAGGCGCGCAGGATCGCCTTGCGCGCCCAGGGCCTCCTCGGGGCACCGGACCGCCGGGCGGGGGTGCCGGGCGTGCTGCGGCACCTCGGCGCCGTACAGCTCGACACGATCTCGGTGCTGGCCCGTTCGCACGAGCTGATTCCGTACGCGCGCCTCGGCGCCGTCGGCCGCCGCACGATCGAGGACGCGTACTGGTCGGGTGGCCGCACCTTCGAGTACTGGTCGCACGCGGCGTGCATCCTGCCGGTCGAGGAGTGGCCGCACTTCGCGTTCCGCCGCCGCTCCTACCGCGCGCGCCCGCAGTGGAACCAGGATCTGCCCGACGGGGCGTACGACACGGTGATCAAGCAGCTGCGCGCCGAGGGACCGCTGACGGCGACGGAGCTGGGCGGGGCGAAGAACGGCGGGGAGTGGTGGGACTGGTCGGCGTCGAAGGTCGCCGTCGAGCGGGCCCTGATGTACGGCGAAGTGGTGTGCACCGAGCGGCGCGGCTGGAAGCGGGTGTACGACCTCGCGGAGCGTGCGCTGCCCGATGCCGTGCTGCACGACGATCTGGACGACACGGAATGTCTGCGCCGGCTGGTCGCGCTCGCCGGGCAGTCCCTGGGAGTCGGCACCCGTACGGACATCGCCGACTACCACCGGCTGAAGGCCGAGCAGTTCGACGCGGTGGTGGCGGACTCCGGGCTGGTGCCGGTGACGGTGGAGGGCTGGGCGAAGCCCGCCTGGGCCGACCCGGCGGCACTGGCTGCGGAGCCGCGCGGGCGGCACCGTACGACGCTGCTGTCGCCGTTCGACTCACTGATCTGGGAGCGGGCGCGGACGGAGCGGATCTTCGGCTTCACCCACCGCCTGGAGGCGTACGTCCCCAGGCCCAGGCGGATTCATGGCTATTTCGCGATGCCGCTGCTGGCGGGCGGAAAGCTCCAGGGCCGGGTCGATCCGGCGCGCGAGGGCACGACTCTGGTCGCTCGGCAGGTGTCCCTGGCAGGCAGGCAGGCCGTGGCACCGATGGCCGTGGCGCTCGTGGAGGCGGCGGCCTGGGTCGGCTGCACGGCGGTCCGGGTGGAACGAGTGGACGCACCGGAGCTGCGCGAGGCGCTCAGCCAGGAAGTCGCCCGCGCCCTCGGCTGACCCGGCTGTAGCGGAGCACCGGATTCACCTGATCTCCAGGATCTTCTCCCGCATGGCATAGACCACTGCTTCCATCCTGGAGTGCAGCTGCAGCTTCTCCAGAATGTTGCGGACGTGGTTCTTCACGGTGTTCTCGGAAATGAACAGTTCCTTCGCGATATCGCGATTGTTCATGCCCGTGGCAACCAGTTTGAGGACTTCGAGCTCCCGGTCGGTGAGCCGCGGCGCCGGCACCAGCCTGCGCTCGTCGGTCCGCTGGATCATCGACTTGAATTCGGTGAGCAATTTGGACGCCATGGACGGGCTGATCTGGGACTGCCCGTCGGCCACCGCGCGGATCGCCGTGGCCACCTCGCCGGTGGAGATCTCCTTGAGGAGATAGCCGGTGGCGCCCGCCTTGATCGCGTCGTAGAGGTCGGCCTCCTCGTCACTGATCGTCAGCATGATGATCTTCGCGCTGGGGGCTACCTCCTTGATGGAGGTGCAGGCCTCGATGCCGCCGCGCTTGGGCATCCGTACGTCCATCAGCACGATGTCGGGCAGCAGGTCGGCCGCCTTGTCGACGGCCTCCGCCCCGTCACCCGCCTCGCCGACGACCTGGATGTCCTCCTCCTGGGCGAGGACGATCTCCAGACCTCTGCGGAAGAGTGCATGGTCATCCACCACCAGGACGCGGATCGGCTCCTTGCGGGAACTCTCCGCGTCCGCGCCGGAGTCGGCACAGGCAGTGTCGTCGGCATCATTCGCATCGCGCACGGGCCCGAAGGTGTCCGCCATCGTTCCTCCCCCTGAAGGCCACGGCCTGAAGTTCACGAGCTGTCCGCCAACGGCACCTCACAGAGCACCGTTTGGCTTGGGACGTCATGATTCCATGCCTGGACGTCAGAGCGGTGGTTCTGTGGTCCCACTCGGGTGCCCCTGGTGGCGTGATTACGCCCCCAGGGGCACCACCGATGCGTGGCGTCAGCCGCCGAGCGCACCGCCCGCGCCGCCCGCCTCGTCAGCGGCCAGCGGGTCGGTCCTCAGATGAATGACACCGTAGTCGTAGGCGTGCCGTCGGTAGACGACACTGGGTTCCTTCGTCTCGGCATCGACGAACAGATAGAAGTCGTGCCCGACCAGCTCCATCTCGTAGAGCGCCTGATCGAGCAGCATCGGTGCCGCGATGTGCGTCTTCTCGCGCATCACCAGCGGCCCTTCGCCCTGCACCTCGAGCGAGCCGATCCTGGTGGTGGGTACGGACTGTGCCGCGCCCTCGCCGGCCAGGCCACCCTCGCTGTTGAACGACGCCGCACCCGGCACGGTCTCGGCGACTTCGGCAGCGGGAATCCGGCCGTTGCCCCGGCGGCTGTAGCGCTTGTCGTGCTGCTTGCGCAGCCGCGCCTCCAGCTTGCCGGTGGCCAGGTCCAGCGCTGCGTAGGGGTCGGCTGCGGCCGCTTCCGCACGAATGACCGGTCCCCGCGAGCGAAGCGTGATCTCCACCCGGTCGGAACGGTCGGCCTGACGGGGGTTTGGCTCCTTGGACACCTCGACGTCGAGGCTGATCACCTTGCCGTCGAACTTCTGGATCTTGTCCAGCTTCAGCTTCTCGGCCACGTGCTTGCGGAACCGCTCGGGCACCTCGGTCTTGCGGCCCTTGACGACGATGTCCACGCAGAACTCCGTTCCCGGATCGCTCCGCTCCGCGGCGGAGCATCTCCCTTTTGCACCAGGCTCCGGTGATCGCCGGAGCCGCGGACTCGGTGGCTTCGACCTCCTCCTCCCCCATCCGGGAGGCCTCCACCCCACCGACTTTTCAGCTTCTGGGCTACCGGTGAGTTACCTGCCCGAAACCTTGGGGTGCATTCGTCGAGGTCCGGCATTCACCATTCCTCACCACCGAACATAGCCTGCTCGGCCGGATGTCGGCACCCGCTACCCGCACGTACCTCCGTTCAGGGGTCTTTACCCACTCACTACCTGCAACGATGAAAGTTCATCGGCAGTTCCGGTTTATTTCGAAGGCGGACGGAGATGCTGCAACAACGGCCGCCTGCCGCATTCCGGGACCCTTGTCTTCGCGCAGGCCCGCCGCGTCGAGCGCGCGTGCCGCCTCGGCCAGCGAGGCCCCGGTCGTCAGAAGGTCGTCCACGAGCACCACCCGTTCGGCCGCAAGCAGCCGCTCACCACCGGCCACCACCTCCAGCGCGCCCGCCAGATTCTCCTGCCGCTGCCGGGCGCCGAGCCCCGATTGATCGGCCACCGGCCGCCGTTGCCGCAGTACTGATGCCACCTGCGCCCGCACACCATCGCGCCGCAGCTCGCCCGCTGCCGACAGCGCGATCCTGCGCGTCGGATCGTGCCCGCGCGCCGCCACCGCCCGCCGCGCCGACGGCACCGGCACGAGCAGCAGGGGTCCCGGCCGACCACTCACCTGCCCCGTCCCGGCCCTTACCGCCCCCGCCAGCGCCCTGCCGAGCTCCCGCGACAGTCCTAGTACGCCACGCTCCTTATGGGCCAGGAGCGTGGCCCGTACCGCGTTCTCGTATGCCGCGGCGGCATGCACCATCGGCAGCCCGGCCGGCTCCGGTGCCGGCCTCACCCGTCGCGGCGCCGCTCCGTGAAGCGCCGCCCGGCAGTCCTCGCACAGCTCGGCCCGCGGTCCGCCGCAGCCACTGCAGGCCACAGGCAGGACCAGACCGGCGATCTCCCGCCACCACCCCCGCATGACTCCACTGTGCGCCCGCAGCACGAACCCGGCCACCCCTGTGGAAAACGCAGCCGTCCCGAACGGGAGGGAGCGTCCGTCACCGTCACCACGCGATCAGGGTTGGTCCCGGGCACCCGGCACCGTTGGCCCGGGGACTCCCCGGGCCGGGGCTCAGCCCGGATAGACCAGCGACGAGCCCTTCTTGAGCACCGTCTGCCAGTTGTCCCCCGGTGACAGCTTCACTATCCCGTCGTCCTCGGTGTCCGCCATCAGCGGCAGCTGCTCGTCGTCCGCCGCCGCGACCGACGACACCTGATTCGCCCCGGGCAGCACACCCGACGGCGGTGCCGAACCGTCCGCCTGGACATAGCGCACCTGCTGTACGCCGCCCTGCTCCTTGCCGACCACCACGAGGCGGCTCCGGCCCGACCAGGACATCGCGGTCACGTCCGCCAGCTGCGGCGCGGCCTTCCGCAGCTCCACGACGGAGACGTCCTGCCGGGGGCCTGGATCCCCCTGGCGCTCGATCCGGCCGATCTTCAACGTGGTGTGGCCGTCCTCGGTCAGCAGCAGCGCGATCCGGACACCGTCCGCCGACAGCCGCAGCGCCTCGATCCGTGCGCCGCCCAGGTCCGGCACCCTGACGTTCGACGGCTCGCCCGTACCGCCGGCCAGCCGCAGCAGCCGACGATCATCCGGATTCCGGTCCGCCACCCAGAGATCACCCCGCCCGTCCCAACTGGGCGCCGACAACCGGTCCTCCGACTTCTTCGCCTTGCTGGTCACGGCAGGCTCGGGAAGCTCGCCCGCCGAAACGACGGAGGCGACGTACAGAGACGCGCTGTCCTGTGAGACCGCCGCCGCCAGCTGCTCGTCGCGGGCCACGCCGACCGTGCTCATCCGCACCGGTCCGTCACCGAGCGGGCCGGCCACCGGTTCCGGATCACCGCTGCCCTTGGTGCTCCCCGGGATGCGCTGGACATGCCCGTTGTCATCGACGAAGTACTGGCTGTCGGGGCCACCCGAGGAACCGTCCGGAGCGAACTCCTCCGCCTGGCCCGAGCCCAGGACACAGAGCGACGAACCGTCAGACCGCTGCAGCTCGACCTGCTCGACCCGTGCGGACGTCAGATCGCGCACGGTGTACATCACTTGAGAGGCCATCATGCGGCAGGCGCGCTGCCCGACGCCGTCCACCTTCTTGTTGAGCGGAACCTTCAGTACGTTGCGGTCGTCGGGCGCCAGCGCGGTGACGCCCTTACGCAGGACCGTACCGGTGGGGAAGCGGGAATCGACCACCGGCCGCAGCCAGTTGGTCGGTCCCTCGACGAGACTGCGGATCGTCTGTGTCACGGTGTCCATCCCCGTGATCGGATCCGTCCGGTTGCGCACATAGACAGGGTCGGCGACCAGCGTCGACTGATCTGCCGCGGGCCCGGTGGCGAAGTAGTACTTGTTGACGGAGCGGTAGAGCCGCTTGAAGTCGGACTGGCCGAGCAGCAGGCCGTCCGGCACGAAGTCGATGCGCCACTCCTTGCTGCCGTTCTGCTGCACCAGGTGCAGGCTCCGGTTGAAGCCCGTCGGCACGACGGGCTGGTAGGCGCTCTGCGCGTCCACCGTCGCCACCTTCTCGCCGGTCAGCGTGAAGGTGAGCTCCGTACTGCTGCGGTCGCTGTCGCGGACCGGGCGCGGGCTCCGGTTCGGCGCCTTGGAGAGCACCGTGGTGAACGCGCTCGGCTTCCAGGTGCGCGACGCCTCCTTCGTCAGGTACTTCCGGGTCGTCCGGAAGCCTGGGTCGTCACTGGTCATGGACTCCAGGAAGCCGTCGACCACCTCAGCCGGAGTGGCGTTTTCGCGGGGCGCCACCGCGTACACCTGTACCTGGGAGTCGCCGGGCTGCGAGGCGTCGACCGCCTTGATGTCCCCGGTGACGGGCATCGAGCCGCACGCGGACAGCAGCACGACGCCGCATCCCAGCAGAGCGATCATCCCCACCGCACGTCCACGGCCGCCCTCACGACGGTCAGCGCCCACGAGTCGTGTCCTCCCGATCCGGGTCCTGCGCAGCAGAGTCGATGGTGTCGCCCGGCCGGTCCTCGGCGGGGCGGGCGACCACACGGGCACCATTGCCCGGCAGGGCGGCCGGATTCACCGACGTCGGCGCCGTCCGGGGAGCCGCGGGGGCGCGCGCGGGTACAGGCAGTGGCGAACGGTCCGCGCCGCCCGGCTGGGTCGGCACCGCCGTGAGCCGGTGCTCGCTCCCGGTCGTACCGACGTCAGCGGTCAGCTCCCGGTTCTCCCGGTTGCGTCGCGAGTCCTCGGGCTCCAGCGGTATCGGGGAGCCGCGCAGCGGCTCGTCCGCCGTACGCGGCAGCGTCAGCCGGAACTGTGAACCGCCGCCCGGCTCGCCCCATGCCTGCAGCCAGCCGCCGTGCAGCCGGGCGTCCTCGACAGCGATCGACAGTCCGAGGCCGGTGCCACCGGTCGTCCGTGCGCGCGCCGGGTCGGCGCGCCAGAACCGGTTGAAGACCCGGGTCGCCTCGCCGGGCTTGAGTCCCACGCCGTAGTCCCGGACGGCGACGGCGACCGCGCCTCCGGCCACCCCCATCCGCACCACGACGTCCCGGCCCTCACCGTGCTCGACGGCGTTGACGACAAGATTGCGCAGCACGCGCTCGACCCGCCGCGCGTCGGCCTCCGCGATCACCGGCAGCTCGTCGCCGACCACCCGGATCCGGGTGCCCTTGCGGTCGGCGAGCGGCTCGGCGCCGCCGATCACGCGCCGGACGACCTGCCGCAGGTCGATCGGTTCGGCCTCCAGCGCGGCGGCACCCGCGTCGAACCGGCTGATCTCCAGCAGGTCGGAGAGCAGCGACTCGAACCGGTCGAGCTGATCGCCGAGCAGTTCAGCGGAGCGCGCGGTCACCGGATCGAAGTCGACGCGTGCCTCATGGATGACATCGGCGGCCATCCGTACGGTCGTGAGCGGCGTCCGCAGCTCGTGCGAGACGTCCGAGACGAAGCGTCGCTGCATCCGGGAGAGCTCCTCCAGCTGCTGGATCTTCAGCTGAAGGTTCTGGGCCATCTTGTTGAAGGCCTCACCGAGCCGGGCGATGTCGTCCTCGCCGGTGACCTTCATGCGCTCCTGGAGCCTGCCCGCGGAGAGCCGCTCGGCGATCCCCGCAGCCATCCGTACGGGGGTGACGACCTGCCGCACCACGAACCAGGCGATGGCGCCGAGCAGCACGACCACGAACAGTCCAGCGGTCGCCAGCGTGCCCTTGACCAGGGTCAGGGACTTTTCCTCCTGCGTCAGCGGGAAGAGGTAGTAGAGCTGGTACGGGTTGTGGTCGATGTCGTAGAGACGCTTGCCGACGACAAGCCCGGGCTGCGACTCCTGCCCGTTCGCATACCGGATGAGGGAGTACGTCTGGAACGCGCCGGGCCCCTTGTCTACCGCCTCCCGCAGGCTCTGCGGAATGCTGGCCGCTTCGACACTGCCCGAGCCGCGCGGCGCACGGCTGCCCTCGTCGGCGCTGAGCGCCATCACGTTGAAGGCGTTCTTGCCGCCGCTGGCGAGCTGGTCGACGAGCTCCGTCCGCCACGAGTTGTTGGCGGTCGAACCGTCCCCGGCGTCACCGTCCTGCCCACCGGGGGTGAGCGGAGCATTCGCCTTGTCCTGGGCCGCCGCGAAACCGCCGGCGGCCTGCGTCTGGGCAGCCTTGCCCTTCGCGTCGAGCAGGCCGTTGCGGACCTGCCCGATCACGACCAGGCCGAGCAGCAGCACGACACCGAGAGACATGAGCAGCGTGCCCGCGACGACCCGCAGCTGCAGGTTGCGCCGCCACAGCCGGACGGCGGGCAGCAGCGGACGCCGCACCCAGCGCATCAGCAGTCGCGGCACAGGACCGCCGGGCGCCCGGTCGTGGAACAACCGGCCGCCCTGCAGAAGACGTCCGAACGCGGACGTCCTGCGTCCGGAACCGGTAGCCCGCCCCGTACGGACTCCCGGCTCCCCGGGCTTCGGGGCAGCGCTACCCAGGGACACGTCAGCTCGGTCCGGCCTTGTAGCCGACGCCTCGGACGGTCACCACGATCTCCGGCCGTTCCGGATCCTTCTCGACCTTGGAACGCAGCCGCTGGACATGCACATTCACCAGCCGGGTGTCGGCGGCGTGGCGGTATCCCCACACCTGCTCGAGCAGCACCTCACGGGTGAAGACCTGCCACGGCTTGCGGGCGAGCGCGACCAGCAGGTCGAACTCCAGCGGAGTCAGGGCGATCGACTGCCCGTCCCGCTTCACCGAGTGACCGGCCACATCGATGGCCAGGTCTCCGATGGTCAGCTGTTCCGGTGCCGGCTCCTCGGACCTGCGCAGACGTGCCCTGATCCGGGCAACCAACTCCTTCGGTTTGAACGGCTTGACGATGTAGTCGTCGGCCCCTGACTCCAGGCCCACCACCACATCAACGGTGTCACTCTTGGCGGTGAGCATGACAATCGGCACACCCGACTCGGCCCTGATCAACCTGCAGACCTCGATGCCGTCCCGTCCGGGCAGCATGAGATCGAGCAGGACCAGGTCCGGCTTGGCCTCTCGAAATGCGGCAAGTGCCTTGTCGCCGTCCGCTACGAACGACGGCTCAAACCCTTCACCACGCAGCACAATCCCGAGCATCTCGGCCAGTGCGGTGTCGTCGTCGACGACAAGGACGCGTCCCTTCATAATCGACATCATCCCATTAGCTAATCGTTACCTGCGATGATCTGGCACACAGCTCTGCCAGCCCGACCCCCGTGACCGGGGAAACTGTGCCCTCCTCCGTGACGATCACCGTGATCAGTTCCGGCGGCGTGATGTCGAATGCGGGGTTGTATGCCTGGGCTCCCAGCGGTGCGACAGTCAGTCCGCCCGCTTCCCCACCCACCCCACCCTGGGGCAATGTGAGCTCCGTCACTTCCCTCCCGGGGCGCTGCTCCACGATGACCGATGCCCCGTCCGGGGTCTGCAGATCCACGGTCGTGGTCGGCGCCACCACAATGAACGGCACGTGGTGGTATTTGGCAAGCACCGCCAGCGGATAACTGCCGACCTTGTTCGCCACGGACCCGTCCGCAGCAATGCGATCGGCCCCAATGAGCACGGCATCCACCTCCCCCGCGGCAAAAAGCGAACCTGCGGCATTGTCCGTGAGCAAGCTGTACGCCATCCCATGGCGCCCCGCCTCGTACGCGGTCAGCCGGGCCCCCTGAAGCAGCGGCCGCGTCTCGTCCACCCAGAGCCGTCGCAGCTGTCCGGCCCGGTGCGCCCCGAGCGCCACAGCAAAGGCCGTGCCCTCACCGCCCGAGACGAGCGCCCCCGAATTGCAGTGGGTCAGAAGCTGATGCCCGCCGCCGGGCAGCAGCTCTTCGAGGAGCCCGAGCCCGTACTGCGCCATGCGCCGACTGGCCTCGGCATCCTCCCGGTGCAGCGCCTCGGCCTCCGCCAAGGCCACCGCGGCCGCCCGCTGCGCGTCCTCGCCCTTATCCAGCGCTGCCCAGTAGGCCTGCGCCGCACGCCGCACGCCGTACCCGAGGTTCACCGCGGTGGGCCGCGCCCGCGCCAACAGCCCAGAAGCCTCTGCCATGTCGTCACCCCGGGCCGCGGCCAGAGCGACCCCGTAGGCCCCCGCAATGCCCAGCAGCGGCGCCCCGCGCACGGCCAGCGTCTGAATGGCCCACACCAGTGACGGCACATCCGTACACAGCAGCTCGACCTCATCCGCGGGCAACCGCGTCTGGTCGAGAAGCGCCACTGCGGGGCCTTCCGGGGGCTCGGCCCAGCGGATGGAGGGAAGCGCGGAAGGCTCGATGCCCACCGGCGATTGCGCGTCCTGATCAGCCATCCGCCCAGTCTGCACCGTGAGCCGCCCCCACATGAAGGTAAGACGGTGATGGAGCACCTGGCCCGTACCGGAGCAACGCGTGGCACGATGGCTGCCAACCTGCCGCCCCGATGAGCGGACAGGACCGTGAAGGAGCGAGAATGAACGACACTCCGGGCTGGGCCTCGCCCGGATCCGCCCCCTCCGACGGCCAGGAGGCGGGCGTCCCCCGGCCGTCCGAGCCCATCGACGGCAGCGGCCCTGCGGGAAACTGGTCTTCCACGCAACCACCGGCAGGGCAGTGGTCCCCACCGGGCCCCTCCGGCCCCGGCGCACCGCCACCCGACCCCGGCTGGGGCGGCAGGCCGCAGGCAGTCGGCTGGGCTCAGCCTCCCGCCGCCGCGAAGCCCGGAGTCATCCCGCTCCGCCCACTCGGCGTCGGAGAGATCCTCGACGGTGCGGTGTCCACGATGCGCGCCCACTGGCGCACGGTTCTCGGCATCACCCTCACTGTCTCCGTCATCGCCCAGGTCACGATCATCCTCGTGCAGCGCTATCTGCTGCCAGAACCCGCCTCGATCGACCCGAACGCAACCGGCGCGGAGGCACTCCGCCAGGCCGCCGACTCCATGCAGTCGAGCCTGATCTACAGCGCGCCGTCGACGCTCGTCACCCTGATCGCGACGCTCTTCACCACCTCCGTGCTCACCATCGTGATCAGCCGTTCCGTGGTGGGCCGTTCCGTCACGCTCTCCGAAGCGTGGACCGAGGCCCGACCCCGCCTCCTTCAGTTGCTCGGCCTGACCCTGCTCCTGACCCTGATGACCGTCGCCATCATGGCGGTGGGCGTGCTCCCGGGCGTGCTGATCGGCTCCGCCGCCGGCGTCGCTCTCGCCCTCCTCGGATTCCTGGCAGCCACCGCCGTCATCATCTGGCTGATGGTCCGCTTCTGCCTCGCCCCGCCGGCACTGATGCTGGAGCGGCAGTCGATCACCGTCTCGATGCGCCGCTCCGCGAAACTGGTGCGGGGCGCCTGGTGGCGGACGTTCGGCATCCTGATCCTCACCTCGCTGCTGACACTCATCGTGACCCTGATCATCGCGATCCCGTTCGGCATCATCGCGATCGTCGTGGACGGCAACGGGATGGGAGCGTTCCTCACTGGGAAGCCCACCGACTTCGGCTGGCCATTCCTGATCATCTCCGGTATCGGCGAGGTGATCATCTCGACGATCACCTACCCGCTCTCCGCCGGTGTGATGGCCCTGCTCTACGTGGACCAGCGCATCCGTCGCGAGGCACTCGATCTCGAACTCGCCCGGGCCGCAGGCCTGCCCGGCTACGACTCCAGGAGCTGATGCTGTGTCGGGGGCGGGGGGCGCGACAACAGCACGACTGCTGATCCACGCGAGCAGCGACATACCGGTGGACACTCCACGCGTGCCCGCCCGCGAGGCGGCGAGGCACGAACTGTCCAAACCGATGTACCACGAGAGCGACCCGAACCTCCTCCAACGCGGTCTCGACCGCCTCTGGGCGTGGCTCGGCGATCTCTTCTCCGCAGCCTCGAACACCGCACCCGGCGGACCGCTCGGGCTGATCGTCCTCTCACTGGTCGTCATCGCTCTGGCCGCCGCCCTCTGGTGGCGGCTGGGCACCCCGCAACGCACCGCCCGCCCCACCGACGCCCTGTTCGACGAGAGCCCCCGCAGCGCCGCCGAACACCGGACCGCCGCCGAGGCACACGCTGCCGCCCACCGCTGGGACGAGGCCGTCCAGGAACGCATGCGCGCCATCGTCCGCTCGCTGGAGGAGCGCGCCCTGCTCGACCCCCGCCCCGGCCGCACCGCGGACGAAGCCGCCACCGAGGCAGGCCACTCGCTGCCGGCGCACGCGCTGCCCCTCCGCGCCTCCGCCCGGGAGTTCGACGCCATCACGTACGGCGGCCGGAACACCGACAGGCAGGCGTATCTGACGGTGCGAGACCTCGACCTCGACCTCGAAAACGCCAAGCCGCTGCTGACCGCCCCGGCCCAGGGAGCGGCCGAATGACCGCGCCCACTGCCACCTCCACCGCGCCCCCCACCTCGATCTCCCCCACCCCGCGCCAGGTCTGGACCCGCACCCGCGGCCCGGTGCTCGCTCTTCTCCTTCTCATAGCAGCCGGAATCGTCCTGGCCACCGCACACTCCGGTGCCCAGCACGGCCGGCTCGACCCCCGCTCGGCCGATCAGCACGGAAGCCTGGCCGTCGCCGAACTCCTCAAAGACCGCGGCGTCTCCGTACGGGTGGCCACCACACTCGAGGAGGCCACCACAGCGGTCGGCCCGGACACGACCCTGCTCGTCACCACCCCCGATCTGCTGACGCCGGGCCAGCAGAGCGAGCTCCACGCGGCGACCGTCGACTCGGCCGGCCACACTGTCCTCCTCGCGCCAGGTCCCCCGTCCGTGGACACACTGGTCCCCGGGGTCCGCACGACGTCCACGGGACCGGTTGCCCCTCGTGCACCGCAGTGCCTGCTGACCGCAGCCCACAGCGCGGGAACCGCCGACACGGGAGGCTTCCGCTACACCGCGGACGGCCTCGAAACCCTCGCCTGCTACCCCAGCGGGGGTCTCCCCACCCTGCTCGTGGTCCAGGAGCAGGCCTCCGGCGACACCATCGTGCTCGGCTCCGCGGACTTCCTCTACAACAGCCGTCTCGACAGCCAGGGCAACGCCTCTCTGGCCCTGCAACTTCTCGGGTCCCGCCCACATCTGGTCTGGTACCTCCCCTCGCTCGCTGATCCCTCCGCCACCGGGCACGGCGGAGACAGTGACAACAGCACAGGCCATGACGACGCCGACAACGACCGCAGCTTCGCCGACCTGATCCCGCCGGGCTGGCTGTGGGGAACCCTGCAACTCGCGGTCGCCGCCGTGCTCGCCGCCATCTGGCGCGCCCGTCGTCTGGGCCCCCTGGTCACCGAACGGCTGCCCGTGGCCATTCGCGCCTCCGAATCCACCGAGGGCCGCGCCCGCCTCTACCGCAAGGCGAACGCCCGCGACCGGGCCGCCTCCTCGTTGCGCTCCGCCACCCGCACCCGCATCGCCCCGCTCCTCGGGGTCTCACCCCGCAATGCTCACTCCCCCGCGGTGCTCCTTCCCGCCGTCTCCGCACGCCTCAGCACTATCGAAGGCGGCCTCGACGCCGTGCTGTTCGGCACGGCGCCGACCGATGACGCCGCCCTTGTCCGTCTGGCAGACCAACTCGACACCCTCGAAAGAGAGGTACGCACTTCATGAGCGCCCCGCCCCCAGTGCCCGCCGGGACAACCGAGACCGTCGGGAACGACGACGCAGCCCGCGCATCCCTGGAAGCCCTGCGCTCCGAGATCGCCAAGGCCGTGGTCGGCCAGGACCCCGCCGTCACCGGCCTCGTCGTCGCGCTGCTCTGCAGAGGCCACGTCCTCCTGGAAGGCGTACCCGGTGTGGCCAAGACCCTCTTGGTCCGCGCCCTCGCCGCCTCACTCGAGCTCGGTACCAAGCGCGTCCAGTTCACCCCCGACCTGATGCCGAGCGACGTCACCGGCTCTCTGGTCTACGACGCCCGTACAGCTGAGTTCTCCTTCCAGCCAGGCCCGGTCTTCACCAACCTCCTCCTGGCCGACGAGATCAACCGCACTCCTCCGAAGACGCAGTCATCGCTTCTGGAAGCGATGGAGGAGCGCCAGGTCACCGTCGACGGAACCCCCCGCCTCTTGCCGGACCCCTTCCTGGTTGCGGCCACTCAGAATCCCGTCGAGTACGAGGGCACGTACCCCCTCCCCGAGGCCCAGCTGGATCGCTTCCTCCTCAAGCTGACGGTGCCACTGCCGTCCCGCGACGAGGAGATCAACGTCCTGACCCGCCATGCCGACGGCTTCAACCCCCGCGACCTGGTCTCAGCAGGCGTCCGCCCCGTCGCAGGCCCTGCAGACCTGGAATCCGCCCGCGCCGCGGTCGCCAAGACCACAGTTTCCCCCGAGATCGCCGGCTATGTCGTCGACATCTGTCGTGCCACGCGTGAATCCCCCTCGCTCTCCCTCGGGGTCTCCCCCCGAGGTGCTACCGCCTTGCTCTCCACGGCCCGCGCCTGGGCCTGGTTGACCGGCCGTGACTACGTCATTCCGGACGACGTGAAAGCCCTGGCACTCCCCACGCTCCGCCATCGCATCCACCTGCGCCCCGAGGCGGAGATGGAAGGAGTCACCCCTGACTCCGTCATCACCGCAGTCCTCGCCCACGTCCCCGTACCCCGATGAGGCAGTGACCGTGGCCCTCACCGGACGAACAGCGCTACTCGCCGCCTTGGGGTCACTCCCTGTAGGCATCCTTGCCCCGAGCTGGACGGGCATGCTCGCAGTCAATGCCCCGCTCTCTCTAGCGATTCTGTGCGACTACGCCCTGGCCGCGCCAGTGCGAACGCTCCAGTTCACCCGATCCGGTGACACAACCGTTCGACTCGGCGATGGTGCGGACGTGCAACTGACCGTAACCAACGCGTCGCGTCGACGCCTGCGCGCGCATCTCCGCGATGCCTGGCCGCCCAGCAGCTGGCTCACAGGTACGGAACAGGCGGCGTCCCGCCACAGGCTGGACATCCCGGCAGGTGAACGCCGCCGCCTCACGACACGCCTGCGTCCCACTCGCCGCGGCGACCGCCGAGCCGAACGCATCACCGTACGCTCGTACGGGCCACTGGGCCTGGCGGCCCGGCAGGGAAGTCATCAGGTTCCGTGGACGGTGCGCGTACTGCCGCCGTTCACCAGCCGCAAGCACTTGCCGTCCCGCCTCGCCAGGCTCCGTGAACTGGACGGACGCACCAGCGTCCTCACCCGCGGCGAAGGCACGGAGTTCGACAGCCTCCGCGCCTATGTCCCCGGCGACGACACCCGTTCCATCGACTGGCGGGCAACGGCACGGCAATCGGCCGTCGCAGTCCGTACATGGCGCCCCGAGCGGGACCGGCACATCCTCATCGTTCTTGATACCGGCCGCACCTCGGCAGGCCGAGTCGGTGATGTGCCCCGCCTCGATGCTGCAATGGACGCGACGCTTCTCCTCACCGCCCTCGCTACACGCGCCGGCGACCGTGTGGACCTGCTCGCGTATGACCGCCGGATCCGCACCCAGGTCCAGGGACGCGCCGCAGGTGAAGTCTTGTCGGCCATGGTCACTGCAATGGCACCGCTCGAACCTGAACTGGTGGAAACGGACGCCCGAGGACTCGGCGCCGCTGCCCTGGCAAGCGCCCCTCGTCGCTCTCTGCTCGTACTCCTCACCAGCCTGGACGCGGCTCCCATCGAGGAGGGTCTGCTCCCCGTCCTCCCCCAGCTGACTCAGCGCCACACGGTGCTGGTGGCCGCCGTGGCCGACCCGCACATTGAGCAGATGGCCGGGGCCCGGGGCACAGTGGACGCGGTCTACGAGGCGGCAGCGGCGGCCCAGGCCAAAGCTCAGCGGCAGCGCACTGCAGAGCAGCTCCAGCGCCATGGCGTGGTGGTCGTCGACGCCACCCCGGACGGTCTGGCCCCGGCTCTTGCCGATGCCTACCTGGCCCTCAAGGGAAGCGGCCGGCTCTGATCCAACACTCCGTGCCAACCACACGACGCACTCACCCTGAGGAGCCGTGGTTGTCACCTGTCCGTGAACGCAGAAAAGCCCCGCACCAAAGGTGCGGGGCTTTCCCGGAATAATTGTTCGGCGGCGTCCTACTCTCCCACAGGGTCCCCCCTGCAGTACCATCGGCGCTGAAAGGCTTAGCTTC